>JBKHBH010000026.1:0-25975 GCA_046542505.1 Thermovirgaceae bacterium | reverse complement strand
CCGATCACGACCTCGCCCTGGGCAAGCTTTTCCTTCATCCTGTTCGTCATAAATACCCCTCTTTCTTTATCGGCTTTCTGGAAACCCTGGAACGGATTCTACCTGTCGAAAACAAAATCTTTTTCCCTGAAGAGCCTCAAGCAGGCACTCACAACCTCCGGGTCATAGAGAAGCCCCTTTTTGCTTTCAATTTCCTCAAGGGCGGCGTCGATACCCAGTGACGGCCTGTAGGGACGATAGGACGCCATGGCCTCCACAACGTCGGCCACACCGAGGATGCGTGCCTCGAGAAGGATTTCTCCGTCTTTCAGCCCCTGCGGGTAGCCCGACCCGTCGAGCCGCTCGTGGTGCTGGTAAACCACTTCGGCCAGCGGCCAGCCGGTCTGCACATCTTTGAGGATTTCGCACCCCTGCTGCGGGTGCTGCCTGACCAGTTCCATTTCTATCGGAGAAAGTTTCCCGGGACGGCTCAACACCTCGGCGGGAATGGAAATCTTGCCGATATCGTGAATCGCCCCCGCCATGGCAACCCTTTCCGCCCTTTCTTCGCCGAGGTCCATTTCGAGCGCGATCGCCCGGGAAAGCTCCGCGACCTTTTTTTGATGTCCCGCAGTGTAGGGATCCCGGCGCTCCACAAGCTCCGCGAGGACACCGATCATCTTCTCAAGGGCTTCCCGGAGTTCCTGTTCCGATTGCTTTCTCGCCGTTATGTCCTGAAAGCACCCCAGAACCCGGACGATGCGGCCGGCCTCGTCTCGCTCGGGAACTCCGACGGTTCTCACCCAGATTCTTTTGCCCTTTCCTGAAAGTATCTGCATTTCTTCATCGTATGAAATGCCCTCTTTTGCGCATTTTTCAAAAACCTCTGCGATTTTGTTTCTGTACTCCGGCGCGTAGAAGGTTATGCCCTCTTCCACGGTAGGGGAATACCCCGGCGGCATGTCGTGAATGGCAGCCACTTCCTCGGACCAGTAGACCCGGTTTTCGACAAGGTCTGCACTCCAACCCCCAAGGTGGGCGAGGTGGCCGGCGAGGCGCAAGAGAGCCTCGCTTTTCCGCAGGCTTTCCTCGGCCTGTTTCCGGGGTGAAATATCGTGATAAATGGCGTATACCGCCGTGACATCTCCGTTGACAATGATTGGAATGCCAAAGAGCAAAACCTGGAGGGGGGTCCCGTCCTTCCGGTGGCGGATCGTTTCCAGCGTGAAGCGCTGCCCCCTTGCCGCATTGTTCAATATGCGGGCAGCCTGTTCGAAAGTCTGGCTATCGGCTGCGACGAGGTTCTCAAGTACGCGGCCTTTCACCTCTTCCCGGTCATAGCCGAACATGTCGCAGAAGCTCGCGTTCGCCTCCAGCACCCGTCCATCGAGACCTTCCATCACGATCGCTTCAGGGGACTGTTCAAAAAAATCCTCGTAAAAAAACCTGGGGACCTTTTCCAGGTCCTCGCGGTCCACGCGCCTTTTTTCCCCTTCCCCGGCCATATCGATTCCCCATTTCCGTCGCAGACGAGCCTTTTGCATGTTTTGTGTCACTTTATCAGATCATATAAACAGCGACAAGATTCTTCTAGAACATTTTCAAATCGCTTCACTCCGCCACTCGGTCCGTTTCCCGTCGATGGGACAATACCTATGGCGTCCCCCTTGCAGGACAATCCCTTCTGTGATCCGCCTTCACTGTCTCGCGCAGCTTTTGGTCGGATATTACCGATAACGCCATGGCGGCGAGGGCCTTTGCTCCGGTAATCATTGCCCGGTGCGCCTCCGGCTCAGTGGTCGCCCGGGCGAATTCCCGGGTATGAAGATCACGGGACTCCTTTGTGATCGAAAAGTGGGGCTGCAATGCGGGACAGCGCCTGCTGGCGTTGCCGATGTCAGAAGACCCCTGGGGGCCCGGCCCCGAGGACAGAACGACGCCGAGTTCTTCCATGATTTTTTCCATCGCCCTTTCGGCGGAGCTGTTGCGCTTCATGTCTTCGAAACTGATCTCCGCCGTGTCCCACCGGACGTCCGTTTCGGTGGCAAGGGCCGCTCCTCTCGCGCAATTTTTCGCCTTTGCCACGATCTCATTCACCATCGGCCGCTTCGGGGCTCGGAAGTAAAACTTCGCTACAGCCTTTTCGGGAACGATATTCGGGGCCTCACCACCGGAGGTGATGATCCCGTGCATCCTGACCTCAGGCGGGACATGCTGCCGGAGCATGTCCAGGGCATGAAAAAAGAGCTGCACGCCGTTGAGGGCGTTTTTCCCCATCCAGGGCGAAGCCGAGGCGTGAGCTGTCTTCCCGGTAAAGACAAATTCCAGAGCGTCCACGGCCAGGCTTTCGTAAGGGACAAAGGAGGCGCCGCCGGAGCAATGAAGCGTGAGCGCCAGGTCCAGGTCGTCGAAAACACCCTTTTCCGACATGGCGACCTTGGCCCCGTTGGTCTCTTCGGCAGGCGTGCCAATGACTTGTATTTCTCCGTCGAGTTCATCCGACACCGAAGCAAGGGCAATCCCGGCCAAAGTCGACATGGCGCCCGAAAGATTGTGCCCGCAGGCATGGCCGATTTCGGGCAGCGCGTCATATTCCGCGAGAAAGGCCACTTTCGACGACCCCTTCCCCCTTTTGGCCCGAAAAGCCGTCGCGATTCCGGCAAAAGGGTATTCCACCTCGAAACCGGCCAACCTCAGGAGGTCTGCATGCAATCTGCTCGATTCGAACTCCTCGTCGCCGGGTTCGGGGTTTGCCGCGAGATGATCGCTCAGGGCTATCGCCTTTGGTGAATGCTTCTCAACAGCTTCGAACAACTCTTCCTTCAAACATCGCATCTTGTCTTTCATTCCAGACACCTCATCTCCCTACCCTGTCCGTGCCATTGTATTGTCCCAGCCCCGGGAAGGGAAATACCTGTTCCAGGACAAACTGATCTTTTTGAGGGACCGTAAAAAGGGCCGCCCCAGGCGGCCCCTGTAATACAAAAACTCTGTCAATCATTCTATCTAGGACGCCGTCTTCAGGGCTTTTTCACTCGGCTTGATCTTTTCTTCCTCCTCAACCCATTGATGCCGCAAGTCGGTGTTTTCCTTCAAAAACCAGATCGCTATTTTATCCACATCGTCGCCGTTATTTTTCGTCCACGCCAAAGCTTCATTTGTCTTTTCCAGAATCATGCGATACCCCACAATAAGGCCCCGATTTTCTTCCTTTGCCTGTATCCAGTCAGGGGTGACATCTTTGGCTGCGGTAAAGGCGGAGGACGCACCGGCATGGGAAGTTTTCCACACTTCAGGATCGTGCCGGCGGCTCCTCCATCATGATCATGTCAAGCTCGTCCTGAAGCGTTGCGGCTTGGCGTCAACAGGCATGACGGGTTTATCTCGAGGGTTCCCCGCGGCAGGACAGGGTACCCCCTCGACAAGCCTTGAGCAGGCGATCGTGACACTGAATATGGCATAAAACCGTCCTGCGACCAGGTGCCGGGAGGAAGCGCAAAAACTATTTATATTATTATAGGATTATAATATACTGATCCCATGTTCCGAGATCCCTTTTCACCTTGGAAAGGATGACCTGAGATGGCCACAGAAGAAACCTTCCGGAAAATCCGCAAGAGTCTCGACACCCCATTGCCTCCCGGAAAAACCATCGTGGACGAGGGCAGGAACCTCGCGAAGGAAACAGTGGTAGGGAGGACAGCCTTCATGGACGCCTTCGGAGTTGACTCCGAGGAAGAATACAAGAGGCAATGCATGAAGGAAAAACGGATCATGTACCACTGCCATATCGGAATGAGTTCCTGGAGGGAAACCGAAAGAGGGCTCAAGCACCTACACGCCGCTTTGGCTTCCGAAGGCTACCTGCAGGACAGGGCAGGGATTTGCCTTGACCGTCGGATGGCACTTCCGGCGGACCTCCGCAGGAAAGCGCCAGCCGAGACGGGCCCACTCTTGGAAAGCCCCGAGGATTGGGCGGCCGTGGGAAAAGCAGCGCCGATCCAGCCCCACATGGGTGATTTTATGATCGGTTTCCCTGCGTCCACGGAAAACACGATCTACGCCCTTGGCGCGGGAATCACCACCATAGGCAACCTCTCGCAGTTTTTTTCCCACGAGGCTCCGGGATGGCGGGACACGGCCTTTACCACGGTGGAAACGGTGAAGGCGATCTCGCTCATGGGAGCGCTCAGAAGCAAAGGGACACTCGTGCACTCCTATCTCGACGACGGCATGGGCGCCCTTTTTTCGGACTGTGCCACCATCGCCGGATGGGCGATGCTCGAACGCCATATTGTCGAAGAACTCCTGGGGGCCAAGCTGGCCCATTGCGTCGGAGGACTTGTATCCGACCCTGTAAAAAGGTCCGGATGGATTTTCGCCCTCCAGCAAATCCACGAAGGCGAGTGCATCGGGTCAATGGTCTATGGAGACACCATATCCTTCACGCGGGATTTCGCCTGGAACCGCGCCGTTGTGGCGGAAACCCTCCTTTGGGACATCCTGACCCAGCTCGAATGCCCCACCGGCCATGCCGTGCTCTCCATTCCCTCGACGGAAGCCATCCGGGTGCCTTCTCTTGACGAAATCATCGAAGCCCAAATTTTCGGTCGTCGTATGGAATCGACGGCACGCCGGGCCTTTCCGTCCTTCGACTTTTCGGCGCCTCGTGCCTTTGCGCAAACTGTCGTCGAAAAAGGCAGCGAGGTTTTCCGAAACGCCCTTTCGGGGCTCAAAGAAGCAGGAGTCGACCTCAGGGATCCCGTCCAACTCCTGTATGTTCTGAAGCGTCTCGGTCCGGCTTCCTTCGAGGAAACCTTCGGCGCCGGGAAAAGGAACCCTGCATCCCTCCGGGGCCGTGAAGCGGTCATCCCCAATGACGTCTTTGAACACTCATTGCGGTGCGTCGAAAAATCCCAGGAGAGCTTCGCTCAACCGGTATCGCGGGCAGCCCTCGCCGGCCGCGTCCTCGTTGTGGCATCCACAGACGTCCACGAACACGCACTCTTTGTCATGGAGCGTCTTCTCAGGTACGCCGGAGCACTGGTCCACAACGAAGGTCCCGAGAGAAACCCCGACGAAATCGCCATGCGGGTTGCACAGGAAGGCGCTGAAGCAGTCCTTCTTAGCACTCACAACGGCATGGCTCTGGAGTACGCCCACGCCCTGAAGGAAGAACTCGAAGAACGGAATTTGCACGTACCCGTTTTCATGGGAGGTGTATTGAATCAGAAAATTGACGATGAGGACCTTCCTGTCGATGTGGAAGAAAAACTGAAGGAAATGGGTTTTTACACCTGCAGCGGTCCCGGTGATTTCCTTGCAGCCGCATCAAGGGTCTGGAGGTAGAAATGACCATGCAAGGCGGGAAGACCGTCATCGGAGTGGACACGGGAGGGACTTTCACTGACGCAGTGCTCATGGATGTCCCGTCAGGAAGGGTTATCGCCTGGTCGAAGGTGCGCACAGACAGAAATGACCTTTGTCTTTCCATAGGCAAATGCCTCGAAAAACTTATCAGCACCGAGCCTTCCGCTGTTCGGGCTTCCGCCGTCAACCTTTCCACAACGCTGGCAACGAACGCCATCGTGGAAGAGCGCATGCGCCCTGTCTGCCTCGTCCTCATCGGCTACGAAAGGAATTCCTTCGAAGCGTGGAGCTTCGGGGACTCGCTCCCCACGCATAACGTGGTCTTCATTGATGGGGGACATAACCGCCACGGGAAGGAAAGCGCCCCTCTTGACGAAAAAAGGATACGGAATACGGCCGTTTTCTGGAGAGAGCGGGTCGAGGCTTTCGCCATCTCATCCCTTTTTGGAAACCGCAATCCAGACCATGAAATCCGCGCCAGGGCCATTATCAACGAGAGCTCCAACCTGCCTTGCAGCTGCGGACATGAACTGTCAGGAGAGCTCAACACCATGGCAAGGGCCTCCACAGCGGCGTTGAATGCAGGCCTCGTACCGACGGTCCGGGAATGGCTCGATGCCATGCAGGAAACTTTCGCAGGCGCCGGGATCCACGCCCCTGTTTACGTTGTCCGGGGAGACGGCAGTCTCATGAGTTCGGCATGGGCAAAAGAGCGGCCCGTGGAGACAATACTCTCGGGACCTGCCGCAAGTATCGCCGGTGCTGCCCACCTTGCCCCGGAATCTTCCAGCAAAAGCTTCGTCGCACTTGACATGGGCGGTACCACCACTGACATGGCCTTTTTGGGGAAAGGCTCACCCGTGATCAGCACGAAAGGCGTAATGGTGGGGCGTTACAAGGTCATGGCCCCATCGATCGATATCCGGACAATCGCCCTTGGAGGGGACAGCCAGGTTCATATCGGGCCATCGAAAAAGGCATTAAGCTTTGGTCCCCTGCGGGCGGTTCCGCTGTGCCTTCTCACTGAAACAGGAATTACAGCTGTCCCTTCAATGGTAGAAACGGGTGCCGGGCAAAAGGGCAATACCCCGAAAGCTCCAGTCTTTCTTTTGGCCGGAGCGAAGGCCCTGGCCGGAGCCAGCATCCTGGAGAAAAACATTCTCGGCAGGGTGCGCGATGCAGGGGTCATCACGCTGACCGAGGCTGTTGCAGAACTCCAGGACCACGGTGGCACGGAAAAAATTATGAACCTGGTGCGCGCCGGCGTGTTTGAGCTGGCCGCCTTCACGCCCACTGATGCACTCGCCGCGCTGGGGAAACTGCCTTTCGGCGATGGCGGGGTATCTCGCGACGCCGCCTGCCTCATGGCCCGTCTCGGCGGGTTCCAGAAAGGGGAGGATTTTTCCCGTGAGGTGATATGGGCTGTCAGCAAGCATCTTGCCCGGTTCGTCCTCGAGGAAATCCTCGAGCGGCACGGATTTTCACAATCAGACCGGCTTTTTCTGAATAACTTGTCGGAAAGGATGCTATCCGGTCGAAAAGAGAATGAACCAGTTTCAATGGAAGCCGCCTTGCACGTTCCCCTCGTCGGAATGGGGGCACCGGCCGGGGCTTTCATCCCAAAAGCGGCTCGAATGCTGAAAACTCATGGAATCATCCCTTCTGAATCGCCTGTCGCAAATGCCACAGGCGCAGCGATGGCGGCTACAAGCGTCAGAAAGGGCGTTTTCATACTGCCCCTTCCCGACGGGAGAGGATTCCGTATCCATCTGCCTACAGGCGTTGCAGACGCTGGTTCCGTCGAAAACGCCGTCGGCATTGCAGAAAAATTCATGAGGGGATGGCTTGCGGGGGTGCTGGCTTCCCAGGGAGTCGAAAAACCGATTATAACGATGACCCGGGAAGAGAACGCCGTCATCCTGGAAGGCCGCTCTCTTCTTTTGGACATCGTCCTCTGGTTCGAGGCCTCAAAAACGTAAAGACAGGCAGGGATTTCTCCCGGCCTATCTGGGACATTCGGATATTTCGGAGCAGCCTTCTTTCTCGAGGAATTCCTCGAGAAAAGTGCGTGAGTTCTCCAGGTGGAGCTCCAGGGCCCGGATAGCCGCCGATTCGTCTTTATTCCTGCAGGCATCGAGGATCAAACCATGCTCTCTCACCCCAATGCTGCGATAATCCTCAACCTCAAGATACAACCGCAAGTAGCGGTCCACATTGGAGTGAAGGTTTTGAATCATCTGCAACAACCGCGGGCTCTCTGCAGGTGCATACAGGCTCTTGTGAAAATCCCAGTTCAGTCCGCACCAGGTATGAACATCCTGTTCGTCGCCTATTTCCATGTTGATGTACTCGCACTTCCGCAAGGTCTTTTCGTCCAGCCCGGGAAGGGCGCGGCGCAGGGCCTCCGATTCAAGGAGTTTGCGTATTGAAAAAACCTCCCGGGCATCGTCCACGGTCAGGCCCGTCACCATGGCGCCCCTGTTGGGGATAATCGCTACAAAGCCTTCAGCCTCGAGCTGACGGATGGCTTCCCTGACCGGGGTGTGACTGACGCCCATTTCCGCGGCGATTTCCCCCTGCCGGAGGATTTTGCCACACTTGAAGATACCCCTCAGAATGGCTTCTCTCAGAACGTTGACAACAAATACCGGTGTTGAAAGGTTTTTCTCTGATTCTTTTTCGATAAGCTCCGGGAATTTCATTTCCACCATTCCTTTATTGTATCGAAAGACATAATGTCTGGCTGGATTTTTTGTCAATGTGCATCATAGACCATCAAGAGCATCCGTTCCCAAATGAATTTATAATACGATTATACAATAACTGTGATCCCCTTGTTTTAATATCCTCCTATAAAATCGCCGCTTCCCGGACCTTCCGTTACTTCCCTCCGCTGAGCGCCCGAGCCCTTTCGGCACCTTTCAAATAGGCCTCCTTGACAGTTCCCCTGAAGGCATGACAGTCCATGACGTAAACACTCTCCACTGAAACCCCGGCAGGGGTGCTGGCATCGGCTATCAGGTCGCTGAAGGTTTTGCCCTCCTTGCTTTCCCAGAGCCTGAGGCACCCGAGAACGGTCTGATGGGCCACCTGAACGGAATCGGGCCTGCTGAGACCGCACAGGACGCCCGCTTCCACCATGGAGTCGAGGAAAAGGAAGACCGGGGCCGGGCTGCTGAGGGAGGTCACTATGCTGATCCCGTCTTCATGCATGGGGATGCATTTCCCTAAAAGGGAAAGAATTTCCAGGATCAAACTCTCCATTTTTGGGGTGATGTGGCGGTTTTTCGCGTAAGGAATGATGGCGCAGCCGACCTGGCTCGGCGGGTTCGGCAGGGCGCGCATGACACCAACACTGTCGCCTATGCTTTCATAGACGGCCATGGGAACTCCTGCCGCTATGGTCAGCAGGGCTTTCCCGTCGACGGAGATCCCCCTGAGGTCCTCCACAACGGCGGGAACGATCCGGGGCTGTACGCAGACAAAAGTGACGTCTCCCGCCAGAAAAGCCTGCCTGTTATCCGTAGTGGTTTTCACGGAGAATTGTTCTTCCATCCATTGGAGCCTTTCGGTATCGACATCGCTGACGGTAATGCCATCCGGCGCGATGACACCGGAAGCAATGATTTTCGTGAGAATCATCTCCGTAATATGACCGGCCCCGATAAAACCAAGCCTCTTTTCCATTGAAGTCACACTCCCCTGTGGAATTCCATCTGTCTTTAAGACGGGGAGAAGCCCCTTTGTGAAAGCCTCTCCCCGCAGATTCCTTTCTAGATCTTCCTGACCACCGTTGCGATCCCCTGGCCGCCCCCGATGCAAAGGGTGACCAGGCCGTATTCCCCTCCGCATCGTTCCAGCTCATGCACAGCCTTGGTGAAAACGATGGCTCCAGTGGCTCCAATAGGGTGCCCCAGAGCAATGGCCCCGCCGTTGGGGTTGACCTGGTCCTGATCGAGGCCAAGTTCTTTCAGGACGGCAAGAGACTGGGCGGCAAAAGCTTCGTTCAACTCGATGACTTCCATGTCCTGCAGGGTCTTTCCCGCCTGTTCCAAAGCCTTGGGCACTGCGTATATGGGGCCGATCCCCATATATTTCGGATCAACGGCCGCCACAGCCTGGGAGACGATCCGCCATTTCGGGACCAGGCCCAGAGCAACAGCCTTTTCCTTCTCCATGACCAGAACCGCCGAGGCCGCGTCGTTCAGGCTCGATGCGTTCCCTGCGGTTACGGTGCCATCTTTCTTGAAGACCGGTCGCAGTTTTGCCATGGACTCGAGTGACGCGTCCTCCCTGGGTCCCTCGTCGGCCTCGACGATGACGGTTTTCTTCCTTGAAGTGATCTCCACGGGGACGATCTCCCGCTCGAAACGCTTTTCACGGCAGGCCCGAAGGGCCTTCCTGTGGCTTTCCAGGGCGAAGGCATCCTGATCTTCCCGGGCGATTCCATATTTGTCTGCAAGGTTTTCCGCTGTCATGCCCATGTGGGCATCCAGCATCGGATCGGTAAGCAAAGCGACGACGCCGTCGGTGAGCGTGACGTGACCCAGACGGGCTCCCGACCGCATGTGAGGGGAAAAGTATGGTCCGTTGGTCATGCTTTCGGCCCCGCCGGCGACGCAAACATCCGCCAGGCCCAACTGGATGAGCCGGGCAGCCTCATTGATGGCCTCGAGGCCGGATCCGCAAAGGCGGTTGACGGTCACCGCAGGGGTCTGGTTCGGGATCCCCGCCTTGATCGCGGCAAGCCTGCTGAGGTACGCATTTTCGCCAAACTGGAGGGTGCACCCCATGACAACGTGGTCCACTTCCGTGGAATCAAGCCCGGTTCTCCCCAGGAGGGCCTCTATGGCACGGGCCCCCAGATCGGAGGCGCTCAAAGGTGCAAGACCTCCCGAGAAGCGGCCCACAGGCGTTCGGACGGCATCTATTACGACAACTTCACGCATTTTCTCTTTTCCCCCTTATCCCTGGTCGTCAGCGCCTTCTTCTGTGGCGTAACGTCTTTCGATCTTCTGGTCTTCGCCGACGATGGCCCTGACGATGAAGATGTTGTTCGGCGGGCATCCCTGCACATAGACTCCGCGTCCTTCAAGATGGCGCGTGCAGATCCCCACGAGGACGGTATTCTCCTCGTTTGCGCCTTCGGGGATGTCTTTTTCCTCGAGCGGCCCGGCGATAACATACTTTCCTTCCAGGCAGCCCTCGAGACCCTGGCTCTTGAGGTCCAGGATCGAACTTATGACGGTGTTACGGCATCCCGTGCAAGCGCCTTCGGCCATTAAAAGGTCAAAGGGCGGAACGCCTTCGATCTCCGTTTCACTGGCACGCTGGAAGCGCCTTTGCACATCGGCTATTTGTGCGTCCCCGACCACCTGAATCTTGTCGAGGTCCATTTCGCCAATACCCCTGGCTGCCGCCCTGACGGTGATCATCACGTCTTCCGGTTCGTAGCCCATGATTTTGCTGCCGACAGCATCCGCCGCCACAAGGTCTTTGGAGGCCAGAACAAGCCCCATGGGCACCGGGGTCCCGAATATGGGTCCCATGCCCTCCTGGCCGATCGTCCCATCCACAACGGTGAGTTTCGGGGTTAAGGCCGTCATAAGATCGACCACGCCTTCCAGGAGCCCGTCCCGATGGAAGGCCTTCTTGGTCGGGTCATCAAGCAGCCCCTTCAGGTTCTTCATGCTCAAGGTGACTTCAGTCTGGTCGTGGGTTTTCAGGACCGGGACACTTATGATCACATCAGCATCCCTGACAAGCTCCCAGGATCCGAGCTCGGAAAAGACGACATGTCCGTCCGGTACGGGGATTTTCGCCCTGGGACTCGTCTTCAGGTCCACCACCCTGTAACCCATTTCCCGCAGTTTGTCATACTCCCCTGCCTGGATGACTTTTTCAGTATCGACGCCTGCCGCTGAAGATTCCGCGATCACCGGCTCGGCGCCCTTTTCTCTCACAAGGTCTGCGATGGCCTTGCACACTTCCCACCGAGTGATGGCTCCTGTTGCACGTCCTGCCGGGACGGCGACCAGATTCGGTTTGATGAGGACAAGATCCCCCGGGCTGACAATATCATCCAGCCCTCCTGCAAAATCGATGGAGCGGCGAACCGCTTCTAGTATGCCCTTTTCGTCGTCCTGTCCGACTTTAACCAGGGATACGACACTCATTGCTTTCCCCCCCTATTAATGCATTCCGTTCTTGCTTTCTCCCGTGTCCCATTTTCCGAAAGACCTATTTTTCGAAATCGGGCTTCCGCTTTTCGAGGAAGGCCCTGATGCCCTCACGGCTGTCGCCGTGCTCGAAACATCTGCCGAAGGCTTCGTTCTCCCTTTCGAGCCCTTCCGCTACGGCCATGTTCCTTGTGGCGTTGAGGACACCCTTTGCCTCGGCTAGCGCCTTTTTGCTCAGCGCCGCAAGGGTTTTCGCAAATGCCAGGGATTCGTCCCAAAGCGTGTCCTTCGGGAATACCCTGTGCAAAACACCCCATTCCAACGCCTCGGAGGCCTCGATCCTCCGGCCCGTCAGGATCATATCCTTCGCCCTGGCGTGACCCGCAACAGCTGCAAGTCTCTGGGTGCCTCCGAAACCCGGAATGATGCCGAGCAAGATTTCGGGAAGCGCCACCTGGACCGTCTCCGCTGCGAACCGGAAATCGCATGAGAGGGCGAGCTCCAGCCCGCCGCCGAGGGTATATCCGTTTAAGACGGCGATAACCGGCTGTCTCACGGATTCGATCATGTCAAAGAGTTCGTAGCCGTTTCTTGAAAACTCCACGGCTTCGTCCTTGGTAAAACCGGCCAAGGCAGCAAGGTCTGCACCTGCAGCGAAGGCTTTCCCGCTGCCCGTCAAAAGAATCACCCGAACCGAGGGATCTTCGCCCGCCGCGGAAAAGGCTTCCTTCAGCTGACCGAGGATTTCCGCACTCAGCGCGTTCAGCGCCCGGGGCCTGTTAAGGGTAAGAACCCGGACACCATCGCCGATATCTTCCACGAGAAGCGCCCTGTTTTCATGAGATTCCGTCATGTCCTGCACCTCCGGTCTGCATCCTTTTCCCGCCGCTTCTTTCATTCTTCCTGTTCCGCTTTCACGCCGGCCAGAATCTCGGCCAGCTTCTTTTTGCCCTTGATACTCGAATTTCGGAAGATCATTATTTTCTGCGCCTGGGGAGACCCCGCACCGTGCATTGACTCAACAAGCGCCGTACCCCCGGTGAGATTCTCTATGAGGCGCATCATTCTCACCCTCGCCTCGGTGTCGACACCGTCACGGCCCTTGAGATACTTGACAAGAAAGGGGCCCGTTTCGGGATTTTTCAGATCCGCCTCGGAAGGCAGCGTCGCCATCAGTCCCCCGGCAACATCCTGTGCAACACGGCATACTTCATATATGTTCTTTGTGACATTCTGCTTGGTGATGTTGGCCAGCATGGAATCGGCTCCGTATGATCCGCTCGGCGTAGGATGTCCCTCATGGGAACAGGCGAGGGAACAGCTGTAAAGCGTTTCCGCCAGGCACGTCATCTCTACGAGCTTGTCCCTGATGTGGGAAGCCTTTTCGACGCCGTTGTAATCTGCAAGTGCCGCGGCCGCCCCGATGATGACGTCGCAGACGCCCGTCTTGCATCCCCCGTAGTTCTGGCGGTGCAGGGTGGCAAACCGTTCAACGAGGAGTCCCGCGTACTCATATTCTCCGCAGAGGAACACCTTTTCCCATGGGACGAAAACGTCGTCGAGGATTGTGAGCGTTTCGCCCCCGACCATGCCGTAGGCATGATTTCCCGTATCAATGGTGGAATCCTCGTGACGCCGCGTGTCGTTGGTCTGTCTGCCGAAAACGTGGATGACCCCGGGCGCGTCCACGGGGAGAGCAAAACACACGGCGTAATCGGCATCCTCCTCGCCGAGACTCGTGGTGGGCATCACCAGCATTTCGTGGGAGTTGACCATACCCGTCATATGAGCCTTTGCCCCCCGCACAATGATGCCGTCGTCCCTGCGTTCCACCACGTGTACATACATGTCGGGGTCTTCCTGCTGTGAAGGCTTCTTCCCCCGGTCTCCCTTGACATCCGTCATGGCGCCGCACAGCATGAGGTCTTCCTTCTGGACCCGCTTGAGGAATTCCAGAAAGCGCTTGTGCAGTGACGTCCCCTTGTCACGATCGATTTCCCAGGTGACCGAATAGACGGCGTTGATGGCATCCCACCCCACGCAGCGCTGAAAGCACGCTCCCGTCTTCTGGCCGAGCATACGCAGGGCCTTGACCTTCTTGACAAGGTCGTCGGAGTTTTCGTGAATATGGGTAAAGCGGTTCACCTGTTCCTCCAGGAAAGGAGACCATGCCGTCAGCAGGTCTTCGTATCCCGGAGTGCAAGCGAGCTCGTAGGTGAGCGCTGCACTGTTGATATGGGGCTGGAACGCCGGATAGTCGACGACGCTCTCCACTTTCTCCCCGAGGTAGTAGATCACGGGGTTGAGCTTGCGGAGACTTTCAATATATTCCTTGCGGCTTTTCACCGGTCTGTCACCTCCAGGGCCTTCTGATGGCCTATTCGTAAACGAAAAATCCCCGTTTCGTCTTGCGGCCCAGGTAGCCGGCCCGTACGTTTTTCCTGAGAAGCGGGCATGGTCGATATTTTGTATCCCCGAATTCAGTGTAAAGGGTTTCCATCACTGCCAGGCAGACATCGAGACCGATCAGGTCGGCCAGTGCGAGAGGGCCAATAGGGTGATTCGCGCCGAGCTTCATGCCGCTGTCGATGTCCTCGGCAGAGGCGACACCTTCCATGAGGGCGTAGGCGGCTTCGTTGATCATGGGAACCAGGATGCGGTTGACCACGAAACCCGGGGCCTCGTTTACCAGGATGGGCGACTTGCCCAGGGATTCCACGAAAGCCTGCACCCTGGATACAGTCTCGTCGCTGGTGGGAAGACCTTTGACGATCTCCACGAGCTTCATCACCGGCGCCGGGTTGAAGAAATGGATGCCAAGAAAGCGATCGGGATTTTCCGTCACATTCGAAATTTCGGTAATGCTCAGGGCGGAACTGTTCGTTGCAAGTATCGTATCCCCCCCGGGCCCTGCCTCGACGAGCTTTTTGAAGAATTCCTTCTTGACCGTCATGTCCTCCGCAGCGGCTTCAATGACGAGATCCGCCTCCGAGACGACATCCCCGGCGTCCGCCGTCGGGATGATGTTCCCCATGGTTTGCTCGGCCCTTTCGGCAGTTTCCTTTCCTTTTTGCACCGCCCTGTCGAGGAAGGAAGCGATTTTTGCCTTTCCCTTTTCGGCCCGTTCCGTCCCGCCGCGTGCCGAGACAACGAAGACGGTCTTTCCCGAAGCAGCGCAAACATGGGCGATGCCGGTACCCATTGTCCCTGTCCCGTATATCAGGATCTTTTCCACGTCGCTCACTCCTTTTTCTTTCCTGTGGTGTTCCGGATCATGCAAGCCCGAATTTCTCGATGTTCTCGTCAGCGCTCTTTTGGATGGCCTCCAGGACGTTTTTGAACCCTTCACCCTTGAAGAGGTGCTGATACCGCTTCTGTGGTTTGAGATACTCCTCGACGGGAACGGGCTTGATCTTTTTTACCGAGACCAGGTTCCCCTTCTCGTACTCCACGATAGGAAAAAGCCCTGTGGCGATGGCTCTGCGCGCCAGTTCCACCGTGTCTGCGGGATCAAAACCCCAGCCGAGGTTGCAGGGTGTCAGCATGAGGATCACCGCCGGGCCAGGCGTATCCATGCCCTTTCTGACCTTCTTCTTCAGGTCCGCGGGATCGGCAATGCTTGCCGTGGCCACGTATGGTGCCTTGTGGGCCAGGGCTATGGCGACGAGGTCCTTTTTGGCCACGTTTTTTCCGAAAGTCTCTTCGGCGACGGGGGTCGTCGTGGTGCCTGCGCCGTAAGGCGTGGCGCTGCTTCCCTGGATTCCGGTGTTCATGTACGCCTCGTTGTCGTAACAGATATAGAGAATGTCGTCGCCCCGCTCGAGCATCCCCGAAAGTGCTCCCATGCCGATATCGTAGGTGCCCCCGTCGCCGCCGATAGCCACGACCTTCGCCCCTTTCGGGTTTTCCTTCGCCTTGAGACCGGCAAGGACCCCCGTGGCAATGGCTGGGGCATTCTCAAAAAGCGAATGGATCCAGGGGACTTCCCAGGAAGACCCCCTGAAAGGACTGGTGAACGTCTCGAGGCATCCAGTCGGCGAGACGACGATGGTGTTCGGCCCCGTCTCCCGCAGAATGAGCTTTACGGCCAGGGCACACCCGCAGCCCGGGCAGGCCCTGTGCCCCGGTGCGTGCAATTCCTTCACTTGCGTCTGTTCTGTCCACATGGTCATCTTCCCTCCACAGCCCTTTTGCACAATCAGGCGAAGTAGTCGTGATTCAGGCCCATCCAGACCGTCTCGACCTGGCCGGTGCCCTCATCGCCTTTTGTGAAGGCGACATCCACGATGTCCTTGACGATCCGCCGGTTCATGTCCTTGCCTCCCAGGCCAGCCATGAAAGGTACGATTACAGGTTGATGGGCTCTTCCGTAGAAGGCGTTCTTCATTTCGGTAGCAAGGATGCCCCCGGTGTTGACACTGAGGCTCTTGTCCAGCACCGCCACAACGGGAACGCCGGCACAAGCCTCGATGATCTCCTCTTTCGGGAAAGGCCTGAAGGTTCTCACCTTGATAAGGCCCACTTTCCGTCCCTGGCTCCTCAGCTCGTCAACAGCGGCACGGATGGTTGAAACCATTGATCCCATCGCGACGAGAACCACCTCGGCGTCCTCCACCTGGTACGTGTCGATGAGGTCACCGTCAAAATTCCCGAAAACATCTCGATACTCAGACGTCACTGCCCGGATCTTTTCTTTTGCCTTTTCCTGGGCGCACATGAGAGCGTAACGGTATTCCATGAGCACGTCCTGGTCGGCATAGGCGCCGTAGGTCAGGGGGCTTTCGGGATCCAGTTTCTGGACGGGGTTGAATGTTCCTGCGAACTCTGAAACAGCCCCTTCCGGGAATACCGTTACAGGCTCGTAGGAATGACTGATGACCCATCCGTCAAGGCACACCATTAACGGCAGCTGCACTTCAGGGTCCTCACAGATGCGGAAGGCCTGGACATGCGCGTCGTAGGCTTCCTGCATGCTTTCCACGTGTATCTGCAAGGCCCCCGTATCCCGGAGGCTCATGCTGTCCTGGTGATCGGGCTGGATGGTGATCGGCGCTGAAACCGCCCTGTTCACCACAGTAAGCAGCACCGGAAGTCTCGTTGAGGCCATGGCGTAGATGACTTCATTCATCAGCAAAAGACCCTGCGACGCCGATGCCGTATAGGCCCGGGCCCCGGCTGCGCTGGCCCCGTAGACTATCGAAGCCGCCGAGAATTCCGAATCCGCCCGGACGAACTGGCTTTTCAAACGTCCCGAGGCGACGAACTTCGCCAAGTCTTCAAGAATGTGCGTCTGGGGCGTAATGGGGTAAACGGAAACGACATCGGGCCGACAGGCACAGACCGCTTCCGCAACCGCCCTCGAACCCTCGAGGATGGCCGTTTTTCCCTTCACTTTTGCTCGACCTCCTTCGTTATGGCATTGACCGGGCATTCCCTCATGCAAATAAGGCATCCCTTGCAATAAAAGAGATTCGCCACTGCCCCGTTTTCGGTGATTTCCATGCACGAATCCGGGCAGAAATCGGCGCAGCGCCCGCACTTGATGCACTTTTCGCTGTCCACCACGGGGCGGAAGGCCCTCCATTTCCCCGTCTCGAGCTTCTTCGACTCACCAGCCCTGCAGACTCCTCCAAGAGGCAGGTCCATCACTTTCCACCTCCCACTTCTTCAAAGGCCTTTCGCACGGCAAGAATGTTCTTCTCGGCAATCTCCTTCGGGAACCGTTCCGTGACAGCCTGTTCCACGGCTTCGACCCCTATGAGCCCGGTGATTCTCGCGAAAGCTCCCATGAGCGCCGTGTTCATGATAGGGCGCCCGATGGTCTCAATGGCGATCCTTGTCGCAGGAACGTAAAAGGCCTTGACATTCCGGCGGTCCAGGTCCAGGGGCTCCTCGGCGTTGACCAGAAGGGTCCCCCCGTCCTTGAGACCCGCCACGACATCCACCATGTCCATGATCGAAGGGTCCTGCACGATGACCAGATCAGGCTCCTCGATCTTTTCCCTCAGGCGGATCATCTCATCCGAGATGCGGGCGTAGGCCTGTACCGGTGCTCCCCTGCGCTCTCCGCCGCCTCCCAGGTAGGGAAAGGCCTGGGCGAATTTCCCTTCGGCAAAAGCAGCACCGGCGATCATCTCCGCCATGGCGACCGAACCCTGACCTCCCCTGCCGTGTATCCGCAATTCCACAAGCAATTCAAATCCCCTCCCCAATGTCCCCGGGGCCCTCGGTACCCGGAAAATCTTATTGCGGCAAACTTCCGCAGACTCTTGACATTGTACAATCGTATAATAATATAAGATTATAATTTTCGCATGTCAATCCGGCCTTCCTTACGGCTTCCGCGTCACCGAAGCACCGGTGCGATAAGGCTTGCCATAATAGCGATACGAAAAGGAGGGGTTCATGCAGCGGCTGGGAAAGGTACAGGAGAGCTTTTGCACCAGGAAAAAAACCCTCATCCAAGGAAGGTGTTGTGGAAATGAAAGGAAAGAACTGGTTGATCGCCCTTGTACTCGTTATTGCCGTATCCTTTGCAACTGTCGGAATCGCCGTGGAATCGGCGCAGGCGGCGGAAAAGACCTTCAAATGGCGCCTGGTCACCCACTCCATGGTCGGAACATACCGTTTCAAGCACATCGAGGCATTCTGTGACATGGTCAACAAGGCATCGGACGGACGCCTCGTCATCGAACCCTACGGCGCAGGCGTGCTTTTCCCCGTTTTCGACACCTTTGACGCCGTCAAGGACGGAATCGTGGAAGCGGCCTTGTGCTTCTCCGCCTACTGGCCCGGAAAGGACCCCTTCTTCGGAATCTTCGCAACGCGGCCGGGTTCGCCCCTTCTCACGTATCACGAAGGCATGTACCTTGACCAGCGTGCCTTCCCGCTCGCCGAGAAAGCCTACGGCAAGCACGGTATCAAGTACCTCGGAACCACCGACTGCTCCGTTCCCGAAATCCTCATGATGAGCACGCCCATCAGGAGCATAGAGGACTTCAAGGGGAAACAGATCCGCTCGAGCGGCATGGGAGCCCAGTTCTACAATGCCCTCGGCGCCTCGGCCGTCTCCCTTTCCGCTCCTGAGATCTACACCGCCCTCCAGACCAAGACCATCGACGCCGCCGAATAGACGGAATGGAAGGAAAACGAGGAAATGGGACTGCTGGAAGTGACGAAATACGTCATGGACCCCGCCCACCACGGCGGCACCAACGAGGACAAGGCGCTTATCGTCAATGAGAAGAAGTGGAACGAGCTTCCTGACGACCTGAAGGCCATCGTCCTCTCCGCAAGAGACCACATGCGCTACCTCTCGGCCATCACGAACTACAGTGAAGCCGCCAAGACGAAACAGAAATGGATCGATGAGGGTGTCGAGATCATCGAGCTTCCCGAAGAGGACGTCATGGAAATGCGCCGGGTTGCAGCCGGCGTTCTCAAGGAGTACGCGACGAAGTCCCCCGAATGCCAGGAATACCTCGATCTCTACATAGAAGTTCTCGAGGAACTGGGATACAAAAAGGAAGCGGAAATGCTGAAATAGCAACACGAAAACGCGTAAGGCGGGCGGAATGAGTTTGAAGCTCTTTCCGCCCGCTTAACATTTCATGTCATTACCTGGAGGCAGATCAAAATGCTCAAACTCGGGAGATTCGTTTCCTATCTCATCGTACCGCTCTCGTTCATCATCGTCATAGCCGTTATCATGCGTTACGTCTTTAATGCCATGCCTCAATGGGCATTTGAAATATCACTTTTCATCTACGGAACCCATTTCATGCTGGGCGGAGGGTACACCCATTTAAAGAAAAAACACGTCTCGGTGGACATCATCCAGAAATATGTTTCACCGGCGAAAAGGCGCATGCTGGATTATATTACCGAACTGACGGTCGCGGGCACCTCGCTCGTTCTTCTTTATGTCAGTACCAGCTGGGCATTGGAATCGATACGTATCAACGAGCATTCCATGCACCAAACCACCTTCAACCCGCCCATCTGGTGGTTCAAGTCCGTCGTCCCCGTCGCCGCGGCCCTGCTTTTTTGGCCGCAGTAAAAAACATGTGGAAACTGCACAAATCCGCCGAAACCGGAGAGTAGGTGACAAAATGGGAAATGTCCCCCTTCTTATGTTTGCCGTTCTTTTCGTCGCTCTCGCCCTTGGCATCCCCATCGCCTTCGCCCTTTCGCTTGTCGCTGTCCTTTTTGGATCGGCCCTCTGGGGAATCGGTGGTGTCAAGCTGCTAATCACCGCGGCCTGGGGAACAATGAACAATTTCGCGCTGCTCGCTGTTCCGCTTTTTATTTTCATGGCCCTGGTCCTTCAGAAATCCAGAGTTGTGGAAGATATTTACGACACCTTTTACAAGTGGTCCGGTCCACTGAGGGGTGGCCTCGCAGTTGCGACCGTCCTGGTGGGAGCCATCCTCGGCGCCGTGTCAGGAGTCGTAGCGGCAGGCGTCATAGGACTCGGTCTTATCGGGCTTCCACAGATGTTCAAGTATGGCTACAACAGGAAGCTCAGCCTTGGTTCGGTCATGGCCGGCGGCACCCTGGGACAGCTCATACCACCGAGTACCAACATGGTCATCTACGGCGCCGTCACGGGGGTCTCCGTGGGAAGCCTCTTTGCCGGCGGCCTCACTGTCGGAACCTTCCTGGCCTTTCTCTACTGCGCCTACATCCTGATCAGAAATCTCATAAACCCCAGATGCTGTCCGGCTCTTCCCCCACAAGAGCGCGTAGGATGGAAAGGCAAGCTGAAATCCCTGCGCAAGATCAGCCTGCCGTCACTTCTGATACTTCTGGTCCTCGGATCGGTCCTGTCAGGGGCTGCAACACCTACGGAAGCTGCAGCCGTAGGCGCCGTGGGCGCACTGTTTTTCAGCGCCTTCACCAGGAGGCTCAGCCTGCAGATCGTCAAGGAAGCATCAATCGAAACACTCGAGATTACCAGCATGGTGGGCTGGATCGTCATCGGGGCCTCTGCGTTCGGAGCTGTTTTTTCCGGAACGGGAGGCAACCAGATGATCACGCAACTTGCCTTGTCCCTTCCCGGCGGACCCTGGATGGTTTTCGCCATGTCAGTCGGATTTGTTTTCTTCCTCGGCATGTTCCTCGAGCCGACGGCCATGATCATGCTCGCAGCTCCTATCGTTTCACCGATCCTGACGAAGCTCGGGTTCGACCCTCTGTGGTGGGGACTGGTTTTCATGGTGCTGCTGCAAATCGCCTACCTCTCGCCGCCCTTCGGGTTCACCCTTTTCTATATGCGCGGGGCCTCACCGGATGACGTCGGAATCGAAGAGATCTACCTGTCGAGCCTGCCTTTCATAGGGATCCAGTTCGTTTCCCTGATTCTTCTGGTCATTTTCCCTGGCATCGCCCTGTGGCTTCCCCGCTTCCTTATGGGGTAACGAGGACCGGCCCTGCAGGCTGGAAAAGCAATAAGGAGGTCTTTGTACATGACTGAACGGTTTGACAACGTAAGCGTTTCACTGAGAGCAAATGTCTATTTCGACGGAAGAGTCAGCAGCCGCAGTGTCTTTTTTCCTGACGGAACACGCAAGACCCTGGGCGTGATCCTCCCCGGGACCTATGAATTCGACGTTGCAGACAAGGAGATCGTCACGCTCCTCAGGGGAAATGCAGAAGTCCTGCTCCCTCCGGAAAAGAAAGAATGGGTCAAGGTAAAGGAAGGGGAGAGTTTCACAGTCATAGCCGACAGCTCTTACCTTATACGGTGTTGTGAGGTCGTCGAATACGCATGTGATTACATTTCCGGGAATTGACGTTCCCGGCTGACATGAAATGCGGCGGGAACATCCTCCCCGGGTTCCCGCCTTTCGAGGAGGGAAAGACATGCGCTTTTCTGAAAGGAGCCGGACACTCCCGGCTTCGCCTATCCGCAGACTTGAGCCCTATCTGCAGGAAGCCGCCAAGAGGGGTGTCAGGATTCATCGTCTGCACATCGGGCAACCCGACGTGGAAACCCCTGAACTGTTTTTCGAAAAACTGAGGTCCTTCGACCAGAAGACCCTTTCGTACGGATTGTCCCAGGGAGACCAAAAACTCATCGGCAAGATCGCTGAATACTACAGGAATATCGACATCCCCGTGGACGAAGGCGATGTTCTCGTCACCAACGGGGGAAGCGAAGCTCTTCATTTCGCCCTGCTGATTGCCTGCGACCCCGGTGACGAGGTCATCGTGCCCGAGCCGTTCTATCCTGCCTACGCGGCCTTCGCGGCCTCGGCCACGGCAAAACTAGTACCCGTAACCACGAAAGCCGAAACGGGGTTCCACCTTCCCCAGGCGGATGAGATCGAAAAACTCGTCACGCCCTCGACCAAAGCCATTCTCGTCAGCCACCCCGGCAACCCCACAGGAACGGTGTATTCCCGTGACGAGGTGGAAATGCTCGCGGGCATCGCAGAAAGGCACGATCTTCTCCTGATTGCCGACGAGGTTTACAGGGAGTTCGTCTACATGGACGAGCCCTATTGCAGTTTCGGCCACATCAAGAGGGTGCGGGACCGTCTCGTAATCGTCGATTCCGTTTCAAAGCGCTACAGCGCCTGCGGAGCACGTATGGGCTGCCTTGTCAGCAAGAACAAGGACTTCATCTCTCTCGGCCTGAAATACTGCCAGTCCCGGGGGTGCCCCCCGACGCTTGAACAGATAGGCGCCGCCGCACTCTATGAAACCCCTGCATCCTACGTCATGGAAGTCAACAGGGAATACAGGACACGGCGCGACATCTTCCATGAAGGACTCAGATCCATACCTGGCGTCGTTTGCGAGAAACCTGAAGGCGCCTTCTACATCATGGCCCGACTCCCTGTGGACGACGCGGAAAAATTCGTGATCTGGATGCTGACAGAGTTTTCCCTGGATGGGGAAACCGTCATGGCCGCTCCGGCGGAAGGCTTCTACGCCACACCGGGACTCGGCAAGACGGAAGTACGAATGACATATGTCCTGCAGCAGGACGACCTGAAAAAAGCCGTCCGAATTTTGGCAGAAGGGCTTTCCGCCTACCCGGGCCGAAAGTCCGACTGAGATGATTCCGGAGCCTTTGGGCGGAGAATCAGCAGTCCTGGGGGCTCCGGAATACAAAAACGAGGTGATCCACATGTCCGCCGACACATATCTGGACCTTGCAAAACAGCTCAAATCCGGAGCCATGGACGAAAGGGAGTTTGTCCGCAGGGTAAAGCTGCTTCCCTTCATGGACCTGGGCGATGTCAAGATCGACACACACAGGGCGATACGGACGAACTTCGCCGAAGTCGTGTTTTGTCCCGGCAAAAGTCTGGACCACCTCAAATCCATCGCCTCCTCTGTCGACAGTCCTGAAGAGAGAGTTCTTTTTTCCCGGATTACACCGGAGCAGGCGGTGACCGTCGGCGAAATCCTGCAGGGTCACGTGCATTTCCCCAAGGCCCGTCTTTTGGGCTCCATCCCCCCGCCTGAAGGAACGATACCGGGAGTGACCGTTGTTTCGGCGGGGACTTCAGACATCCCAGTAGCGGAAGAAGCCGCCGTTACAGCTGAATACCTGGGCTGCTCCGTCAACAGGCTTTTCGATGTTGGAGTCGCCGGGATCCATCGCCTTTTCGAACACCTGCCCATGCTTCAGGATTCGAAAGTCATTGTCGTCGTGGCCGGGATGGAAGGGGCTCTTCCCACCGTCGTCGGGGGCCTTGTTTCCTGCCCGGTAATCGCCGTGCCGACCAGTGTCGGCTATGGAGCAAACCTGCAGGGCCTTGCCCCTCTGTTGACCATGTTGAATTCCTGCGCCCTTGGCGTCTCGGTGGTCAACATCGACAACGGAACCGGCGCCGGTTTCTGCGCCGGCCAGATAGCCCGCCAGTCACATCACCCCGAAGAGCCAGACCCCGCCCCCTGAAGTGAAGAGGCCGGGCACGCCGAAAACACCTTCAAGGACACGCCGGTACACGCAAACACGAGGTGGTTTTGATGTTATCCTTCATGCAGGACAGCCGTTATCGGAAGCCACCTGAACCAAAGGAGAGTGACCGCTTTGGAACCGGAAAAACAGGAAACTGTTTCCCTGGAAAAGGCAAAGGAACAGGTCGCAAAGGCGTGCCGAAGAATTGCCATGCTCCATATCGCCTACGCACGGACCCTGGTGGAAGAACTTGGCCCCGAAGAGGGCAAACGCCTCGCCATGCGGGCCATCAAGTCATACGGGAAGCAGGTCGGGGAAGCAGCCCGTAAAAGGGCCGAAGCCGAGGGTCTGGAGAATACCCCGGAGAATTACGTGGAAGACCTGCCCGAGTTCGGCCTTTATGAAGAACTGGAAAAACTCGAGACTGAAGAAGGACTGATCAGGCGGCTTAAAGGTTGTGAAATGGGGAAACTCTGGCGCGAGTTGGGAGAAGAAAAACTGGGCCGCATCTACTGCTACATCGACCCCGCTAAATCCATGGCCTTCAACCCTGACTGGGCGCTGGTACACAAAACCTGCATGCCCGACGGGGACCCTCATTGCGACCTTTGCTACCGCCGGACCACCGAGGAGGAAAAGTCCGACTTTCTCAAGGACGATACGGACTTCGAAAACCTCGACAAACCCTGAAAAAGCTGAAAAAACAGCGGGGCGGTGAAAAGATGCCGCCCCGCTGTACAAGAGGAGCGAAAAAGGGAGAAAGAGACGAGTCGTTACTCGAAAAGCACCACCGGCTTGATCAGGTCTTTGGGTTTGTCTTTCATCAGCATCAGAGCCTCCTCGATGTGATCGAAGCCTTTGAAGACATGGGTGACGAGCTTTCCGGGATCAATGCGGCCATATACCGCCAGCTGGACCAGCTTCTCCATCCTGAGCCTGCCGCCGGGGCAGAGGCCGCCCCTGATGTTCTTGTGAGACATGCCGCATCCCCACTCGAGCCGTGGCACGGGAAGAACATCGCCCTCACCGAAGTAGTTGATGTTCGAAATGTTCCCCCCTGGTTTTGTCATCTTTACGGCCGACTCCAGGATGTCTGGGTTCCCTCCGGCGATGATGGCCGCGTCAACGCCTGCCCCGCCTGTCAGTTCAAGGATCTGATCCTCCACGGGGGCGACCTTGTAATTGACCACGTCCGTTGCGCCGAACTGCTTTGCGATGTCGATGCAGTTGGGGCGGGTGCCGACGACAATCAACCGAGAGGCACCCCGGAGCTTCGCACCTCCAACGGCCATGAGTCCCACGGGACCGATCCCGAGTACGGCGACGGTGTCGCCGAGCCCGATTTCCGCCATTTCCGCTCCGTGCAGGCCCGTCGTCACCATGTCGGGAATCATGGCCGCGGCCTCCAGCGGAAGTTCTTCAGGCAGTTTCGCCAGATTCATATCCGCGTCATTGACATGGAAAAACTCGGCGAAAACTCCGTCCTTGATGTTGGAGAACTTCCATCCCGCAAGGAGACCGCCCGAATGCTGATGATACCCCCGCTGGGCGTCAAGGGTCCTCCAGTCCGGCGTTATGGCCGGGACTACGACCCTGTCACCTGGGGCAAATTCCTTGACATTGCTCCCGACTTCAACAACTTCGCCCACGGCCTCGTGGCCGAGGATCATGTCGTTCCGTTCACCGATGGCTCCTTCGAATACTGTGTGGATGTCGGATGTGCAGGGCGCCACGGCCAGTGGCCTGACAATGGCATCAAAGGGGCCGGCCTGGGGTTTTTCTTTTTCTATCCAACCAACCTTTCCGATTCCAAGCATTGCAAAACCCTTCATGCTTTCCACCTCCTGCAGTATAGTGCGACTGGTATTGAATCCTATGTCTGAGATATTTTGCGAACATGTTCACTATAATACGGACAGGCTTGTTCGTCAATTCACTATACAGGTTTCAAACACACTTGGAGAAAATAAACCTGTATTTTTGGGATAGAGCTCCGGTTTTGGTCTGATTCCAAATCCTTCTTCATAAATCTGCCTTCAATCAAGCGACGGACCAAGAAGGCGTTTTGACCTTTCCGAATCACCTGCAGGCGACAGCTATTCACCGTTTTGTCTACAGGCTGCTACAATTAGCTGGAATGCAGTTCATACCTTGACTGCCCTACATGCACAGAACCGGGGCCGGTACAGGAAGGAGCTTCGCAAGTGTCACCAGTCCTTTTCGCCCTGGGGCTCACTGCCCTCGCTGGTTTGGCCACAGGCGTCGGCAGTGCTATCGCCTTCTTTGCAAGACGAACGAATTACCGTTTTCTTTCAATCTCGACGGGGTTTTCCGCCGGGGTCATGCTTTACGTGTCCTTCGTGGAGATTTTCTACAAGGGGCTGGATGCTTTTGTCGACGCCTACGGAAACTACTGGGGTCACTGGATCAACACGGCCTCCTTTTTCGGGGGGATGCTTTTGATCGGACTCATCGACAATTTCGTCCCCGAGGCGGAAAACCCTCACACCGTGTTCCCCGAGAAAGTGAC
>JBKHBH010000110.1:0-5319 GCA_046542505.1 Thermovirgaceae bacterium | reverse complement strand
ATAATCTTTGGCATGTAGTGGAGCCAGTAACCTTTCTTCAGCTGTATTCCAACCAAAATTACTGGAGGGATCCCGGTGAGGAAAAAGGTCGTCGTTGCCCTTGGAGGAAACGCCATACTGCAGAGAGGTCAAAAAGGCACGGCAAAGGAACAGATGAAAAATGTCATGACCACCGCCCGCCAGATAGTGCAAATGATCCAGGCCGGGTATGAGGTGGTTCTCAGTCATGGGAACGGTCCACAGGTCGGAGCTATACTGATCCAGAACGAACTCGGCTCGGGAAAGGTTCCGGCCATGCCGATGGATATCTGCGGCGCGGAAAGCCAAGGCCTTATCGGATATATGCTATGCCAGGCGCTTGAAAACGTTATGGACGAGGAAAACCTGGAAGGATGCCGCCCGGTATGTGTGGTTACCCGGGTCGAAGTGGACGCGGATGATGAGGCCTTCAGGAAACCCACAAAACCAGTGGGGCCTTTCTATACCGAAGAGGTTGCAAGACAGCGGATGGAAAACAACCATGAGACATGGATTGATGATGCTGGAAGAGGATGGCGCAGGGTGGTTCCCTCACCGGATCCGAAGGGTATCGTTGAAGCCGGCCCTATCAGGCGGCTGGCGGAAAGCGGGTATACCGTCATAGCTTCCGGCGGCGGGGGAATCCCCGTGGTTCGTGATAAGGAAGACGGTTTGCGAGGAGTGGAAGCGGTCATCGACAAGGATCTCGCATCGGAAAAACTAGCTCAGGAAATAGGCGCGGACGTTTTCATGATCCTGACGGATGTCCGAAAAGTGGCGCTCAACTACGGAACTTCCGAAGCAACCTGGCTTGGACACGTTTCGACGGAAGAACTGAAAAGATTCGAAAAAGAAGGGCATTTCAAATCCGGAAGCATGGGTCCTAAAGTCTCCGCAGCTATCCGTTTTGTTGAAGCCGGAGGGGAAAAAGCAATTATTTCAGGGCTTCAGGAGGCCTTGAGCGCACTCGAAGGTGCTTCCGGGACACAGGTTACCAAATGACGCGGATCCTGTTTTAGCGGGAAGAACCGCCTTACACTCGGCTCTTCCCGCTAAGATTACTTTTTCGCTACTGGAGAGATTCCAGGAAACGGTGCAGCCGTTTCATCCCTTCCTCTATTTCCTCAAGTGAGTTGGAATAGCTCAGGCGGATATGCCCCGGGGCAAGAAAGGCGGTCCCGGGGACGGCTGCGACGTACTCGGAAGAAAGGAGAGTGGAGCAAAAATCAATATCGTTTTCAATCCTTTTCCCTTGAGCGGACATTCCGAATGTTTTTTCGACGTTCACGAAAACGTAAAATGCGCCGTCAGGCTTTGCGAAAGAAATATAGGGCATTGCGCCAAGCAGTGAAACCATATTTTTGCGCCGTTCATCAAAGATTCGGTGCATTCTCTGAACGTCATCTTCCGCTTCCAGTAATGCGCCGAGGGCGGCCCACTGGGCGATCGAACAGGCGTTTGACGTCAGATGGCCCTGAAAGGCTCCCAGTTTGGTCGAAAGCCATTCGGGCGCGATGGCGTAACCTATCCTCCAGCCAGTCATTGCAAAAGCCTTGCTCACGCCGTTAATTACAATGAGGCGGTCGGCTGCCTCTGGGACGAGTGAAACAGGGTTTTCATGATGTTTTGTACCGTATACGAGACGTTCGTAGATTTCGTCGTGTATGATCCAAAGATCATTTTCTTCGGCGATTTTCACAAGGGATTTCAGGGTTTCCGCATCATATACGGCGCCGGTGGGGTTATTAGGGGTATTCACCAGCATGCCACGTGTCTTGTGGGTCACGGCCCTGCGAACTCCCTCGGGAGTTGGCACGCAGTTTGAGGGAATGGTGTTTACGACGGCGGCTTCTGCACCGCAAAGCCGAATCTGTTCGACGTAACTTACCCAGGCCGGCGAAAAGACGATCACCTCGTCTTGTGGATCAACCAGACAGCCGAGTGCCGAGTAAATCAGCGGTTTTGCACCGGCGCCCACAATTACCTGATCAGTGGAGAAAGACAGGTTGAATCGTCTTTCATAATATGCGGTTATCGCTTTTTTCAGTTCCGGGATGCCTGTTGCCTGTGTGTAATGCGTATGCCCGGCGTCAATGGCATCCTTGGCATAACGTATGGCAGACTGGGGAGAATTGAAATCGGGTTCACCGGCTCCAAAGGAAATGACAGGCTTCCCATCCCGCTTGAGCTGTTTCGCTTTTCCGACAACTGCCAATGTGGCCGAAGGCTCCATACGCTGGGCGCGTTTCGAGAGATTCAAAAACATCAACTCCTTTACCCTCTCTTTTGCGAGGTCTCTCTCGCAGTAAACCCGATTATACTCAGATATGACCACATAGCCAATGGATGAAGCGAATGCTACAATAATAAATCATACAGAAGATGGGAGGCGAGCCCATGGAAGTTCGGTTCGTAACCCGCAACGTCGAAGTGCCGGACGAACTCAAGGGGTACATGGAGAAGAAGCTGGGCAAGCTGGAGAAGTTTTTCGACCGCATTCTCGATACGCAGGTGGAAATCAGCTTTAACAGGGGGATGCACGTGGTCGAAATCACCTCCGACGTAAACGGGGTGATTATGCGGGGAGAGGATTATGCTCCTGATATCAGAAAGGCTTTTGACAAGGGACTGAAGAATATTGAGCGGCAGGTGAAACGTCACAAGTCCTACCTGAAGGACAAAGCCCGTATGAAGTCCCACGAAGATCTCACTTTCGACATTGAAGAATTCCTCAACGAAATAAGCCCGGAACAGGAAAGCAAAAAGGAAGACGTGGTCAAGGTCAAGAGATTCCCATTGAGACCCATGTCCTCCGAGGAAGCGGCGATGCAGATGGATCTTCTGGGGCACACTTTTTTCATGTTCCGTGATGCCGAAAGCGGGTCTATCAGTGTCATATACCGTAGAAAAGACGGGGGCTTCGGTATCCTTGTCCCCGAAGAATAACAGGTCGACTGGCCTAACTGCAAGAGAGGTGGGTGGGGCGGGCGTCCCACCCATTTTTTTGGCTGAATCGCAATATGGCTGGTCCTGGAGGGGAAAGACATATGCATGAAGCCGTACCGTCGGCGTGCCCCCACGATTGTCCCGACGCATGTTCCTTCCTGGTCTCCAGAAGGAGCGGAACAAACGAGATTGCCATTGAAAGCGGCGGAGCCCTCCCGCTTCAAAATGGCTGGATTTGCCCAAAGGGGAAGCGGTGGGAAAAGCGCTTTCGATCCCGGGAAAGACTGAAGCTGCCACTAAAAAAGGAAGGGGCGGGCTGGAGGGAAATTTCCTGGGAGAAAGCCTGGGACCTCTGGGCGGCTCACCTCGAAAGGACAGTGGAAAAACATGGTCCGCTGGCGAACTTCGTTTACCAGAGTGCCGGTTCCCAGTTTTTTTCAAAGAAACTCGGCCTTGAGGTTTTTTCAGCTTTGGGTGGTTACACGGAAACGGCCGGTTCGCTGTGCGGTGCAGCCGGCGGTGCGGGATTGAAAAAAGCCTTCGGGCACACGCCGACTTATGATCCTGAAGAGTTGGAAAACGCCAGGGGCATCTTGCTGTGGGGGCGAAACGCATTTGAAACCCACCCGCATCTTGTTCCCTTATTGATGAACATGCGGAACAGGTCAGGTGATTTCGCGGCTATAGAAATCCGAACCACGGCTACGACGAAAGCCGCAGGAAACTGGTGGCGCGTGAGACCTGGATCTGACGCCGCCCTGGCACTCTTGCTCTGCAAGATGATCATCGACCGGAAGGAAGCGGCGGAATGCTGGGAAGACCGGGCCACCAATGCAGACGATTTTCTTGAAGTATTGTCGTACCTCGATGCGACACTGGTTTTGCAGGAAACTGGATTGCATAAAAGCGAGCTGGAAGCGCTGTACCAGTGGATCATGGAGCACAAGCCTCTCGCAATTTATGGAGGATACGGAGCCCAGAGGTATCTTCAGGGTTCTTTCACCTTTCATGTACTTTCGGCACTGGCATTGCTTCTAGGGGCTTTTTCGGAACGAGGCACAGGTGTTGTCTTCGGCAAGGATGAGATGAAGCTTTTTCCGGAAAAGCTTCTTAGTACTCCTGCGGTGAAACGGAGAATACCAGTTGCCGACTGGCACGTAGAGGCAAGAAATTTTGTCCCGCCGATACGAACGGTGCTTTTTTCGTGTGCGAACCCGGCAAAACAGGGGCCTGACTGCGACAAATTAGAGCGTGCGGTTTCATCCCTCGAATTTAGTGTATGCATAGATCTTGAAATGACGGAAACGGCTGCATTGTGCGACCTGGTGTTACCGGCGGCGTGTTTTCTGGAAGAAGGTCCGGATTGGAGAGGATCCTGGTGGCACACCTATCTTTTGCGAAGTGGGAAAGTCCTGGAACCTCCTGGTAAAGCCCTTCCGGAAACGACAATCATGACGGGCCTGGGAGAAGCTCTCAGGCTGGGGATCGATGTTGATGCCCAGCGAAGGAAAATGGACAGGGCGCTGCTCGACATGCCCGGGTGCGAAATTCTGTCGGAAGGCGTTTACAAGACGGGGGAAACTCATGAATGGTCGCAAGAAGCGGAAAGAATAACGCTTCCCCGCGCGATACCCTTCTTTCAGGTTCCAGTCGAAGGCAGACTACGGCTTGTTACGGTACACACAAAAGAGTATATAAACGGTCAAACCTGGGGATTCCAGGAAACCGGCCCGCCAGTGGTCACCATTTCACCCGAGGAAGGAAAGCGACGGGGTCTGCAGGAAGGCGACCGGGTTAGAATCCGCGGGGTTGAGGTGAATGTTTCCGGCGTCGTGGAATTCGACAAGGACATGTATTCAGGGTACTGTGTCATGGTTCAGGGGCGGGGGGAAATCAACCGCTTGACCAGAGCTGTCGTGAATCCGGGTTACGGGGCCGCTTTCCACGAGAGTTTCGTGGCTCTTGAAAGGGATACAGGGAGCGATCTCTATGCATGAATTATCCATGGTTGAATCTCTTATAGAAGAACTTTTGAAGCTCCAGGAACAGCATGGTTGGTGCAGGATCAACGCGGTTTATCTCAGGGTCGGAGAAATGAGACAGGTGATTCCGGAAATCATGCATTTTGCTTTTGACATCACGATCAGGGAGACGGCTCTCGAGGGGTCGCAGCTTTTTCTCGAAGAAGTTCCGCTCAAAAAGAAATGCAAGGCTTGCGGACATGTCTGGACTGAAGGAGATGAAGCGCTTTTTTTGTGCGAAAACTGCGGAAGTGCCGATGTTGAATTGCTTGAAGGAATGGAACTTGAGATCGAATCACTGGAGGTGGAGGAAACAGATGCCGAGGAAGATCAA
>JBKHBH010000001.1:0-70560 GCA_046542505.1 Thermovirgaceae bacterium | reverse complement strand
TCTGCGGGTCCGAGGGCTCTATAGATGCCGCCAGTATTCCCGAAGCGGCTGCTGCGAGGGCGAAAAAGGCAAAAGGTACTCGTGCGAATATCCGCTCACTGTAGATGATCTTTTTCGTGAGCCCCAAAAGTTCCAGTTCATCGGTGCGGACACGGAGGTCCTCTCTTGCTCCGCCTCGCGCCCCGGTTTTCTTCTCCGGTTTTTCCCTTTTGTCTTTGTCCCTTGCATGCTCGTCCCGATCCTGTTTCGGAGGCGGCTCCGTCTTCCGCCGTGCTATCCAGGGGCCGAAAACCGGGCCTCCGGGGAAAAAACCTGGTGGCATTGCTTTCACCCCCACAGAAAGCCTGTTTATCTTGTTATTCTATTATAACTCTAGCCCATATTTGAAAAGATGCGGAAACGGTCAAAATTTCTAAAATTTTGAGTTCCAGGCAATGCTTTATGTTGAATTTTTCAAAAGGCTTTTCGCTTACTTTTTCAGGTCTTCTCGTTTGTAAACCATACGGCCTCCCTTGATCACGTAGAAAATTTTATCCATGTCATCGAAATTTTCTTCCAGCTCCCCTGCCACAACCACACAATCCGCCAATGCGCCCGGCCTGATCACTCCTAGTCTGCCTTCCATTCCTAGGATTTTAGCGGCTTCGGATGTAGCTGCCTTTATGACTTCCTCAAAGCCCAGACCTGCCTTATTCAATGCAACCAGTTCCCGCAGCAATGAAGGATGGGGCATCTTGGCCGAACCAGTATCGGAGCCTGCCCCAATACGAACACCCGCCTCTTGAGCCCATTGAAAGGCCTGCATTTGTCTTTCAACTATCTTCTTCGATTTTCCCCTCGCATATTCTGGAATTTCAGGGTCTTCCGACAGGTGTTTGTAAACCGCCAACGTGGGGACATAGGAAATGTCCTTTTTGAACATCTTCTTTGCAAGAGAAGGAGTTATGTAATGGCCGTGCTCTATGCAGTCTATCCCCGCCTCCACACAATTCGAAATCCCCTCTTCCCCGATGGCGTGAGCTGTCACAGGAAGATGTCTCCTGTGAGCCTCATTCACGATCATCGCGATTTCTTCAGGGCGCAGCTCAATATCTTCGACTCCTTCACCTGTAGCCCTGCCGTAAACACCGCCTGTGGCCGAGATTTTTATCACCCGGGCGCCTGCAAAGGCCTGAAGCCTAACCGCCTTGAGGGCTTCCCAGGGACCGTCAATCATGATGCCATGAAAAGGATCATGTCCGCCGGTCATTATTATGCTCCGGCCTGAAGAAAAAATCCGCGGACCTGGTAACTTCCCGCTATCCACCGCTTTTCCGACATGAATCGCCGCGTCATTGGTGGACCCCAAATCCCGCACTGAGGTGATACCCTTTTCAAGGTATTTGAGGGTGCTGGAAACGGTATCTGTCAAGATTTTTTCCGGCGAGGACTGCTCGATGGTTGTTGCCGGGTCGAGCCCGCCATCCCACGTCAAATGAACGTGAAGGTCTATAAGGCCGGGAAACAGCAGTTTCCCCGACGCGTCAATTTCCTGGATTGCTCGCCCGGTTTTCCTCTCACCCGAAAAAACATCCACGATCTTCTCCTTGGATATAGCGACATTCCAGGTTCCCTGCTTCAAACTAAAACCATCGAAAACCCTTGCATTTTTTATCAGCAGATCCATTATTTTTTCTTTGCCTCCTTTGCCGAGCTTCCTGTCAAAAGCCGAAAAAAACATGCCCATGGCTTTTTTGAGCCATGGGCATGCACGCGAGGCGCACGGTCAAATTCTCACGCTCTTTTCACTATTTCCCCCTGCTGCATAATCATGACGAGCTTGTCCCTATCCTGAAAGACCTTGATGTCTTCCAGCGGATTCCCGTCTACAAGAAGAAGATCGGCAAACTTGCCTTCTTCCACCGTTCCGACCTGATTTTCCATTTCCATAAGCTTCGAATTCATCTTTGTTGCCGAAAGGATGGCTCCCATGGCGCCGAGCGCTTTGGCCTTGAGTTCCAGCTCCAGTCCTTTGTAAGGGGTTCCCGGACCTACCACATCAGCTCCGGAACCCATCGGTACGCCGGCTTTTTTGGCGTTCTCCACCGCCTGGAGAGAATGTTCCTGCACTTGTTTCATCTTGCGCAGGAAATACGGAGGAATCCCGAATTCCTCTCCCCGTTTGACCATGATGTCATAGGTCGCCAGGGTAGGGACATACCAGCATCCCGCTTCCTTCAAAATCTTTGCCGTTTCTTCGTCAAGAAAATTACCGTGTTCAATGCTTTTCATGCCGGCTTTTGCACAAAGCTGCATACTCCTGTTTGAATAGCAATGGGCGAAGGCGTACTTCCCTGCCGACTCAGCCTCAAAAACTATTGCCGACAGCTCTTCTAGACTATATTGTGATGTGTCTGGTTCATCCGCCGGACTGGCGCAACCGCCACCGGCCATGACCTTTATATGGTCAACACCTCTTCGCAACTGTTCCCTGGCGCCTTTTCTGACCTCGGCAATACCGTCACACACCATTCCGACACCGAGTATCGCATCAAAGGGTTCCCGTATCTCCGTGGACAATCGCGGATCCGCATGACCACCAGTCTGGGTCAGCGACATCCCACTGACAGTCAGCCGTGGACCTTTGACCAACCCCTGGGCGACGGCTTCACGAAATCCCGCATCGGCTCCTCCCGCTTCCCTGCAGGTGGTAAAACCTTGCATCAGGGTATCTTCCAGGACGCCCAGAGCCTTGACGACCTGCATGCTCGGATAGTAGCGCCTCGGTTGTTCTCCAAGATCCCTGTCGAAAAGCCCCACGTGAATATGGGCGTCGATCAGTCCGGGCATCAGCGTCATTCCCTTGCAGTCAATCACCTCTGCGCTAGCCTGTATTGCTTTCGGTATTCCGCTACCTGTTTCCTTGATGTAATCACCTTCGGTAACGACATACGCGGGATAGACAGGGTCTATCCCCGTGCAATCCAACAGCGTCGCGTCTTTGAACACATAGACCGCCATCTTCGTAAACCACCTTTCTGTGCGCATCCACTTTTTTTCGAGAATGAAAGGGGGGATAAGCCCCTGAATCAAAGCCTATCCCTCACACCTTCACCTGGACCAGGATGGTGCTTTGATTTTCCCTAAGCTTCTTTCGGCTTGTAGGTCATGTTCCCCACGACGATCAGCGTAATAACCGCCAGTGGAGCCGAAATTAGGACGCTCTGCAAACCAAAGGGCTGCCCGAGTACCTCCCAGGCGATCGTCATGACACCACCGACGATCATAGTGGAGATGCCCGCAGCACGAGTGGCCTTTTTCCAGACTATGGCCGCAAGGAGTACAGGCGTAATCGTTGCGCCGTACATCGTGTAGGAATACATCTGTACGGATAGGACATCGGGGAAGAACTTGATGAGCACGTAAGCAAAAAGACCGATAAAGATGACGCTCAACCTGGACAGGCGCAGAAGGCGCTTCTCAGATATGTCACGATTGATAAAACGATGGTAAATGTCGTGAATGAGGTTGACGGAACACATAAGAATATAGGATGTACCGGTAGTAACCACGAAACCGGTTATCGCGGCAATGGCTAGCGCGCCAAGCACCGTAGGCATTGCGTTCACCGAAAGCATCATCAGCGCCTGCCCCGCGGGGATATCAGGATACAATGCCCGGGAGGCGGTTGCTCCAAACGCCACGATCGGCAAGACCACAATCACTCCGATAAACCAACCTATCGCACCATAACGAGCTTGCTTCTCGTCCTTTGCAGCGAAAAACCTTTGGTACATGTTCTGGTCACCCATGATGAGAAGCAATAGGGGGAGGAAATATCCTATAGTCTGGAATACGGTCAAACCACCAAGAGAGAGATGGCCCGAAGGAAGCATCGAAACAATCTGGTCCCATCCTCCCGAGGCCTTGATGGCAAGCGGCACACCCAGCAGAAGACCGAAGAACATCAAAACGGCGCTCAGAAAGTCCGTATAGGCCACCGAAAAAAGTCCCCCGGCGCCTGCAACTACAATGATGAGGATCAAAGCGATGAGCGTCCCCATCTCGGTGGATATCCCCAGGGTAACATTGAGCACAAACCCTACTCCAGTAAACTGGTAGGAGAGAATACCCACATAGGCCACCAGCATGAGGATCGTCGCAACGAGCCGGGCTCTTGAACCATACCTCGATTCGATGATGTCGGCCGCAGAAGTGAGGCCTAGCCGACGGATCTTTGCCGCGAGAAAATACATGACTGCAACACCGAGAGGAGATGCCATTGAGAAAATAATTGCCACCCACAGGCCATGCTGGTAAGCTAGTGAATTACCTCCACCCACGACCGTTCCGGAACCCATCCACGTCGCCATCAGGGTCCCTGCGACCACTATCCCCGGCAAACTGCGATTCGCAACGGAAAAATCGTCCTGCGTCTTTGTTCTCTTGATAAAATAAAACCCTACAGCAACCATGACAATGAAATAGGCTACAACAACCCAAAAGGCGAAACTGGTCTCCATCACTGCCACTCCCTTTCCCCTTGAATTCCGTCTTTTCTTTCATCTATGGCTACGCCAGGGATCAACGAACGATCCCGAACAGCAAAAACGCTATAGATCTCTATTTCGAAAGACCAATGGACATGCAAAACAGGACCTATTCAAAATCCTCGTAACTCTTGCTTGCCACCCGTTCCCTTTGTTGCTCTTTTTGCCCGAGGTTTTTTGTGCCTGACAAGTCGGCACCCGTCGCGGCGAAAGTCCCCTCAAGCCCTTCAAATCCGGTCCTGAAATGCCGGTACATTGCCTCAGCGGCCATTTTCACATCCTTTTCGCGAAAAGCCCGGATGATATCCTTGTGTTCCCGGTACAACCGCTTTCCGATATCCTTGTCTGCGAACATCATTTTCCTTTGGTAACTGAGAATGTTGATAACGTCCCGCAACGTTTCGAAAAGAATTTCGTTCGGGTAATGCATGTAAATCTCCGCATGAAACCTGTCGTTTTCTTCAGCGGACCTGTCGGGCTTATTTCTCTCGATAAAATGAAGGCAATTCTCGTTCCTGAGTTCCAGCTCATCAAGATCCACCCGATCCGCGTAATCAATCATCTTTTCCGTCAAATAGCGCTCAAGCATCTCCTGTATCTCGTAGTACTTGAGATAGTCCTGTCTTGTAAAAGAAACAACCTTCCACCCGTTTCGCGCCTGATAGACAACGAGCTTCTCCTGCTCGAGCCTGCTCAAAGCTTCCCTCACAGGTGTCTGACTCACGGCAAACCTTGCCGCAACGTCATCCACGACGATTTTTTCGCCTGGCGCAAGTTCTCCTTTTCGGATCATTTCTTCAAGTCTCTTTTTAATAGCCTCTGTCAGGGTCAGGACGCGCATGTCAATCTCCTTTATTTAGAATGTAATATATCATGCATGATACATACTTTTTCTTTACTCTACTCTGTTTGTTTTTTCTGTCAACATGGCAGCGATACCACGCTTCAACAGTTCTTCCTGTTTTTTCTTCAAAATGAACCGAATTGTCTTTCGCCGGAATGCGTTAATTCACGAAATTTTAGTTGCATATGCAACTAAAATGATCTATACTCTTCATCCTGAAAAGAAAACGAAAGGACAACCGATCTGGAGGTGTCTTGACTGAATACAGGCAGGGAACACATGCTCGCCAACGACTCCATCGGACGGCTGATCTGGAAGCTTTCCTTCCCGGCCATGGTGGGTATGTTCGTCAACGGTCTCTACAATCTTGTGGATACCATATACATCGGGCACGGCGTGGGCTCCATGGGAATCGCCGGTCTTTCCGTGGCCTTTCCGGTCCAGATGATCATCGGCGGAACCGGCGCCATGCTCGGTATCGGCACGGCCTCGCTCATCTCCCGGAGCCTCGGGGCTAAAGACTACGAACGCGCCCGCTGGGCCTTCGGAAACAACCTTCTCGCCATTTTAACGACTGGAGCGCTCTTCATGGCAGTCGGAACGGTTTTTCTCGTACCCGTTCTCAGGGCCTTCGGCGCCACCGATGCGATCATTCCCTACTCTTCGGAGTATATGAGCGTCATCTTCCTGGGAAGCCCGCTCATACTGGGCACCATGTCGCTAAACAACGTGATCCGCTCCGAAGGGGCTGCAAAAATGGCCATGTGGAGTATGCTCATAGGAGCCCTGACGAACATCGTCCTGGACCCGATTTTTATCTTTGCCCTCGACATGGGCATCCGTGGAGCCGCCGTGGCGACCCTTCTTTCCAGGGTGGCCGCCCTGATCTGGATCGCGCGCTTTTTCCGGTCGGGACACAGCCTGGTAACCATCAGCCCCTCGGACATGAAACCCAGGTTCAGGATTCTACGGGAAATCATCACCGTCGGGTTCCCGGCCCTGCTGCACCACGCCTCGTCCAGCTTTGTCTTCGGGCTCATCAATCAGCTGGCGGCCTTTTACGGCGGGAACATCGCCGTGGCCGTCTTCGGCGTCAACAACAGGATCATCATCTTTTCTGCCATGCCCGTCATCGGCATCGCCCAGGGCATGCAGCCCATCGTTGGGTACAACTATGGAGCGAAGCAATACCACCGCGCCGTGGAAGGCATCAAGACATCCCAGGGCATCGCCCTGGCCGTCTGTTCGGCTGTTTCGCTTTTCATCCTGCTCTTTCCCGAACCGGTGCTGAAGATCTTCTCCTCCGACCCCGAGCTGCTCGAGATGGGGCCCCACGCCATCCGGTTGATGGTGGCGGGATTCTTCCTGGCGGGTTTCAACAAGGTAGGGGGAGCCGTCTTCCAGGCCCTAGGCAAGGCCTGGCCCGCTTTCATCGTTAACATGGCGCGGCCCATCCTGTTTTTCATCCCCCTGCTTCTTCTTTTACCGAAGTTTTTGGGGCTTGACGGCGTGTGGCTTTCCTTTGCCGGAGCAGATGTTCTGTCCTTTATCCTCACCCTCATGCTGCTTTTGCCTGAGGCGAAGAGTCTCAAATCCCTTGAAGCTTATCCAGAGAGGGCGTGAGCATCGTGGAAGAGTCTTTTGGCAAGTGGGTTTCCATCATCCACCGCAACCTTTGCGCCTACATGAATGAAAGCCTTCCGGGAAGCGACATCGGGTACGGCCCGAAGCGTTTTTTGATCGAGATCGCCCTTTTCCCCGGCCTGACCCAGGAAGAAGTTTCGGAGCGTCTTCTCATGGACAAGACCACTACGGCGAGGGCCGTGAAGGAACTCGAGAAAAAGGGCTACATCACCAGGGAACAGGACGCCGAGGACCGGCGGTGCAGGAGGCTCTGGCCCACGAAGCACGGGAAGGTCTTTGCCCCGAAGGTCATCGAAGCCAGGAAGAAGGCCCAGGAATTTCTTGCCCAGGGTTTCACTGAAGAGGAACGGGTAATGCTGGCGACGCTATTGCAAAACCTGGCACAAAATGCATCGCACCTGAGACAGACCATTCAAAAACAGGAGGAGCCGAAGAAAGAGGAACAATATCCCCCATATCCCCGGCTCACCAGAGACCGCCCGCTTTCGGAGGGCAACCAGGAGCGCTAGAGCAACCCCGTCATTTCGTTGAAGGTACGAATCCTCTCGTCGATGGCGGGAGCCATCTTCCGGATGCTTCCCCAATACTCCTTCGCGTCGTACCACTGGGCATTGAGTTCATCCAGATCCCGCTCCTGCTGTTCAATCCAGGTGTAGTATTTCAGATTGTGGATCCTTCTGCGGTCGTAGTAGCCCAACTCCTGCATCCAGTCCACCGTGAGCCCACGGATATGCTGGTTGAAGTCCACCGCGGCGTCAATCTCGCCGTAGGGCCCATACTCTTCTTCCATCTCCTTCAGGCGCGAACCGTAAAGCTCCATGCTGTCGGTAAAGACGGTGAAGATCACGTCTTTTTCCGTGAGCTCATAGTAGCGGGCCATCTTTATGGTCATGATCAGGTTGGCGGCGCTGGAAATGCCCAGAAGTGGGAGATCGTCAATGAGCTTTTGGGAGAGGCCCTGTTTCTTCAGATACTCCCTGCCGGCGGGTTCGTTGAAGAGCCGGATCATGGCCATGCTGTCGGCATCGTCCACGGCAATGACCATGTCTGTGTTCTTCACGTTGTGGATCCATGGCACGTGCTTGTCACCGATCCCCTCGATCCTGTGGGCCCCGAACCCGTTTTCAAGGAGTGTCGGGCACTGGAGCGCCTCGCCGACGGCGATCTTCGAGGCGGGAAAGAGTTCTTTCATGTAGTCGCCGCAGCCGAGGGTCCCCGCCGAACCGGACGTAAGGGCAACGCCAAAGTACCGGTCATCCTTTGCGGCCGCGGCTTCGAAGGCCTCTTCCATGGCATGGCCCGTCACCTCGTAGTGCCAGAGATAATTCCCGAATTCCTCGAACTGGTTGAAGGCCACCACGTTGTCGCGAGTCCGCCTGAGTTCCCAGGTCTTGTCAAAAATCTCCTTCACGTTGCTCTCGCTGCCCGGGGTGGCAATAACCTCTCCGGCCACCATCTTGAGCCAGTCGAAGCGCTCCCGGCTCATACCCTCAGGCAGGATGGCGATGGATTCGCAACCCAAAAGTTGTGCGTTGTAGGCGCCTCCACGGCAATAGTTCCCCGTGGAGGGCCATATGGCCTTCTGGCTGGTGGGGTCGAACTGGCCCGTCACCAGCCGCGGCGCCAGGCACCCGAAGGTGGCCCCCACCTTGTGGGCCCCCGTCGGAAACCACTTGCCCACCAGTGCGATGACACGGGCTTTGACTCCCGTAAGTTCCGTCGGCAGTTCCATGAAGTTGACGCCGTCGTAGAGACCGCCATGCTTTACAGGTTCGTTCTTCCAGGTGATCCTGTATAGATTCAGCGAATCCACGTCCCATAGCCCCACGTCCTTCAGCTTTTCCTTGATCGTTTGCGGGACTTTCTCCGGGTTTTTCATCTCTTCGAAAGTGGGGATGATGATGTTCTTTTCCCTGGCGCGCTCAACGGCGCGACGAAGACCTTGTTCGTTTATGGTCAGGTCGATCAACGCTCACAACTCCTTTTCGTGTTTTCCGCCCTTGCATCAAAAAGAGCTAGAGTTCGTACTCCCCGTAGAGGGGAAACTCCCGGCAGAGAGCCCGGACTTCTTCCCGAACCCGCTTCAGGGTTTTTTCGTCGTCTGGTTTCGACGCCACCTGGTCCATCCAGTCCGCCAGCCGGCTCATCTGTTCGGGGCCAAATCCCCTGGTGGTCACCGCCGGGGTGCCGACACGGATCCCGCTGGTGACGAAGGGGCTCCTGGTCTCGAAAGGAATGGTGTTCTTGTTGACTGTGAGCCCCGCCTTGTCCAGGGCCGTCTCCAGGTCTTTCCCGGTAATACCTCGCTCCGTCAAATCCAGAAGCAGCAGATGGTTGTCCGTCCCGCCGGAAACACACCGGAAGCCCTTTTTCCCCAATGCCTCGCCAAAGGCCCGTGCGTTTTCAATGATGCGCTTCTGGTATTCGGCAAATTCCGGCTTGAGGGCCTCCTCGAAGGCCACGGCCTTTGCGGCGATGATATGCATCAGCGGGCCGCCCTGCATGCCCGGGAAAAGGGCCTTGTCTATGGCCCTGGCGTACTCCTCCCTGCAGAGGATCATGCCCCCCCTGGGGCCGCGCAGCGTCTTGTGGGTCGTGGTGGTGATGAAGTCGCACCAGGGCACAGGGTCCTTGTGGAGGTCCGCCGCGATGAGCCCGGCGATGTGTGCGATGTCGAACATGAGGTAGGCGCCGTGCCTGTCGGCGATCTCCCTGAACCGTTCGGCATCGATCTCCCGCGGGTAGGCGCTGGCGCCGCAGACGATCATCTTCGGCTTGTTTTCCCCGGCCAGGCGCTCAACCTGGTCGAAGTCGATGGTCTCCGTGTCCTTTTTTACGCCGTAGTGGACCACGTTGTACAGCTGGCCGGAAAAATTCACGGGGCTCCCGTGGGTAAGATGGCCGCCGTGGGAGAGGTTCATTGTGAGGATCGTATCCCCCGGTTCGAGGAAGGCGAAATACACAGCCATGTTCGCCTGGGATCCCGAATGGGGCTGCACGTTCACATGGTCGCAGCCGAAGAGTTTTTTCGCCCGGTCCCTGGCCAGATCCTCGGCCCTGTCGACCACTTCGCAGCCGCCGTAATAGCGCTTCGCCGGGTACCCCTCGGCGTACTTGTTGGTCAGTATCGACCCCATGGCGGCAAGAACCGCCGGGGACACGGCGTTCTCCGAGGCAATCAGTTCTATGCCATCTTTTTCCCTCAACAACTCGGCCTCGATGATCTCCGCCACGGCCGGGTCCGTCCGTCTGAGAAACTCGAAAGAATCCTTGAACATCGCGCACCCTCCCTGATTTTCCTTTTCTTTCCTGTTATTTCAAATCCCGGGTTTTCCTTCCAAAGCCTTTCGGAGCTGGTCAAGATCTGCATCCACCACAACGGGCTCGTTCACGGACTTTTTCGCCCCTTCTATGTCCTTGAGCCCATTGCCGGTAACGATCACGGCCACTCGTTCATTTTTTTCCAACAGTCCCTGGCGGGCCATTCTCCTGAATCCCGCAAAACCCGTCACGCCCGCGGGTTCACCGAAGACTCCCGTAGCCCGCGCCAGTTCCGGGATGGCCGAGAGGATCTCTTCGTCGGTAACCGTGACCATCTCGCCGAAGCTCTCCCTCACGGCCCGCAGGGCTTTTGCCCAGTTCCTCGGGGCTCCGACGGCTATGCTGTCGGCCACGGTTCTGGCAGGGCCAAACTGCACTCGCTCCGCTTTCTCCCTGAAGGCCTTCCAGATGGGAGCCGCTCCTTCGGCCTGGACACCGACGATCCTGGGGATGCGATCCGTTATTCCCAGGCGCAACAGGTCGAGAAACCCCTTGTAGACTCCGCTGATGATGCACCCGTCACCGACGGAGACAAAGACCGTATCCGGCAGGTCCCATCCGAGTTGCTCGGCCATTTCCATGGAACAGGTCTTCTTTCCTTCAACCAAGTAAGGATTTACCGCGCAATTACGATTATACCAGTCCCAGGTCTTGATTGCTTCGGTGGCGAGATCAAAGGCCTTTTCGTACCCGCCACGCACCAGGACAACCTCTGCCCCGTAGACGAGAAGCTGCGCCACCTTGGCCGCCGGCGCAGTATCCGGGACGAAAATGACGCTCGAAACTCCTGCCGTGGCGGCAAAACCCGCCAGAGAACTGGCCGCATTGCCCGTGGAGGCACATGAAACCACCTTCTGTCCCGTATCCAGGGCCTTGGCCACACCCACGGCGCTCGCTCGGTCCTTGAGTGATCCCGTAGGGTTGCGCCCGTCATCCTTTACCCATACCTCGCGAACTCCATACGCCTCAGCCAGACGGCTTGAGTCATACATGGGCGTCCAGCCGACGGACAGGGCCGGGATGCTTTCCTCCCGGACCACCGGCAGGATCTTCCGGTACCTCCAGAGATCGCTGCGCCCGTCGGCGGCCAGGGCCTCCCGGTTCAGTTCCTTCGCCGCGGCCTCGTAGTCATAGACAACGTCAAGGGTCCCGTCAAGCCCGCAGTCGGGGCAGGTCATCACCGTGTCTTCGGGGTCATAGTCCTTTTTGCACAAGACGCACGTGAGTTTTTCGGGCCTTGCCATCTATCCCTTCGCCCCCAGGGTGGACCGGATGATCCCGTAGTAACCCTCGCAAGCCTTCGCGAGATGGTCGATCTCGATGTACTCGTCGTCCACATGGGCCAGCGTCTCCAGCGAACCGCCGAAGCCCACGGTGGGGATCCCCGCCTTTCCCGCATAGTAGCTTCCGTTGGTGCAGAAGTAGTAGTGCTGCACCTTTGGGTCCTGTCCCACCGACCTGAGCCCCTCCAGAGCGGACTGCACAAAGGGGTGGTTTTCGGGGAAAATCCATCCCGGGGCGAACCGCTCGGCCCTGATGGTCTCTCCCGTGTAGCACTGTTCTTCGCCGACGGCAAGGCTCACCTTTGCCTTGAATTCGCCATCGGCTTGCCCTACATTGCCGATCAACTCCCGAACCTGGCCGAGAACCCCGTCTTTGTCCTCGCCCTCCAGGAGCCTGCGGTCGAAGGTCGCCCGGCACCGGTCGGGGACTACGCTCGCGCCCGGATATGGAGAGGAGATCACATCCGTCACCTCGAGGATCCCCTCACCGAGGACGGGGTGCCTTTTCGGTTCAAACCCTTCCTCGATCGCCAGGATGGCTTTCATCATTTTTTTCACGGCATTGATCCCCACCGACGGGTTCGACGAGTGTGCGTTCTTCCCGAAGGTTTCCAGTACAACCTCGGCCCGGCCCCGCTGGCCACGTTTCAGGGACAGACCCGAGGGCTCGCCGATGACCACGCAGTCGGGGCGGCAGGCCTTGCCGATCTCCTCGGAGGCGACCCCCTCGAAGCACTCCTCGTGGACACAGCCGCCCACGAAGATCTCGCCGTCGAGGTCCTCCGCAAGATCCTCTTTCAGGAATGACGCCGCCTGGATCATGGCTGCCAGGTTTCCCTTCATGTCCGTCGTCGCCCTTCCCCATATCCGGCCGTCTTTGATCTCGCCGCCGAAGGGGTCCACCGTCCATTTTGAAGGGTCGCTCACATCCACGTGATCCATGTGCCCTTCCAGGAGGATACGCGTGCCCCCCCGGCCGAGGGTGATCCGCCCGATCACGTTTCCGTACCTGTCCACGTCGACGCCGTCAAATCCCGTTTTCTTCATCCTTTCCGCAATCACGCCTGCCACGTCACCCTCCCGGCCCGAAGGGCTCGGAATCCGGATGATATCCCTGCAAAACTGCACCAATTGTTCCCGTCGCGATTCATTCAGCACACTGCATCCTCCTTGTCGGTTTCTCCTGTGGCACGAAAAGCCCCCTGCCGGGAAAGAACCTCGGCGGCGATGCCGTAATACCCCCTGCAGCCGGCGACCAGCTGGTCAATATCTATGTACTCGTCATCCACGTGGGCCAAAGTCTCCCGTGACGGTCCGAACGCCACGGTGGGAACACCCTTCACAGCCCCGTAATAACAGCCGTTTGTCCCGAACCCCGGTCCCTCCGCAAGCTTCGGCTCCAGCCCCGCCTTGGCCAGACCTTCAAGGCAGGTCATCACGAAGGGATGGTCCGGCGGGAAAAGCCACGCCGGAGCGAAATGGTCTCCGGAAATCCGCGCTCCCGTGTAGCAACTGTCCGAGGCGTCGGGGATCCAGGCCCTGGCCTTCAGATCCGGTATCCTTCGAGCGGCCGATCCCAGGATTTGGTCCAGCTGGTTCAGCACATCGGTTCTGGTCTCGCCTGGCAGAAGCCTTCGGTCGAAAAGGGCGCGACAGGACGATGGAACCTGCCCTGTGGAGTTCTCCGGGAAAGACACGAGGTTCGTCAGTTCCAGGATACCCTCGCCCAAAAAAGCATCCTTTCCGGGGGAAAAAGACTCATTGATGAAACAGACCAAAGAAGCCATGCGGGTCGCGGCGTTGATGCCGTAGTCCGGCCGCGCCGAATGGGCAGGCTTGCCGGTGACCTCCACCACGATCTCAGCCCTTCCACGCTGGCCGCGTTCCACGGCCAGCTCCGAAGCTTCCCCGGTGACGACGAAATCTGGGGAATACCTGTCGTCAACCAGTCGGGAAGAAACACCCTCGAACCGCTCCTGAAAAACCGTGGCTGACACAACGAGGCGTCCCAAAAGATGCTTTGCCAGGTCATCCTTGAGAAAGGCAGCGGCACATATCATGGCGGCCAGACTGCCCTTCTGGTCCGTGGCACCCCTGCCGTAAATCCTGTTTTTTGAGACGAATCCGCCGAAGGGGTAAAACTGCCACGTGAAAGGATCGTCCACCTCGACATGGTCCAGCTGGGCTTCCAGCAGAAGGCACGGGCCGTCACCGAACCCGACGCTTCCCGTCACGTTACCGAAATAATCCACCCGGACATCGTCGAAACCCAGGGATGTCATGCTGTCACGGACGAATCCCGCAAGCTGCCGTTCATAGCCCGGTGGGCTCGGGGTCCGGACGAATTCCCTGCAGAGTTTTATCAGTTCTTCTTTCCGTGAGGCATGAAGCATCTTTCTCCACCCTTGTCGCTGGATTCCCGCATTTGCAGTATACGTCTCAAAATATTAAGATCAACAAGTAATTTCTGATGTTTTCTATAGGTTTAAACCTATAGAATTTTCGGATGTATCCTGTTTACAAAACCAGTCCACACAAAGGTTCACCCTTTTTCAGGCGGCTTTTTTGCGGACAATCTTTTTCGGGAGGTCAATGAAATGGTCACCTTGTTTCAGCTTAACTCATTCTGCACCGTCGCAGATGAAGGCTCCTTCAGCGCCGCCGCGGAAAAGATGTACATTTCACAACCTTCAGTCAGCCAGCACATCGCCAGCCTCGAGGAACATTTCGGCGTGCAGCTTTTCAACCGCCGGAAGAGGAGGATTCGACTGACTCCGGAAGGACGGCTCCTCTACACGGCCGCCAGGGAAATCCTCGGCCGGTTGAATGAAGTGACGGAACGGATGGAAAGCCTGAGGTCTCTGGAAACGGGAGCTCTCAATGTGGGGTACACCCCAGGAATGGATACGGGGCCTGTTGCCGGGGTATTCTCCGAATACGCGCGGGCCTTTCCCGGTGTCAGACTGCGTCTGGTCTGCGCGAACACTTCGGGACTCGTCGACCGCCTCCGAAACGGCGACCTCGAGCTTGCCCTGGCGGAACGGAATCTCCAGTCCCCTGCCGAAACCGACATCTCTTCTCACGTGATCGGCATCCAGCGCCTTGTCTTTGTCGCCCCTGCGGAAACGCCGCTTCCGGAAGAGTCCCTTTCCCCGGGCGACCTCCAGGTCATGCCCTTCGTCTTCTGGTCCGAAGACGCCCCCTTTTCCGCCTACCTGGAGGATTTTTCTCTCCGCCATCAGATCCGTCTTGACGTTCGGGCAAGGGCGGCCACACCGATGGCCGTAATCAGGCTCGTCGCCGACGGGATCGGCGTCGGGCTTGTTCCGGAAGCTTCCGCAGCCGACGGTATCGAATCGGGATACCTCAGATTGCTTCCCTTCGACTACGATCGTCCCATCACCATCGAAACGCTGGCTCTTTTCCATCACATACAGGGGCTTACCTATGCGGGCTGGGAAATGCTCCGGCTGCTCGAAAAACGTTTGGGCGACTCCGTGGGAACGCCCCGCACCTTCACGACAAAAAACAGTCCATGATGCCTTTTACCCGCTGAACTTTCCGGGCCATCGACGTCTTCTTTTCAGCTTTCCGCAGGCTGTCCCGCTCGTGACGTCCCTGTTGCACCGCCTGAGTAACACAGGGCAAGCAAGGTAATGTCGTCGGACTGTTCCGTTTCGCCGGCATGGCTTTTGATCCGTTTTCGGATGCCCTCCAGGACGTCCTGGCAGTCCAGACGCCCAAGGTCGGTTACAGCTTTTTTGGTCCTTTCATCTCCGAAGAGATCTCCGTCGGCATTCATGGCCTCAGTGACACCGTCGGTGTAAATGACCAAAAGGTCTCCCGGAGCAAGGGTTACACTGCCTTCTTCGAAGAGAATTCCCTCCATGGCTCCCACAAGGGCTCCATTGACTTCAGGCAGGACCGACACGCTCCCGTTTCTTCCGGCAAGCAATGGCGGCGGGTGGCCGCCCAGGACATAACGGAGGACTCCCGCTTCAGGGTCGAGAACACCCACAAAGAGTGTGACAAACATGGACTCCTCGTTTCCTTCGGCGAGCTCGTTGTTAAGTCGCTTCAAAAGCTGCGCGGGGGACGATTCCTCCCTGGAAAGGGCCCTGATGAAAGTTCGCGTCACCGCCATGAAGAGCGCGGCCGGAACACCCTTGCCCGAGACATCTCCCACGACTGTCCAGAGTCTTCCGTCATCGGTCAGGAAAAAGTCGTAGAAGTCTCCCCCCACCTCCCTGGCGGGTTCGAGCATGGCGTAAATCGAGAACTCCTCATGATCCGGAAAAGGGGGGAAAGTCTTGGGGACGAGGCTCATCTGGATCGACCGGCCTATCCTGAGCTCGCTTTCGATGCGTTCCCTGGCCGCCGCCGTCCGCGACAGCTCGGCCATATATTCCTGGATCTGATATCTCATCGTCGCAAAAGACGACGTGAGGCGCACCACTTCGTCCTCGCCGGAGACCTCGGGAAGGGGTACCGTCGCATCTCCGGATCCCATGGCCTGAACGGCTCCATCCAGCGCCCTCAGAGGTTTCGTGATCGTCCGTGCCAGAACCCACAGGAAAAGAAGTAACGAAAAGAGCCCCGCAAAGGCGGTGAGCGCCTGGATCCGGCTCAAATCTGCAACCTGCCTGAGAAGGGCTGCACGGGGGAAAAAGACCCCCAGAGACCAGCCCGTGTCCCCCACACCGGAAAACCCGAGCCAGCCGGCAACGCCGCCGAGTGTGACCGGGGCGAACCCCTCTTCACCGGCTATCATCCTCCGGCCGATATCGGCAAGCTCACCGTTACCCTCTGCCCCGGCGATACTGAAGACCGACTCATTCATGATGAAATCTTTTTCGGGATGGGAGATGAACTTTCCTTCGGCGGAAACCATAAAAGCATATCCGCCCTTACCCGGTCTTGAGATGGAGCCAACCATCTCAGTAAGCCACTGCAGGGAGAGGTCGGCGGTGAGTACGCCCAAAAAACTGCCCCGGGCATCCTCAAGGGGAGCTGAGTAGGTAGCCATGAGGACATTCCCGCCACCTTCATCGTAATACGGTTCACTCCATTGCGCCAGGCCCGAGGACTTCGGGAGGGTGAACCACTCCCTGGTTTCAAAACGGTACTTTTCGGCGGCCAGGTTCACCACCGGAAATTCCCCATTGTCCCGATAGACGTACGGGGCGTCAGGCGCACCCGACAACCCCTGTTCAAGGGCCAGGGCCGACCCCAAGATCTCACTGTTGTTCCTCAAAAGAGTCTTCAGGAACTCCACCAGCTCCCTGCGGGTAAAATCACCGCGTCCGATGACAGCCGACGCCGTTTCCGCGGTTCTTTCGACGGCCTCAGTGACTACGGCCATACTGCAGGCCGTCGCCCGGGCCTGCTCCATGGCCTTGGCCTCAAGCTCTTCCTCCAGGAGAAGACGGGCTGCCAAAAAACCCGACGCCACAACCAGGGTCAGGACAAGCCCTGACCCAAGAAACCCCCAAAGGAGGACCTTTCCCGCAAGACTCTTTCGGCGGGGCACAACTCAGGCTCCCCGTCTGATCACCAGGGAAAGGATGTTGCGCCCTCCTTCCCTGCGGTAATGAACCTCGTCCATGACGCGCCTGATGAGGAGCACACCGAGCCCCCCCTGTGACCGCTCTTCCAGCGGAGCGTCGACATCGGGCTTTGGGACCCCTTCCAATGGGTCAAAGGGGATACCCTCGTCCGCGAGGTTCACACCGAAACGTTTTTCGTCCTGTAATATCCGGACCGTCACCACCCTGGGAGGCTCCTTGTAGGCGTAGGTACAGATATTGACCAGCGCCTCCTCCAAAGCCAGCTCCAGATGGGGCATCCGGCGGGCATCAATGGCGGCCTCTTCCGCATGAGTCGCCACAAAGGCGGTGACTTCGCCGATTTTCTCCCTGTCGGCATCGAAGGTACGTTCGGCGATCAGGTGCATCATCGGAGTGCCTCGAGTCCCTCGTCTTTCGTCGAAGCCACGGGGATGAACGCGTCGAAACCGGAGATGGAAAAGACCTCCTCCACCATGCCCGTCATCGCACATACAGCCACCGAACCGCCCGAAGCCTTCGCCCCTTTAGCCAGGGCCAGGATGGCCCTGAGCCCGGCGCTGCTGATGTACTCAAGCTCCGAGAGCTCGAGGAGAATCTTCTTGTCCCCCTCCTCGAGCCGCAAGAGGCTTTCCCTTTCGAACTCCGGCGCCGTGGCGGTATCCAGCCGTCCGGACACGGCGATTACGGCGATATCATCCTCTACCATGCGATGAAGCTCCATATCTTCTCTCCCCCAGCATTGCCAACCTCTTGGGGTCAAGTCTTTACTTTTTGGGTTTCCCCACAGAAAACAAAGACCTGACCCCTTTGGGTTCTGCAGGTTCTCTACATTTCGGCGACGGCGTCGATCTCCACAAGGATGTCGTAAAGATTGCTGCCCACGGTAATCCTCGCCGGGTAGGGCGGCTTGAAAAACTGCTTGTACACCTCGTTGAAGGCATCGAAATCCTTCATGTCGGCAAGGTGTACCGTGGTCTTGACCACGTCGTCCATGGTCGCCCCGGCGGCCTCCAGAATGGTCCGTATGTTCGTCAGGACCTGCCTGGTCTGCTCCCCGACGTCCTCGGGCATTTTCCCCGTTTCAACGTTGAGGGGGCCCTGGCCCGCCACATACACCCTCGTTCCTGCGACGATGGCCTGGGAATAGGGGCCGATCGGTGCAGGGGCTTTTTCCGTTCTGATCTCCTTTTTCACTTTCTTTCTCCCCCTCCGGCACGGACGGTCTCCTTCAGCGAAGCGCCCTGCCGATTGTTTTTTCCGACCACGTGGTGTGGTCTATGACGATTTCACCGTTCATTATGACATACTCGATCCCTTCAGGTTGCTGATGAGGATCCTCGTACCGGGATCTGTCGATAACGACCTCGGGGTCAAAGATCACCAGATCAGCGACCATCCCTTCCTTCACGAGGCCCCGATCCTTCAAGCCAAATCGTTCCGCGGGAAATCCGGTCATCTTCCAGACCGCCTCTTCCAGGGGAAGGACCTTTTCTTCACGCACATATTTGCCAAGCACTCTTGGGAAGGTTCCAAAACTCCTCGGATGGGGCTTCCCTTTGGAAAGCACACCGGAGAAGGAAAAGGCAAACCCGTCGGAACCCACCATGGAAAGCCTGTGGGCCAGAATCTTCCTGTAATCACTCTCGCTCATCATGAAAAGGGCAATCGTGGCCTTCCCTCCGGCTTCGAGTAACACGTCCATGAGGCACTCTTCGGGAGTCTCTTCTCTTTCCGCGGCTATCTCCGCTATCGTTCTCCCCTCGAGGCAAGGCTCCACCTCACAGGAACAGATCAGGATATTCTCCCAGCCGGCTCCCTTGGCGAGATTTTCCCAGCCCTGAATGTCACTTTGAAGATCTTTGGCAATGCGTTCTCTCGCCGCCTCGTCCCTGAGTCGCCCGAGCATCTTCTCCACTCCACCTTCGTGGGCCCATTTGGGCAGAAGGCTGCTCATAAGCGTGGAACCCGCCGTGTAGGGATAGGCATCGCAGGTCACGTCTATTCCCTCGGCCCTCGCCGATTCCATCATTTTCAGAGTCGTATCCACCTGACCGAAATTTCCGCGCCCGGAAGACTTGTGGTGGGAAATGTGGACCGGACACCCGCTCTCCCGCCCGATTCTCAGGGCTTCCTCCATGGCCTGGATCAATTCCGGGCCTTCGTTCCGGAGATGGGTCACGTAGATTCCCCCGTATCGGGCAACCACTTTGCACAATTCTACAAGTTCCTCCGTATCAGAGAAACAGCCGGGCGGGTATATCAGCCCAGTGGACAGTCCCAGGGCCCCGTCCTCCATGTGTTTGGCCAGCACTTCCTTCATCTTTTCCAGTTCCGCCCTGTCGGGCTTCCGATCCTCAAAACCCATTACCAGAATCCTTAACGCCCCATGGCCAACGAGAGAAGCTATATTGGTGGAATTGCCCTTTCGGTCGATTTCGTCCATCCAGCCGCCTATGCTTTCCCAACTCCACTCGTTCTCCACGCCGTCAGGCATGAAAGGCGACAAATATCCCTTGAGCTCCCCTATGGTCTTTTGGCTCACCGGAGCCATGGAAAGCCCGCAGTTTCCGACAATTTCCGTGGTCACCCCCTGCGAGATCTTCCCCAGCGTGTCGTTGATGGCGGAGCAGACGAAATCCGCATGGGAGTGGGCGTCGATGAAACCCGGCGAGAGAACTTTCCCCTGCGCGTCGATGACTTTCACGGCCTCTTTGTCGAAGACCTTGCCCACAGCCTCGATCTTGCCTCCCTTGACAGCGACATCCCCCCTGAACCAGGGACCGCCGCACCCTGCAACTATTTTTGCGTTTTTTACCAGGAGATCGTACATCCAGAGAACCTCCTCCACTTCAAATCACGGCACGAGCCTCTCGTTCAATCCCGCACCGAACGGCTTCTTCCCTTTGTCGATGAGCTCTCAGGCGAGAATGTTCTTGGGATAATCCTTCCCGAACCAGGTCATGATTATGCCCTTCGGCGACTTCGGCGTCACGAGGCTGACACCAACGGTCAGCACCAGGGAGACAAGAAGGGACACCACAATGGCGTTCATGCCCATAGAGATGGGCAGATAGTTGCCCGCGCCGATTATGTACGTCGCCATCCCCCCGGCCATTCCCGCAGCTGCGCCGTATTCATTGGTCCTCATCCAGTAAAGGCCCAGCAGCAAAGGCCAGAAAAAGGCCGATGCCAGACCGCCCACGGCAAAAACGATAATCCACTGGAGCGCCTGGGGAGGGGAAAGGGCGCCGATGAAAACGGCAATACAGATGGCGACCGTGGCGCCCACGGTTACCTTCTTCCGTTTCGCGTTGTCAGCTTCCGGATTGATATATGCCAGATAGGCGTTTTTTACGACCGAAGAACTGATAATTATGATCATGGCGCCGACGGTGGACTGGATTGCCCCCGCAACACCCGCCAGAGCCACCCCCGCCAGCCAGGGCGGAAGCACGGCCATCGCCAGAGACGGTATGGCATAGTCGGCCACGGCAAGATCCGGGAATACAGCCCGTGTCATATGCCCCATCCAGATCAGAATGAAGGTCCACACCACAACGAAAACGACACCCAGCATGATGGCCTTGTGCATGGCCTTCGTGTCCTTGTACACCAAAGCCCCCATGGCGCCGTGAGGCAGGGCGATCATGATGAGGCCGAAGACAACCCACATGGAGATATGATAACGCAGGTTCCAGGCCCACGGGTTTATCAGGTCGGGATCAATTTCTGCAATGCTCTTGACGGCTGGTTCCAAAGGCCCGATGAACCTGAGGCCTCCCACGAAGAGAGCGAAAACCGCAGCCGTCATGACCAGCCCCTGGATCACGATGGCCGTCGATACACCTCTGATGCCGCCGAATGCAGCATAGGCGAGAACCACCAGAGCGAACATGGAAAGCCCAAAGGCATAAGGCAGGCCCGTCATCATCTCGAAAAGCCGAGCGCCCCCCACGAACTGGGCAACCACGTAACTGCCCAGAAAGACGGTGATAGCTACAACTCCAAAAAGACCGACGAACTTGTTGTGATTGTACCGATACACAAAAAGATCGAGATAGGATTCAGCATTGATCCGCCTTGCCACGATTCCGACCTTTTTACCTATTTGTCCGAGGATGCAGAAATTCATGAAATTCTGCGCAAAACCCACGGTAACCCAGGTCAGGCCAAGGCTGTACCCCAGGCCCGGACCTCCGAGAAAAGTGCCCGCACTGCAGAGACCGGCCGCAATCATCAGGGCGATGACAAGGGCACCCATTCCACGGCCTCCCGTATAGAACTCTTCCACATATTTGTCGAGGGCCGTTTTGTCCATGCGGCGCTTTGTATAGACCCCAACTGCGAGCAAAACAATGGAATAGACCATAAATGTAATGATAACCGCTGTTCTTACAGCCGAGGACAGTTCCAGTTCCATTTTTCCTCACCTCTTCTTCCGGCTTTTTGCTCCCGGGCCCCGCAAAAGGGTTACCCGCTCCTGCTTCCAGTGGTTACGGAGATTGCGTCCCATCAAGGATGGCTAGTTTTCACCTTCGATAGTCCCGACATCCGTGAGGTCCATGTCCTTGAAAACATATTTCGTAACCGCCATGACGATGAAAGTAAAGACAACGACAACCGTCATCGTCCCAAACCACCACAGGGGGAACCCGAAAACATAGACATATTCCTCGACGGGACCTCTCCCAAACCAGTAGGCTACAGTAATAGCCGCCAGAGCATAGAGGAACCATACGCCGAAGGATATGAACATCTCCCTCCGGCACACCAGGAACCTGGGATCAGGCTCGATTTCGGAAAACTCGTAATCCCTGCTGTAATATTCCTGCCTTTCCATCTCTTTTCCCTCCTTTTCGCACCGCAATCACGCAGCGATGCTCTGCATCAAAAAAACTTTTTCATTCTGTGTATAATATTTGACAATCCTTTCGCTGTCAAAGATCTCGGGAAAGATCAGGCTTTCGGAAAATTCCAAAACGGATGGTCTCAAAGCAGGGCAGGCTCCGGTATCGGGCAAAAAAAGACCCGGGAGGTTTCCCTTGTCCCGGGTCTTTACGGCAGCTGGCTGTAAAAAAACCGGGTGGCCTCACGGGCCATACCCGTCCGGCTTGAGCAGCCGTGAAAATCCAGGAAGGCTTATGACCCCGCCACGGCTTTGAGGAAGCCTGCGGCGCTTGAAAGCATAAAATTCCTTTCCCGTTGCCGCATGTCCTCCGGCAGGCGCGGGAATTCTTTCAGTCGGGGATCCATGCCGATGACGTAGTCAAGCAGATCCTCGAGGTCCACTTCTTCAGGGGTTTTATTGTTCTCCGAAAGATATTTGCCGAAAAGGTCTTTCCACAAAAGAAGCTGCTTCCTGGCCTCGTCCAGAAAATACGCCACATCCCGGGTGTACCCGAAATGGGCGTAGCACATGATATCGGCACCGACGGCTTCCAGCTTCTCTATTGAATCAAGGGCATCTCCCAAAAAGAACTTCGGCGGCGACGCCGGGCGAAGGAAGAAGGTTCCGTCGTCCTCCCCGGGCCAGGCAAAACCCCGACGGCCGAAGGTACTGGCCGCTTCCCCGGCGAAAAGGATTTTCTTTTCCCCCGCCTGATAGACAAAAGACCGGTGATGGGGCGCATGGCCCGGCGTGTCAAGGAGCTCGACTTTCGGCACGCCTGGGGGCTCAGGCAAAAAGACCCTTTCATCGACGGGAGCGGGCTCGCCGTATACGGCGGCCATGTCCGGGATGACCTCGAGGCTGCTCTGCCACAGCCTTTCGGGGTTGGCGAGATGGCGTTTTCCCTTTGGATGCACCACCACCCGGGCCGTCGGGAAGGCCTCAAGCACCTCGGCCAATCCACCGGAATGATCCAGGTGGATGTGAGTCAGCAGGATGTAGTCGAGGCGGGTCACTCCACGCTTTTTGAGATTCTCCAGCAGAACCGGCACCGTCGAGGACGGCCCCGTGTCCACAATGGCTCTCAGACTTCGATTCTCATCCCTGAGAAGCCAGATGCCGAAAAAGTGATGATACCCCTCAAGGGGAAGAGGCAGGTCGATCAGATCAAGGGTGACGCCAGGCGCCACGTCAAGGGATTTCATTTCCATGGTTTTTGATTCCTCCCGGCGAGAGTCAGTTGGTCCCTGTGCCGCTCCCTTATGATACCTGAAAAAAGCATCCTGGCCCTCCGGGCTCTCTTCGATCAGTATGGCGGAGCCGGCCTGTCCAGGCCGTGGAACCCGCGGCAAGCCGCTCTGGAAGTTTTGCGCTTCCCTTCTCTTTCAGGTTCAAGGAAAGGCGGCCCCGCCTTATACCCAGGCAAAGCCGCCTCTCGCAAAAACCCTTGTTCCATAGGCTCCTGTTATGACTTTTTCAGCATCTCTCCGGGGCGATGCCCCGTCAGTTCGCCCTTTTTGACGACGGGTTTTCCGTTGACCACCACCAGGTCTATCCCGTCAGGGAACTGGTGGGGATTGTCGAAGGTCGCGTTGTCCCTGATCGTGTCGGGATCAAAAACGACCAGGTCCGCCCTGAATCCTTCCCGTATCATTCCCCTGTCCCCGAGCCCCATGACCCGGGCCGGCATGGATGTGATCTTCCGCACCGCTTCCTCGAGGCGGAGCAGCCTTCTTTCCCTGACGTAACGTCCCAAAAACCTCGGGAAGGCACCGTACCCGCGGGGATGAGGCCTCCCACCCGCCTTCGGCGACGTGATCCAGCCGTCGGACACGATGGAGGTCAAGGGGTGCCGCAGCACAGCCTCCACATCGTCCTCCAGGAGGCTGAAGAGGATCATCGTGGCGTTGCAGCCCACCTCGAGAAGCCAGTCGAAAAAGGCCTCGCAGGTTTCCTGCTTCCTTTCTGCGGTAATCTCTTCCAGTGACATGCCCTCGTAACGCCTGTCCGGAGGGCAGGCGGCAATCCGGATGTTTTCCCAGCCGATGCTTTTGACCCAGTTTTCGAAATCGGCACCGGCACCCTCCAGGTCCGTCGCCATGGCTTGCCGTGACGCCGGGTCGGTGAGGCGCCGCATCATCACGTCCACTCCGCCCTCAAGAGCCCAGGGCGGCAGCAGGGCCGTGATGGTGGTCATTCCCGCAGTGTAGGGGTAGGCATCGCAGGTAGCGTTCACACCGCGCTGTCTTGCTTCCTCAAGGATAGCCAGAACACCATGGACCTTCCCCCAGTTGGGACGGCCTCCGGCCTTCAGGTGGGAGACCTCCAGCGAAGCGCCGCTTCCTTCCGCAATGGCCACGGCCTCCTCGACGGATTCTATCAGCCTGTTGCTCTCATTTCGCATATGGATGGAAAAAAGTCCTCCATAATCTTTCAAAACCGAGGCCAGGGCCGTCATCTCTTCGGTGGACGCATAGCTGCCGGGCGAGTAGATGAGGCCGGCGGACAAGCCGAAAGCGCCCTCTTCCATCCCCCGGGCCAGAAGGTCCTGCATGACCTTCATCTCGTCCGGGGACGCCGGGCCGGCATCAAACCCCTTGGCGGCGATGCGGATCGTCCCATGACCAAGGAGGAAACCCATGTTCTGAACCGTACCGGTCTTTTTCACCTTTTCGGAGAAATCCGCGACGTTCTTCCAGTCCCACCCGTAATCGCATTCCGGGTGAAGAAAAGGCGAAAGGTATTTCTTCGCCAGGTCCGCAAAGGCCGGCTCGAGGGGCATCATGGAAATTCCACAATTCCCACCAAGTGATGTGGTCACGCCCTGCATGATATAGTTTTCCACGTCCGGGAAAGCCTGGGCGTTGTGGTCGCAATGGTTGTGAAGGTCGATGAAACCGGGCGACACCACCTGCCCCTTGACATCGATCTCTTCTCCCATGCCCTCGGCAATCAGGCCGATCTTCGTGATGGTTCCGCCGGAAACGCCGATATCTGCCACATAGGACGGATTCCCCGTCCCATCGATGATGCGTCCCTTTTTCAGGATCAAGTCAAATTTTTCACTCATGTACCAAGGACTCCTCTCTTTTGTATCACACCGGACCTTACCATGGTCCGACGAATCGCGGACCCAGAATCACCGTCGGCAGCCAGCACGAAACGGCCGGGATATAGGTCGTGAGAAGAAGCACTGGTACACCCACGAGGAGGAAAAAGATCATCATGGGCTTGACCAGTTCCCCGTATCCAACCCCGGCCAGGCGTTGTCCTACAAAGATCGAAATGGCATAGGGCGGCGTCACCACTCCAAGCCCCACGTTGACGATGACGATCGCGCCCAGGTGAATGAGGTTGACATCCAGCTCCGCCATCAGGGGGAGGATCATGGGAACTGCCAGGATCAGGATGGGTATCCCGTCGATGAACATGCCCAGTATCAAAAGGAAGACGTTCACCGAAAGAAGCACCAGGACCTTGCTGTCAAACATGCCCAGCATGGCTCCAGCAAAAGCCTGCGCGGCACCCTGGCGTATCAAGAAGCGGGTGAAAACAGTACCTCCGCCCAGCAAAAGCCCCATCATCCCCTGGGTGAGAACCGCAGAATAGAGAGCCTCCTTCAAAGACTTCCTGTTGAGGTCACGGTAGACGAAAAAGCCTATGAAGAGGCAGTAGACAATGGCAACCGCCCCCGCCTCGTTTGGGGTGAAGATTCCACCGTAGATTCCGACGAGAATCAGCGTGGGAACTCCAAGGGCCGGAAGAGCGGACCACGTGGCGGACAAGAGTTCCTTCATCCTGGATCTGGCCTGCCATTCTTCCGATTCTGTGCTTTCCATCGGGATCATGTACCGTGGAGAGATAAAGTAGTTCAAAAGAGCATAGCCGGTGGCGAGAAGAAGTCCCGGGATGACAGTGGCCAGAAAGAGGGCGGCCACCGATTGTTGCGCGACCATGCAATAAATGAGTGCTGGAACGCTCGGCGGTATGAGGTAGCCCAGAAAGCTCGCCGAGCACAAAACGGCCGTGGTGTAGGCTTTCTTGTAGCCGAGGCGAGCCAGCCTCGGCACCATGAGCGGGATCAAAGCCGAAATAGTGGGCAGCGATGACCCTGTCAGGGCGCTCATGATAACCGTCGCGATGATGCCGACCAGGACGAGCCCACCCCTGACCTTGCCCACCAGGGCATGAGAAAAACGGACAATCCTGTCAGCCAGACTCGTCGCCGAAATCAGGCTCCCCGCAAAGACGAAGAACGCCACGGCCATGAGCACGTAATTGTTTATCGAATGATAAAAGGTACTGGCCATAAAGTTCATGTCCCCACCAAGGATCAGGACACCGGAGGCGGCGCCGACGAGAAACACCCACCCGATGGGGAGCCCGATGGTCAAAGTGATGAGGAACAAGGTAATTGCGACAATTGCACCGATTTCCATTAGGGCCCCTCCCTATTCAGCGCCAGGCTCTTTTCGCGAAGAGCCGGCATATATTTCGATGATCAGCTGCCGTATCATGTGGGCAAGGATCAGGACCATCATGATGAACATGGCCTGCATGATCCAGCTCGTGTTAAACCAGCGCACCAGCGTCCCCCACTGGGGGTAACGCATGCTCCGCTGGGCAAAATGAAGTACTGGGATCGTGAAAACCGCCGCCGTCACGAAGGAAAGCATCAGGAGAAACACTCTGTAGGGCCTTTCCACCCCCGGAAATTTCTCTTTGACCTTCTGCACCAACACCTCCACCGAGGTGTGCCCCCGCTCGCGTGTAGTTAAAACAATGCAGGCGAAGACGAAAATCATGAACATATAGAGCGAAAAATCCCCGATCCACATGACTTCGAAGCGAAAAAGATACCGATTGAGCACATTGAAAAAGACGAGAAAGGTCACTCCAAGGATTCCCACATAGCAGAGGAGGTTCTCGAGGAATGAGATTATGGCAAAAATTCTGTCACTAATTCCTGAAAGACGCATTTAAAACACCTCTGTTCCGGAATTTGAAAGAGCACAGGCGCTCGGGTCCGGGCGGACCCGCCTTGCCTGCGCTCTTTCGGGTCAGGCAGTTGTCAGACTTGTTGAACCGGGATCAGTTTGACTCTTGTTCGGCGAGGACTTCCTGGTGGATCCGTTCGAGTTCGTCCTGCACCTTCTGGGTCATGTTCTCTCCCGGGTATTGTTTGTCCAGCCAGGGCTTGCAAAGCTCTTCCCATACAGGTCCCATGTCCGAGGCCTCGCGGAAGGCTTCCCGTTCTTCGTCGCTGAGGAAGTAAATCTCGAAATCTTCCATGTCTTCGAGGGTGGCTATGAATTCCTTCTCAAGTTTCTGCTGGTTCTCGAAAAGCGCCTTCTGGGCGATACCGGCCGCGCGGATGATGCCTTCCTGCACATCTGCGGGAACGCTGTCCCAAACCTCCTTGTTGATGACGATGTTGTTCATGTCCCACGCAAAGTTGAGGTCCGAGTAATATTTGAGAACCTCGGCGTGGCGGAGTTCGATGAGAGAGGGCCACATGCTCCAGCACCCGTCGACGACTCCCTTGCCGAGAGCGTCGTAAAGGTCTGCCCACGGAATCGTTTCGAGGGTCATCCCTGTTCCCTTGCCCATGTTCTGGAGCATCCGCACGAGGCCAAGGGAGGAGGAGACCCGCAATTTCAGGTTTTTCAGGTCTTCTGGGCTCTTCAGGGGCCTCTCGTTGTTGCCAATGCCATAAGGACCGTAGGAGGCCTGGTAGAGCATACTCATACCGACCTCGTTATAGGCCTTTTCCATGACTTCCCAGAGAATACCGTCCTCTCTGTCAAAGGCTATTGCCGCCTCTTCCCAGTTGGTCACCGTCCAGGGCATCCAGTTCAGGACTCCGCCCGGCACGAGGTTCACGTAAGGGGCGAAATACCCGATCTCGACGGAGCCGTCCTGGACGGAGTGGAAAATCTCGTCATGCGCTCCGAGCTGCCCGTCGGGATAATAGGTGATCTCCACCTTGCCGTCGGTAAATTCTTTTACGTTTTCGATAAACTCGTCATGGATCTTGTCCTGCGCCGGGACCGACCAGGGCATGGCCATCCTCCACTCGTACTCCGCTGCAGCCGCCGGTTGGGATACCGCTCCCAGAAGCAGGAACACGGCAACCAGGGGGAACAGAACCCAACTCATTCGAAAACTTGCCTTTTTGCTCACTATACCTTCGCCTCCTCTTGGATACAATGTTGTATAAATTCCCGAACCCAAGGCCGTTATATTAGTCCCTTTTACAGCGTTCTGTCAAAAGCGTCTAATACATATTTCTGTGATACGTTGTTGTGTTATCTTGGTTACTTCTCCTCCTTTCTTAAAATGCGAGGACAGGAATCAGAAAATTCAGCTGTTTCAAAGACATTTCGCCTTTTTGGCCCCATCCGCCCCAAAGACACGGGGCAGGCCGGGGCTTTTTCTCTTTGACAAAATGAACCCCCTCCGTATAATTAGACGCAATTTCTCGCAGTTGAAGGAAAGGCTGACGGATGATCGGAGTTATCGGCCCCGCCAAGGTTGTGGAAAAAATTTTGGAGGAAGCATCTTCATTCTTTCTCTCCCCTCCGGAAGGCTTTGTCTACAGGGATTTCTACGAGGTCCCCCTGCTAGTCAGGTCTGCGCAGGAAAAGTCGGAAGGTCTTTTTTTTACAGGACCGATCCCGTATTTTGTCGCCTCGGCTTCCGTAGACAGGAAATGCCCCTGGGGCTATGTGCCTGCCGAATCTTCTGGCCTTGTGGTCGCCCTCTTGAACGCCGCCCTCTCCATGTGTGCATCGAAAGAGAAAGGGTGCCGTTTCAGCGTCGACACCGTTGAGAAAAACGAAGTCTTTGAGGTGCTGCGGGAGACGAAACTGAAGGTCCGCGCCATATACACGCTACCCTACACGACACAAAAAAACTCCACCGAAGACTTTAGGCGTTTTCACACCGACTTGTACGACCGCGGGCTCACCGACTTCGCAGTGACATGTGTTGAAAGCGTCAAGAATTCCATGGCCTCCTCCCGTGTCCCCTCTTTCCATGTCACACCAGCCGTATCAACGATTCGCCGGACCATCCAGCTTCTTAACCTCGAAATCGAGAAGATTTCCAGCGACTCCCTGAAGGCCGTGGTCGGTCTCGTCACCCCGCGCTTCGAAGACAAGGCAAACACAGGATTCGACCGCAAGGTACTCGCCGTCCACCAAGCCTTGCTGACCTATTCCGAGAAATACAACCTCCTTGTTGCCCCAAGGGATCATCGAAGCTTTTTGATCATCCAGAACCTCGGCCAGCTCCGCGCCCAGACCCGGGATTTTTCGCGGAACGAACTTTCCCACGTCGTCACCTGCGGCACGGGAATCAAAACCGACGTCGGCTACGGTGTGGGGCCGAACATCGCCGTTGCAGAGAAGGCCGCCGAAAAAGCCCTCGAAATGACCACCCTCGACGGCGGTGACACAGCATACCTCATCGACAACGAAAAAACCTTCCCCATCGGAGGCGAGACCTGCTCCAGCCTCCTTCTTCCAAATGCTGGAGGGGCGCGTATCATTGAAGGAGCCGGAATCACCGTCTCGAGCTTCACGCGATACCTTAACGCAGCCACTATCCTTGAGCCGCCCTTTTCTCCGTCACAGTTCTCGGATCTCATAGGCGTCACGAAAAAAGCCGCCCGCAAAATCATCTCAACTCTCCTCCACCTCGGCCTAATCCAGACCTGCGGGAAAAGATACCTGGGAAGGCGCGGACGGCCGGAAAGGCTGTACCACCTGGCGCACGATTATCAAGAGAGACGCCAGGAAATCATTTCGCAAGAAAGAAGGTCGGCCAATGCTTGATATTCTCTTCAAAAACGCGCGCATCATCGATGGAAGTGGAAGCCCCTGGTTCTCAGCCAATGTGGGAGTCCGGGACGGGAAAATCTCAGCGGTAAAAAACGGGCTCGACGCGGAAGCCGTCGAAACACTGGATCTTGGAGGCGCCCTCCTGTGCCCGGGATTCGTCGACGCCCACACCCATTCTGACCTTCGGCTTTTCGTACATCCCGGCGAGGAGGAAAAACTTCACCAGGGCATCACCACAGCCCTTCTCGGGCAGGACGGACTCTCCGTGGCACCCCTGGACGAAGCCAACAAGAAGCCGATGATGCGGCGTGTCTCCGGACTTCTTGGAACCTGGCTCGAAGAATGGCCCTGGAACACCATGGCCGAGTACCTGGACGCCGTAAACCGTGCCAAGTCAGCCGTCAACACGGCCATGCTCGTTCCCCACGGCGCCGTCCGGGCCATGGCCCTGGGCTGGGAAAACCGTCCCGCCTCGGCAGCCGAAACGGACCGCATGAAGGACATCCTCGCAGAAGCCCTTGACGAAGGGGCCTGCGGACTCTCGACAGGCCTTATCTATCCTCCCGGCATGTACGCCGACAGGAAGGAACTGGTCGAACTTTGCAGGACCACCGGAAGCAGGGGCGGTTTCTTCGTGGTGCACATGCGAAACGAGGGTGACGACCTGCTCGAATCCATCCTCGAAGTAGGCGGCATCTGCCTCGAGGCCGACTGCCCTCTCCACATCTCCCACCTCAAGGTGGCCGGCAAGCGAAACTGGGGCAAGTCGGAAAGCGCCCTGGAACTCATCGAGAGCTTCAGGGAACAGGGACTCGAAGTCACCTTCGACCAATACCCCTACACGGCAGGAAGCACCATGCTCGACGCCGTCATCCCGCCCAGGTTCCATACGGGAGGAACTGAAAGCCTTCTTGAGGCGTTGGCCGATCCCGCCGTGAGAGAAGACATCCGCAAGGCGCAGTCGGGCGAAACGGACGACAAATGGGAGAACTGGATCGCAACCTGCGGTTGGGACAGCATTCTTATTAACTCCGTCAAGACGGACAAAAACCGTTTCGCCGAAGGCAAGACCGTTACGGAAATAGCCTCGCAGACGGGCAAGGACCCCCTCGACGTCGTTTGCGACCTCCTCGTCGAGGAGGACGACGCCGTCACCATGACCCAGTTCTACGGCTCGGAGGAAGACCTGAAGTCGATCATGAAAAGCCCCCACATGATGCTCTGTTCCGACGCCATCGTGGGCGGCAGGCCCCATCCCCGCGCCTTCGGCTCTACGGCACGTTTTCTGGGGAAATACTCCAGGGACGAAAAGGTGCTCCCCATGGAGGAAGCCGTGCGCAAGATGACGTCACACCCCTGCCGGAGGATCGGCCTTCTTGACCGCGGCCTCATCAGGCCCGGCATGGCTGCCGACATCACCGTCTTTGACGCCGGAAGGATCATCGACCGGGGAACCTACACCGACCCCTGCCGGCATCCTGAAGGAATCATCCATGTCGCCGTGAATGGTGTGCTCGCCCTGAAAAACGGCAAAGTCACGGGCCAAAGACACGGGAAAGTGCTTCAAAAAAACTGACGCAGCCAAATAAAATTCAAATTTCATGGAGGAGGAATCCCTCATGTACCACCTCACCGCCGCCGACCCTGAAGCCGCCGCGCTCATCGCCAGGGAAGCCGTCCGCGAAAGCTCCACCATCGAGCTCATCGCCTCGGAGAATTTCGTCCCTTCCTGTATCATGGAGGCCCAGGGAACGGTCTTGACGAACAAATACGCCGAGGGGTACCCGGGCAACAGATACCATGGCGGTTGCGAAGTCATCGACGAGATTGAGAACCTCGCCATAGAACGGGCCAGGGCGCTCTTCGGCGCGGACCACGCAAACGTACAGCCTCACTCCGGCGTCAACGCCAACCTCGCCGTCTACATGGCCCTCCTCGAACCGGGAGACACGATCCTCGGCATGGATCTCAGCCACGGCGGGCACCTCTCCCACGGAAGCAGGGTGAGCATTACAGGGAAGTACTACAAGGCCTTTTCCTACGGCATCGATCCCCAGACTGAACAGATCGATTACGACCAGGTAGAACAACTCGCGAAGGAACACTCTCCCCGGATGATCGTAGCAGGCGGCAGTGCCTACTCGAGAGTCATCGATTTCCCCAGGTTCCGCAAGATAGCGGACCGAACCGGGGCATACCTGTTGGTGGACATGGCCCACATCGCCGGCCTGGTCGCGGCCGGCATCCACCCGAGTCCCGTGCCCTGGGCCGACGCGGTGACCAGCACCACCACCAAGACCCTCCGCGGCGCCCGTGGAGGATTCATCCTCTGTCGTCGGGAACACGCCTCCGCCGTCGACAAGGCCGTCTTTCCGGGAACCCAGGGCGGCCCCATCCTGCAGAATGTTCTGGCAAAGGCCGTCACCTTCCACCTGGCAGCTACGGAAGAATTTCACCGCTACGCGAGGCAGGTCAGGGCCAACGCCCGGACCATGGCGGCATGCCTCGCCGACGCAGGGCTGAGGATCGTCTCCGGAGGCACGGACAACCACCTGATGCTCGTGGACCTCAGGCCCTGGAAGGTGACAGGCGTGGCCGCCGAAGAAGCCCTTGCCCGGGTGGGAATCACCGTCAACAAAAACATGATCCCCTTCGACCCCGCCTCCCCGAGGGTCACCAGCGGTATCAGGATCGGGACCGCAGCGGTGACATCCAGGGGATTTGCAGAAAATGAGATCGAGCGGACGGCACGGATCATCTCGGGGATCCTGCAGGAACCGGAAGGTTTCGATCCGGCCCGCTACCGGCGTGAGGTTTCCAGACTCTGCCGCGGGAAACCCCTTTACCTCGCACCGATTGAACTCGGGGCGACAGCCTTTCCCTGGCAGGAAGGGATAAAGGGGGGAAATTCATGAAAAACCTGGCCTCCAAAGCGGCCGCCCTTTCAACCAGACTGTCGGAAATCCGCCGCGATTTGCACCGGCATCCGGAACTGAGCTTCCAGGAACACCGGACAGCGGACATCGTGGCCGGAATTCTGGAGGAATCCGGGATGGAAGTCCGCCGCTGCGTGGCGAAAACCGGCGTGGTCGGCATCCTGAGGGGTTCTGCCGACGGCTCCTGCGTGGCGCTTCGGGCCGATATGGACGCCCTGCCGATAGAAGAGAAGACCGGTGCGGAATATGCCTCCGTCAACCCGGGGGTAATGCACGCCTGCGGTCACGATGTCCACACCACCTGCGTTCTCGGAGCGGCTTTGCTTCTGGCAGAAAACAGCGACGACATGGCGGGGACGGCGGTCTTCATCTTCCAGCCCGCCGAGGAAACCAACAAGGGCGCAAAAACCATGATGGCCGAAGGGATTCTCGACGACCCAAAAGTGGACGCCATATTTGGCCTCCATACCGCCCCGGCCATCAGGGCCGGAAAGGCCGGCATCAAGGCGGGACCTCTCATGGCGGCGGTGGACACCATGAAAATCACCATCACCGGGGAAGGCGGTCACGGCGCCGTGCCCCACCGGACAAGGGACGCCATTGTCGCCGCAGCTTCCGTCATCCAGAACCTCCAGACCGTGGTTAGCCGGAAAGTCTCCCCCTTCGACCAGGCCGTGGTTTCCCTGGGCACCATTCACGGCGGAAAGGCCAACAACGTCATCGCCGACAGGGTGGAACTCACGGGCACCGTCCGGACCTACGACCCCCGGACCCGGGAGCGGATGCCCCGACTTCTGGAAAACATCATCGGCCACACCTGTTCAGCCCTGGACACTGAAGGCGTAGTTGACTATTTCTTCGACCTCCCCGCCCTGGTCAATGACGCCAAATGCGCCGAAATCGGCAGGAAAGCGGCCCTCGAGGCCCTCGGGCCGGACAGCGTCGTCGAACCTGTCCCCAGCGGCGGCGGCGAGGACTTCGCCATCTACCTGCAGCAGGTGCCGGGAGCCTTCTTTTTTCTCGGGGTAAGCCCCACCGATGAACCCTCGCGGGAATGGCACCACCCCGAATTCGACGTTGATGAAACATGCCTGAGCGCAGGGGCTGCCCTGCTGGCCCAAACGGCCTGGGATTTCCTGCACAAAACCCCCTGAGAGCCGACAGGCCGAGGGGTCGGGATCCTGTTCAATAGGCAGATCCGAGAAAACTCTCCAGGGCAAGAATATAACCCCGGACTCCAAAGCCGGCGATGCTCCCGGCGGCGACGGGGGCTATGAGGCTGGTATGCCTGAAAGGCTCCCTCGCCGCCGGGTTCGACAGGTGCACCTCGACGACGGGGACGGCTACAGCGGCGACACAGTCCCTGAGGGCGACGCTGGTGTGCGTGTACCCCCCCGGGTTGAACACCACGCCGGAAACGCTTTTATGAAGGACCTGGAGCCGGTCGATGAGCTCCCCCTCGTGATTGCTCTGGAAAAACTCCACCGCCGCGTTGTGATCATCGGCCCATTTCCTGCAGAGGTTCTCCAGGTCGGACAAGGAGTGTTTCCCGTAAACTCCGGGTTCCCTTTCGCCCAGAAGATTCAGGTTGGGTCCGTTCAGCACGGCAAAGGCGAGCCTCCGTTCCATGCCAGCACCTCCTCGTAGCATTCCTGCAGCATTTTCAGCGGAACATCGTCACGAACGACGGCCCGGTCTTTGGTCCGCGGAAGGACCAGCCGGGGGCCCCCACCCCTGAACTTCTTGTCCCTGAGCAGGCGGGGCTGGATTTCCTCCCAGGGGATGTCGGGGGCCACCGGAAGGCCAAGTTCCGAAAGAAGTTCCATCAGTTGAGTCGGCGTTTCCCTTTCGCACTGTCCCAGCCGGAACGAAAGGTGCGCCGCGACAACCATCCCGACGGAAACAGCGTCACCGTGGGACCAGTCTTCATACCTCGATGCGGCTTCCAGACTATGGGCTACTGTGTGCCCCAGGTTAAGCCTCTCGCGGACTCCCTTTTGCTCCTTTTCATCCTCCCGAACCACGTCTGCCTTGATGGCGGCGCACCTTGCCACAAGTTCGACAAGAAGCCCGGGATCTCGCCCCCGTAATCCCCGGGCATGCTCCCCGATCCATCCCAAGAGGGCTGAGTCCTCGCCCAGGCCGTACTTGACCGCCTCGGCAAGCCCCTGCCGGTAGTCCTTCCATGAAAGACTCAGGAGGCACTCCACATCGGACACCACTGCCCGCGGCTGGTGGAAGCTCCCGACGAGGTTTTTCCCCTCGGGAAGGTTGACTCCCGTCTTCCCGCCGACGGCGCTGTCCACCTGCGCCAACAGTGTGGTGGGACACTGGATGACAGGGATCCCACGCAGCCACGTCGACGCGGCGAACCCGGCGGCGTCGCCCACCGTACCCCCGCCGAGGGCGACCACCATGTCGCCCCGGTCCACACCGGAATTCGAAAAGGCCTGCCAGAGTTTCTCCACCATGGACAGCTGCTTCGCTGCTTCGCCTCTTGGGAGCAAAAAGGCGCCCCTGGATTTTCCGAGACCCTCCCCGTAAAGAGGTCCCGTGATTTTGTCGGCTACGGTAAAAAATGACCCCGAAGACCCTTCGACAAGCTCCCTGGTTTTCTTCGCGAGAATCCCCCGGCCCACGTAGATATGCCCCGTCACGACCCTTTCATCGCCCGGCAGTCTGTCACGGCCCGGGACGGAGCACCGGGCCCGGATGCCGAAACGCCGCAGGATCTCCCCGGCGAGGGCCCCCACATTCCTGCCGTCCGTTGGCACCCTGTAGTCCCCGCACGCATAGGCTTCGCGGCGTCTTGCCATCAGGTCTTTCAGCACATGAGGTTCAAGCAGCGGGCGTTTGTCCCTTTCACAGCGGGTGCGCTCGAGCACTGTTTCCGGAAGGACATCAAGAATGACGAGTTTCCCCCTCTGGAGAATGAGGTCTTTCAAGTCCCCGTTCAGGAGGGACCCTCCGCCCAGGGCGATCACCGTGTTTTCCAGCCCGCAGGCCTCACGGACCGTTTCCGCTTCCAGGCGCCGGAAGCAAAGTTCGCCCTTGCTCTCAAAGATTTCCGCCACGGACATGCCTTTCCTCTGTTCAATAAGGCCGTCCACGTCCAGGAAGGGGCGCCCGGAAAGCCTTGAAATCTCCTTGCCCACGGCCGTTTTGCCGGAAGCCATGAAGCCTCCGAGAAAGAGGTTAGTCCCTTCCATGGGGGAACCTCCCCGCTTCACTCACGTAATCGTTGAACCTTCGCCGGAGGTCTTCCATCCGGTCACCCCCGAACTGCTCCGTCACCGCGGCGGCGATGATCCAGGCGACCATGGCTTCGGCCACAACGCAGGCAGCCGGTACGGCACAGACATCGCCCCTTTCCCGATGGGCCGACACGGTTTCGCCCGTCGTCACGTCAACGGAAGGCAGGGGTTTCCGGAGCGTGGGGATTGGCTTCATAACGGCCTTCAGAAGAACTTCTTCACCGTTGGCCATCCCTCCTTCAAGTCCCCCGGCATGGTTTGACCGACGCTCGAGTCCGCCCCGCCCGTCGGGGAAGATGGCATCGTGAGCCAGGCTCCCGGGAAGTCCGGCAAGACGGAACCCGTCTCCGATCTCGACGCCCTTGATCCCCGGTATGGCCATGACCGCCGCCGCCAGGCGCCCGTCGAGCCTCCGGTCCCACTCCGCATAGGATCCTACGCCCGGAGGCAGGCCTGTCACGGAGACGAGAAAGGCACCCCCGAGGGTGTCCTTTTTTTCATCGGCCTCTTTTATCCTCTCCGTAAAGGCCGCCTCAGCGGATTTTTCCGGGCATCCCAGGTCCGAGGACATGGCCGTTTCCCATTCTGCTTCTGAATCAGGGGGCGCCGCCTCGGTTCCGCCGATGGAAAGTACTGCGCCCCGGACCCGCACGCCGATATCTGCCAGAAGAAGCCCCGCAAGAAGCCCCGCCGCCGTCCAGGCCGCCGTGGACCGGGCGCTCGCCCGCTCGAGGACATTCCTCATGTCCCGGTGGCCGTATTTCACGGCGCCGGCCAGATCAGCATGGCCCGGCCTCGGGCAGGACACGTTCCCGGCGGTCGCACCGGCAGCGTCATGACGGGCGGGATCGAGCACGGGCCGCCACTTTTCCCATTCCTCGTTTTCGATGGAGATCCCGCAAGGGGCTCCGGTGGTTTTGCCGTTGCGTATGCCGCTCCAGATAGTGAGCCGGTCCTTTTCCAGGCGCATCCTGGCCCCGCGGCCGTATCCACGCCGCCTCCTGGCAAGGCCTTTTTCCAGATCCTCGGGAAAAACCTCCAGGCCTGCGGGCAACCCTTCCACGACGACCAGCAGGCCGCGCCCGTGGGATTCGCCGCTCGTCAAAAAGCGGAGAGCCATGGCGGATCAGCCCCTTCCATCACGCATGGTCCATTCCCTCATGCTGCGGCGCATCCTTTCGACGGGGGCATCCACCCCGGTAAACAGGGTAAAGGCCGCCGCCCCCTGCCGGAGGAGGACCTCTTCGCCGCCGATGGCGGCGATGCCCCGCTTTTGCGCCGCTTCCACGAGGGGCGTCACCGCACCAGGCCTGTACACCAGATCCAGCACCCCTTCGACGTCCTCCCCGGACAGGATCTTTTCCGGCAGACCCTCGGGCCAGTCAGTCCCTTTCAGGCCCAAAGACGTGGCATTCACCACAAGAGGGCACGGCTCTGGGGGCCTTTCACCCCAGGGGACGGCCCCCGCAAAAGGCGTCTTGCAGATTCTCGCCAGGTCCTCGGCAAGCTGCTCCGCCCTTTTGAAATTCCTGTTGGAAACCCATATCGGACCGCAGCCTTCCTTGCCCAAGGCACAGGCGGCAGCCCTCGCGGCACCCCCGGCACCAAGCAGCAGAACGGGCTCCTTCGGTACCCGGAAAAGGCGGAGAGTTTCCCCTATGCCGTCGATGTCCGTGTTATGGCCGAAAGCGCGTTTCCCTTCGAAGACAATGGTGTTGACGGCACCGACGGCATCGGCCAGCGGGGCAAGCCGGTCCATGTACAGCAGGGCCCTTTCCTTGAAGGGTACCGTGATGTTCGCTCCCACGGCGCCCAGGCATTTGAGCCCTTCAAGGGCCTTTCCCAGGTCACCGGGGATCACCTCAAAAGCCAGGTAGCACATATCGAGACCCGTTTCCCTGAAGGCGGCGTTGTGCATCACCGGGGAGAGGCTATGGCCGACCGGGTTGCCTAAAAGGGCGACCAGGCGCGTCCCGGCGCCGATCATGACGCCGCTCCGCAGGCCGTCACCGTCTTGAGATCATCGTAAAAGGAAGGATAGGAGATTTCGACACAGCCGCCGCCTTCTACAGTGACGGGGCCGTCTGCGACCAGCGCGGCGATGCTGAGGGCCATGGCAATCCTGTGGTCGCCGCAGCCGTCCACGGTCCCCCCGTGAAGCTGGACCGGCCCCTCGATTTCCCAGCCGTCGTCATGTTCCAGGATTTTCGCCCCAAGCTTCTTCAGGCCTTCGGTCATGGCCCGGATCCGGTCGGTCTCCTTGAAGCGGAGCTCCCTCGCACCGCTGATCCTGGAGACCCCCTTCGCCTGGGTCGCCGCCACGGCCAGAACGGGCAGTTCGTCCACCATGATCGGAATGTCTTTTTCGCCGATGGCAACCGCCTCGAGGGGGGCGCTGTGAACCTTCAGGTCCGCCTGCTGCTCTCCCCCGGCAAGGCTTTGGGAGCCCCATTCCAGATCCGCCCCCATTTCCTGCAGATGTTTCAATATCCCCGTCCTTGTGGGGTTTGCCCCGACTCCTTCGAGGACAAGATCCGAGCCTTCGGCGATGGTCGCCGCGACAATCCAGAAGGCGGCCGAGGAGAAGTCGCCGGGGATCCTCCAGGACCCGCCCGGGAGGTCGCTGCAGGGGTACACCGTGACCGCCCCGGCCTCACTCCGGACCGGCACGCCCAGATGACGCAGCATGATCTCCGTGTGGTCTCTCGTCTGCAGCGGTTCCACGACGGTGACACTCCCCTGGGCGTTGAGCCCGGCAAGAAGGAGGGCCGTTTTCACCTGTGCGCTGGCCACCGTGAGGGAAAACGTCCCTCCCGAAAGACGGGTCCCCCGTATGGACAAGGGGAGAGACGAGGCGCCCTCCGGGCCGTCGATGCGGGCACCCATGGTCCTGAGGGGGGAAACGACTCGGGCCATGGGGCGTTTCCGAAGGCTCTCATCGCCGGTAATCACCGAGAAGAGGCCGGGTATTCCCGCAAGAAAACCGCACAAGAGGCGCGCCGTCGTCCCCGAGTTCCCCGCGTCGAGAATGCCTCCCGTCTCCTTGCGCTCGCTCCCCCTGTGCACCGATACCCTGTGGCCTTCACGAAGGACCCTGCATCCGATCTGCCCGAGGCACCGCAGAGTGGAAGCGCAATCCGCGCCCGTCGAAAAATTTGAAACACTTATCCCCTCTGACGACAGGGCACCCATAAAAGCCGCACGGTGGGAAATGGATTTATCGCCGGGAGGCGTGATCTTTCCCCTCAAGGCGGCTCCTGCCGGTTCCACCTGGATGCTTTTCATGAAAGCTCACCTCCTGAATCCTTCAGTCCTTCGAGAACGGACTTCCTCGACAGGGCCGCCCGTTCCGAAATGGCTGCAAGCTCTTCTTTCGACGAACCCGCCATGACTTCCAGCAGCGATGCCGCCCTGTGGAGGAGGGGGGCGATAAAGTCCCCGTTTTGACCCCACATCTCGGCCACAAGCCAGGAAGGCCCCTGGGCCACCCGTGAGGTATCCCGGAAACCCCCTGCTGCGAGTTCTCCAGGGGCCGGAAGGCGGCCTTGGCATTCCCCGGCCGTAATGGACAGGGCCATGGCGACAAAAACGGGAAGGTGGCTGATGCAGGCGACGGTCTTGTCATGGGTTTCGGCATCCATTTCCACCGCCCTCGAGGATTTCAGGGCCCCCGCCAGTTCCAGGGCTGTTTCTTTCGTCTCCTGTGAGGTTTCGGAATCGGTCACAAGGGCGGTCACGCAGCCTTGAAAAAGTCCCGCTTCGGCGTTGTCTATCCCGCCTTGCTCCCTGCCCGCCATGGGATGAAAGCCGAGGTAGCGGTCCTGCCAGATTCGCGCAAGCTCCCTGGCGACGACACGTTTGGCGCTTCCCGTATCGAAGAAGGCCCGGATTTTCCCGGCCGATGCGGTGAAGGCCCTCCGTCCTACGTCGACGATGGCCGCGGGTGGTACAGCCGCTACAAAGACATCCGTCCATGAAGCCAGGTCCTCGAGGCTGTTTGAAGCCTCATGCAAAAAACCCTTTTGTACGGCCAGGTTTGTGACTTCGGGGTCCCGGTCCCAGCCCCTGACGGCCCGGCACCGGCCGCCGGAAGCCAGGGCCGCTGCGATGGAACCGCCGATGAGGCCTACTCCGGCGATGCCTACATTGCTATTTTCAAGGCGCATTTCCGTCGTTCCTCGTCGGTTTTCATCATCTGCGTCAGGCTCGAGATGGATTGCATGAGATCGTCAAAGGCAGCCAGATCCAGCGTCTGGAAGCCGTCGGAAAGAGCATTGTCGGGCTCAGGATGCACTTCTACGATCAGGCCGTCCGCACCGGCGGCGAGGGCCGCGAGACTCATGGGGCGGATGAGCTCCCTGCGCCCCGTCCCGTGGCTTGGGTCGACGATCACCGGGAGATGGCTCAGGGACTTGACCAGGGGAACCACACTCAAATCCAGGGTGTTCCTGGTGCTCTTGTCGAAGCTCCTGATCCCCCGCTCGCAAAGGATTACCCGGGAGTTCCCGCCGGCAAGGATGTATTCCGCCGCCTGGAGCCATTCGTCGACGGTCGCCATGAGGCCTCTCTTGAGGAGGACGGGCTTGTCGGTCCGGCCTACGGCCTTCAGAAGGCTGAAATTCATCATGTTCCGGGAGCCGATCTGGAAAATATCCACGTGGGGCTCAAGCCACTCAAGGTCTTCGGTGGACATGATTTCCGTCACGATGGGGAGCCCCGTCGCCTCCCTGGCCTCCACCATGAGGGCGATGCCCTCGTTCCCCAGACCCTGGAAGGAGTAGGGGTTCGTCCTCGGCTTGAAGGCGCCGCCCCTGAGAACCTTCGCCCCGGCCGCCTTGACACCCCGCGCCGTCTCGATGATCTGGGACCGGTTTTCCACAGCGCAGGGTCCCGCCATGACCACCATGTTCCCTCCGCCGATGGCAAGACCGGGGGCGATGTCTACCACACCGTCATTCGGGAAAATTTCACGGCTTGCCAACGGGAAGGGATGCTTCGTCGCCGCCAGTGCCGCCACGCCCGGAAGTTTCGCCAGAAGGTCTTTTTCTTCACCGTTTCCCGCCGTCACCACATTGAGGGCTTTCCTGCCACCCACCACTTTCGTCTCCCGGCCCCTCCGCTCAAGAAGATCGCACACTCTTGCCACATCAAGGCTGCTGCACTGCTTCTCCATCTGAATGACCAACATCTCGCTCAACCTCCCGGGAATAAAAGAATAAAAAAAGCCGGAACTGGATTTGGAATCCGGTTCCGGCTGGTATGTTCCTGTTTTGCTTTCCCGACTCTTTACTGGTGTTTTTCTTCTGGCCTACGCTTCACCTGAAGAGGGAAGAGTCCGGGGAGCCGATAGCGGATTCCAATGCATTGAATGACCACTGGCGTAAAAATAACGCCACTGGCCGCCGCCAAAATAAAAATAGAATCCGCCCTTTGTGAGCATGCTATGCTTGTTTGCGCGGCTTCCCGCCATTGGTTTTCCCCCTTTCCCTGCGGATGACTTGCGTGTATTGTCGATTTATTCTATAGAGATTCGCCGATTTGTCAACAGCAAATAGTGACCGGATGCGGAAAACCGGTAGCTTAAGGATACTGTTTCTTCTCCCCCTATTCTGATGGGACAGCCTGCAATCAGTTTTCCCTGCCGAGGGTGACACCGTTATCAATGAGGGTTTTCCAAAGAGTGCGCAATTTGTCAATCGCTTTTTCCGAGCGTCTCATTCCTAGTCCGACAATTAAGGACTCTAATACCGTATTCAGAGGCACGAGGGAAAAATGCCCCTCACAACCGTAAACTACGATCGTCACACTGCTATGCATCACGCAGGGATTGCTCGGATGATCTGTCAGGAGAATCACGCGAATTCCTCTCGAACTGGCCAGTTTGACAGCATTTATGGTTTGCACCGCGTAATAGGGGTACCCATGTGAAATTGCGATGAAGACGTCATTCCCATCTATCCCAAGCAGGTTTTCGTAAAGGTCGTCCTCCCCCATTTCGCCAAGAAGATGAGTGTTCCATAGAAATTGCTGAAAGGCGAAGTATAAGGTCAACGCAGGAGCCCTGCTGGATCGGCTGCCCATTACATAGATGGATTCGGCCTGGTCTAGAAGATCGACGGCTCTATCAATTGAGGTAGCGGTTTCTGGTGCCAACAGCTTCCTCAGACTTTCTATGTTTTCCTTGACGATTCTGTCGAAGAAATTTCTCTCAGCGTGTTTTTCCCACGACTTTTCAAGTTCCAGCCACGTGGGAGTCGTGGAGGCCATGAGAATTTCCTTGAGTTTGCCCCTGAGGTTGTAATAATTCCCAAACCCGAGGTTGGCTGCAGTTCGTACGACTGTAGCCAGGCTGACCCCAACTTCCGCAGCCAGCTCCTGGGCAGTCAAGAAGGCAACTTGCCGCCCGTTTTCCAAAATATAGCGGGCCACTCGCCGCTGCGATGCAAGCCCTTCTTCGCTTGTCATCAGATTTCACCGCTTCTTTCCTCAGATACCCTTATTGTATCTAAAAAAAGGCAGCGGTCCCGACAAAGTTCGGGACCGCTGCCTTTTGGAAGCAAAAAACACTCTAGAACCAGTGGGGGGACTCCCAGAGCCGGAGTTCCTGCCCGATGCCATTCTCGAGGGCATTCTGGTACACCGTCCACGCCCAAGCCACATCCTCGACGGGCATGCCGCCGGTGATCAGTATTACCGGTTCTTCACCATTATTCTCAAAGTGCGTGCTTCCATTTACGATATCGCCCAGGTTGTAAATGTCCTCGTGCTCTATCCGGCCTTCCAACAAAAGCCGGATTATCGGAGCCGACGGAGCCCAACTCAAGATGCTTTCGATACCATCAGGGTGCTCTTTCCCCTCAGTCATCCATGACTGATGCATCTTCCAGTTATCAGCCACGATACGGCTTTTCATGTAAAGCTCCTTTGACATCTGGGCTACACCAGTCAGTTCGATCAAAGAGCCCTCTTTGATCCATTCTTCGCGAATTTCCGCCGGAGCCGCCCCTGAAGTGGCAACGCTGATGATATCAGAGTTTTTGACGGTCTCTTCCAAAGACGGAGAAGGAACCAGTTCTGCATCGATCTGTTCGGACATTTCACTGATGAAACGATTTATCTGTTCTTCGTTAATATCATGTACCAAAGCCTTTTTGATATGCGGAACACCTGCGCACACGGCCAGCAGACAGGCTCTGTTGATCACGCCGGCTCCTATCACCGAAACGGTTTCTGCATCCTTTCGGGCAAGGTATTTCGCAGCAACGCCCGGCACCGCTCCTGTCCTCATCGCGCTGACAAGGTTGGCCGACATGATCGCAAGGGGCTCGGCGGTGACAGGGTCATTGAGTATCACCATGAGAATGGAACGGGGAAGCCCCTTCTGGCGAGGGTTCTCCACATTGGACCCGTACCATTTTTCACCGCATACGTTGTACTTGCCTCCTAGGTAAGCGATCATAGACATGAACCGACGATCCGGACCAGCCAAAGGCATATTCGAAAACGGGCTTTCTTTCGGGAACCACAGCATCTGGCCGTGTTCATTTCCAAGAGGACCGCCCATGAGGTAATCCCCTTTGCCAAGAAGCCTGAATACGTCTTCCATGACGTTTACACACCTGGGCATATCCAGCACGCCCGCCTTGATCATGTCATCTTCGTCAAGATACAGAAAAGTTACTTTTTCCCCTTTCAAAAAACTCACTCCCTTAACGTTTCTTACGATAATACTTGAGCTTCACTAAATTTCTTCCCTTTTGACACGCAGTTCTTTCGGCGCGAAGCTAAACCAGCCTTTCATAAGCGCGATGATCCATACTAAGAGTGCGTATCCTATTGCCCCTCCAATAAAATACCAGCCCTTGCCGGTAGCAAAGAGCATGGGAGAGAAGGTTACAACGAGGATTTCAACAGGAGCTATCGGCAGGTAGGCAAAAGCAAAATCATCTAGAGCTTCGCTCTTCAGCTTGGGGTCAACTATCCGAAGGAGGGCTATTCCCATAGCCATTGTTCCGGTCATCCATCCCCAGGTAAACATGGCTTTCTCAAACCAGTATGTCTTAAGAATCCGCGGTGAAAGCCAGGAGAAGATAAACAGGCAGTACAGCAAGCCAAAGACAAAGAGCAAAACCAGCGGAACTGCGTATTTGACAACGACAGGAAGACTGATAGAGGCGATACCGAAAGCAACCAGAAGGTCCGTAAAAGTTCCGCTTAACCTACCAAGGGTCTTCTTATCCACATACCGTGAAGCTCCTGTGGCTTGCAAGACCCGGCTGATCACGATTCCTACAATGAAAGCGCAGCTGAAAACGGGAAGACTGACCTTCGGGATGTAGGCGGACGCGATTTTGCTACAGTAATACCCACCGAGAGCCGCAAGGAATATCAGCGCGACATGAAATGCAAGAGGGTCAAGGGATATTGAAGAGATGGTGTCCTTGCCTCCGGATTCTCTCTTCTCCTCAGGAATCAGACCGGTGCGGAGTTCGCCAGGCATATCTTCAAACTTGGTTATGAAATGGGTGTACCCCTTTCTGGCCCCCCACTTGACGATGATCAACCCCCCGACTATGGCGCTGACCACTCCCACAGTGGCTGAAGTCATCGCAAGAGTCCTTGCCTCTTCCCAACCCAAACCTTCAAAGGCGGTCCCGATAGCAGCCGCCGTTCCATGGCCTCCGGTGAAGCCGCTGGCAAGCATGAGGCCGAAGGCGGGATTTATGTCTTTCCATATTGTGACGATAACCAGGATACCGAAAAGGCTTCCAAGCCCCCATTGTAGGATCATGCCTATCTGGGAGTAGGCCCACAGATTCCCGACCCTTTCTATGATCTGCTTGAAGGGGACCTTTTCAGAGGCCAGAGGCAAAGCTCCAAAGACCAGGGCGATAAGGATGCCCGGGTAGGTACCGATGTTGGAAGAGAAGGGAATCCATCCAAGACCGTTAGGACCAAAAGCAAGGCCCAGGAATCCGGCGATCAGGCTGGCGGGCAGGAATAACTCCTGAGCATACTTGACTTTAGCCCTTATGAGTTTCCCTGCCAGGATAAGCGCTGAAACTATGCCAAGATCAACAAACAAAACCCAGGGTGAAAAATCCATCCGCAATCGACCTCCTGATAAAGAATATTTTGTTACATTATATTACAAAAAATGAATGTTTATATTCATACAAAACAGTTTATTTCTTGTTTTTTTTGTTGTCAATAGGCATTCTTTCCCAATGTGGCCGGAGTAAATGCATTGCCATCAGCCGGGCTTTCGGCTACGCTTTTGTACACTTAACCCGGTCAAAGCCAAAGGAGAACCTGCCATGTCCTCAGGCGACGAAAAAGAACGGGAAAAACTGAGAGCACGGATCGACGACATAGACGAAGCCATCGCCAGGGCCCTTCAAGAGCGGCGTGACATCGCCCGCAGGATCGGCGCGACGAAAGCCGGCGGTGCCATTTTCGACCCTTCCAGAGAACATGAAATCATGGGAAAACTCGCCGCGAAGCATCCTGACCTCGACACCCGCTCGCTGGGAGCCGTCTACAGGGAGATCATCTCCCTGTGCAGGTCGGCCCAGAAACAGCTTCTGGTGGCCTCTCTCGGTCCCGGGGGGTCCTATTCGCACCAGGCGGCCCTGGAGGCCCTGGGAGAATCCGTCGACATTGCCTTTTTCGAATCGCCCGGGGACGTCATCCAGGCCGTAGCGAGAGAGGAGACTGACCTGGGAGTCATCCCGGTGGAAAACACCATCGAGGGGGTAGTGTACGCCTCCCTCGACGGTCTTGCCTCGGCCGGCCCGGACCTGGCCATTGCCATGGAGGTCGTCATGCCCGTCAGGCACGTACTGGCAGGCAAAAGAGGAAACCTCGGGGACATCACCGAAATCCGCTCCCACCCCCAGGCGCTGGCGCAGTGCAGGATATGGCTTTCAACGCACCTCCCGCAGGCGTCGAGGAAACCGGCCTCAAGCACCAGCGCAGCGGCCCTGGAAGCCGCAGACTTCGACGGCGTCGCCGCCGTCTGCAGCGAGGCCGCCGCCAAAAAGGCGGGGCTGGAAATCCTCGCCCGGAACATCCAGGACCACTCCCACAACACCACCCGCTTCTGGATCATCGGCAAAGGCAGTGAGATGGCACCCCCTAAGACGGGCAAGATCTCGGTGCTTTTCACCGTGGCCCACAAGCCTGGCTCGCTCTTTCACGCCCTTGAACCGCTCAGGGACAGCGGGGCGAACCTCATGTTCATCCAGTCACGGCCCCTCGTCTCCAACCCCTTCGAATACCTTTTCTTCGTCGACATGGAGGCCGCACCAGGCAACGACAGGGTTCTCCCCGCCCTGGACATCATGGCCTCCCGCTGTTTCAGCTTCCGGATCCTTGGGGTCTACCCCTCCCGGGCGTGTCGCTAGCCCCGACCACAGGCTGCAACGCTTCGGTCCATGGCCTCCCTGAGGCTCATCATGAAACTTCCCGTTTCTTGCTTCAGGCGCTTCGTATCCGAGCCGTACCTTTCGATGATCCTGACCAGTGCGCTCCCCACCACGACCCCGTCAGCATGCCCCGCTGCGTCCGCCGCCTTGTCGGGCCCGTCGATACCGAAACCCACGACAAGGGGGACATTGACGTATTTTCTGACGGTTTCCAGGTACGCGCCCAGATGGTCCACCGGCCCGCGGGCGTTGCCTGTGGTCCCGTAGAGAGACACGCAATACACGAAGCCCGAAGCCTGCCGCCCCAGGGCCTCGAGACGGGACGCGGCCGTGTTGGGCGCCACCATGTACACTCCCTGCACGCCCTTTGACCCGAGCAGCCTGTAAAAGTCCGGATCTTCGTCGAAGGGAAGATCGGGGATGATGACCCCTGCCACGCCGGCTTCCGCCGCCTCCGGGGCAAACCGCCCGGGACCGTACCTGAGGACGGGGTTGAAATACCCCATCAAAACGAGAGGGACGTCAACCTCCCCGCTCAGTCGGCGGACCACCTCCAGCACCTTCCCCAGGGTCGCACCCCTTTCAAGGGCTCTCTCCGACGAGGCCTGGATCACGGGGCCGTCGGCCTGGGGATCCGAAAAAGGGACCCCGATTTCAATGATGTCGGCTCCCGACGAGGCGAGCACCTTTACGAGCTCCCCGGTGACGTCCAGCGACGGGTCTCCCGCGGTGACATAGGGGATGAGGGCCTTCCTGCCGGAAAAGGCCGACTGCAGTCGGTCCGTCATCTTGCTTCAACTCCTTCCATGAGATAGGGACGTACGGAATGCATGTCCTTGTCACCGCGACCCGACAGGCAGACAACGACGATGCTTCCCTCCGGGAGCCCCCCTGCGCAGCGGGGAAGCTCCGCCACGGCGTGGGCGCTTTCAAGGGCCGGGATGATGCCCTCCCGCCTGGAAAGGAGCTTGAAGGCCTCGAGGGCTTCCGTATCCGTTACAAAAGTGTACTCCACCCGGCCCGAAGACTTGAGGAAGCTGTGCTCCGGACCAACGCCCGGATAATCCAGCCCCGCCGAAATGGAATAGGCAATCTGCACCTGGCCGTTTTCATCCTGGAGGAGGTAGGACCGGCTCCCGTGAAGCACCCCTACGTCACCGGCGGTAAGGGTCGCCGCGTGTTCGCCCGTTTCGACACCCCGTCCAGCCGCCTCGACGCCGATCATGCGGACCGACCGGTCCTCCACGAAGGGGTAAAACATGCCGATGGCGTTGCTGCCGCCGCCCACACAGGCGACGAGAAGGTCCGGCAACCGCCCTTCCAGTTCGAGGATCTGGCTGCGGGTTTCGTCGCCGATGACCCGCTGGAAATCCCTGACGATCGTCGGGTAGGGGTGGGGACCCACCGCCGAACCTATGATGTAATAGGTGTCTTCCACGTTGGTCACCCAGTCGCGGATGGCCTCGTTTGTGGCATCCTTCAGGGTGCGGCTTCCCGACGTCACGGGAACCACCTCTGCTCCCAGAAGCCTCATCCTGTCCACGTTCAGGGCCTGGCGCTCCATGTCTTCGGTGCCCATGTACACGTGGCACTCGAGGCCGAACTTTGCGGCGGCCGTCGCCGTCGCCACACCGTGCTGCCCGGCGCCCGTCTCGGCGATGATGCGGCGCTTCCCGAGCCTGGCCGCCAGAAGGGCCTGCCCCATGGCGTTGTTGATCTTGTGGGCGCCCGTGTGGTTCAGGTCCTCCCTCTTGAGGTACACCCTGGCCCCGCCGACGGACTCCGAAAGCCTTTCGGCCAGATACAGCGGGGTCGGCCGCCCGCAATAACTCGACAACAGCCCCGCCAGCTCATCCTGAAAGGACGGGTCCTCCTTCAGGCCGTTGTAGGCTTCCTCAAGTTCCTCCAGTGCCGGAAAGAGCGTTTCGGGAACGTACCGCCCCCCGAAATCACCGAAATACCCTTTTCTTGTCATCTCGTCTCACGCTCCAGTCTCTCCGTCTCGTATCGCCTGATCTTCATGAAGGCGAGTTTCATTCTTTCATGGTCCTTGACCCCCGGCGCCGCTTCGATCCGGCTGTTCAGGTCCACCGCTGCTGCGCCGGTCCGGCGCAGGGCTTCCGGCAGGTTTTCGGGCCCCAGCCCGCCTGCAAGGATGAACGGTTTTTTGAAGTCTCCACCCTCCAGCAGCGACCAGTCGAAACTCTGCCCTGTTCCACCATCGCCGGCCTTCCCGGCGTCAAAAAGAAACCAGTCCGCACAGGCATACCGGGCAATATCTTCGGGGACTCCGCTCCTGAGGCCGAAGGCCTTGATAGTCCTCAGGGGAATCCCCCGAAACATCTCGGGCGGCTCGGTGCCGTGAAACTGTATTGCCTGGAAAAAACGGCTCTCGATAATCCCCTCCAGATCTTCCTCCGTCGGGTCCATCAGGACGGCCACGGTAATGACAAAGGGCGGAAGGCCTTCCGTCAGCCGCCCCGCCTCCTGGATGGAAACCCTCCGCGGGCTCGGCGCAAGGATGAACCCAAGGGCATCGGCCCCCAGGCGGACTGCCTCTGCCACGTCTTCTTTCCGCGTCAGCCCGCAGACTTTAACGCGCACCACGGGGTACCACCCTTTCGAGGATTTCCCGTATCCGGCCTTCCGGTTCCGTGGTTTCCACCAGGTAAGACCCCACGAGGATCCCGTCCACACCGCAACCTGCGAGAAAAAGGGCGTCCTCGGGCGAAAAGACTCCGCTTTCGGCCACAACCAGGCGGCGACCCGGCGGCTCGAGGTCACGAAGGACGTTCATGAGCCGCTCTGTGACGCCCAGGTCGACGGAAAAATCGGCGAGGTTTCTGTTGTTGATTCCCACCAGCCTTGCCGGCGTGCCTAAGACCATGCGCAGTTCCTTTTCGCTGTGGACTTCCACGAGGGTTTCCAGGCCGATGGACCCGGCTGCCTCGAGCATTTCCGAGAGGCCGTCCTTCCCAAGGACGGCGGCGATCAGAAGGACCGCGTCGGCCCCGAGAAAACGGCTTTCATAGAGCTGTACGGGGTCGATGACAAAATCCTTCCTGAGAAGGGGCAGGTCCGTTTCCGCCCGCAGATCCCTCAGGGTATCCGCCTTCCCGTCGAAGAAGGGACCGTCGGTCACGACGGAAACGGCCCGGGCGCCGCCGCGCACATAGGCATCGAGCCTTTCGGCGGGTTCAAGCCCCTTTTCGATGACCCCACGGCTCGGTGAGGCCCGCTTGATCTCGGCGATGACCGTCAGATCAGGTGATGCCAGTTCCCTTTCGAGGGCGCCCCTCCCGGCTTTCATCCCGGCGACTTCTCTTCTTTTCGCCTCCACTATCCGGTCAAGGATCATGCCGCCCCGTCCTCTCCCGGGACGGCAAAGGCGAGGACTTCTTCCAGGCATGCCTTCGCCCGCCCCCCGTCGAGGACCTCGGCCGCCATGGAGGCCCCTTCCCTGAAGGAACGGGCATGGCCCGTGGAGACGAAGACGGCCGCCGAGTTCAGGACGACCACATCCCGCAGGGGGCCGGATTCACCCTCAAGAAGCTCGAGCATGAGATGCCGGTTCTTTTCGGCGTCGCCTCCCGCAAGAGCTTCGTTCGGGACCCGGGCAAGGCCGGCGTCCTCGGGAGTGACAACCTCCTCGATGACTTCGCCGTCTTTGATCACGCATACCCTGTTCGGGCCCTCAAGAGAAAACTCGTCGATCCCCCCGCAGCCGTGGACAGTCATACCACCCTGCACCCCGAGGGCTTTCATGACTTCCGCCATGGGGCGGAGAAGTCCCAAAGAGGAAACGCCCAGTACCTGGTAATTCGCCCGGGCCGGGTTGGTGGCGGGGCCGAGAATGTTGAAAAGCGTCTTCAGTCCCAGGGTTTTCCGCACTGGCGCCACGTGGCGCATGGCCTTGTGGAAGGCAGGGGCGAAAAGAAACCCGAAGCCCGTCCTGTCTATGCATCCGCTTACGGCCTCCGGCTCGACAAAAAAGGGCACCCCCAAAGCCTCCAGAACGTCGGCGCTTCCGCAAAGGCTCGAAACGGCCCTGTTCCCGTGCTTCGCCACGGGCACCCTGGCGCCTGCCACGACAAAGGCGGCCGCCGTGGAGATATTGAACGTTCCCTTCCTGTCACCCCCCGTCCCCACAATGTCCACCACGACGGGCGAGTTCACCTTCACCGGCGTCGCCTTCTCCCGCATGACCGACGCCGCGGCGGCGATCTCTACGGGGGTTTCGCCTTTCGTCCTGAGCCCCGCCAAAAAGGCGGCCATGTGTACCTCGCAGACCTCGCCCTCCATGATGGCCTCCATGGCGTCTTTCATTTCCTCTGCATCCAGATTACGACCCGAAAAAATCCTCTCAAGAGTTTCCTTCATCTCGCTCAGCTCCCTTCGTGAACCGCCTCGGCTCGCCTGTGGAAATTTTCCAGAATGACCATTCCCTGTTTGGTGAGAATCGACTCCGGGTGGAACTGGACCCCGTAAACAGGCATATCCCTGTGTTCGAGGCCCATGATGGTCCCGTCCTCGGTCCAGGCCGTCACGGTCAGTTCAGCGGGAATCATCGAAGGGTCAGCAACGAGGGAATGGTATCGCGTTGCCTCGAAAGGGTCCGGCATGCCGGCAAAAACCCCTCCGCCGGAATGATGGATCCTGGAGACTTTCCCATGGACGGGGACCCTGTCCCGGATGACCCTGCCGCCGAAAACCTCCGCGATGGCCTGGTGTCCCAGGCATACGCCCAAAATGGGGACCCTTCCTGCAAAGGATCGGATCACTCCTTTTGATATCCCCGCTTCGGCGGGAGCCCCCGGCCCCGGGGATATGACGATGCGGTCGGGGCCCATCCGGGCGATATCCTCCAGGGACAGCCTGTCGTTGCGGTATGCCACCGTCTCGTCAAGCTCCGAAAGATACTGGACCAGGTTGTAGGTAAAGGAATCATAGTTGTCGATCACAAGGATCACGACCTCACCCCCCTTCCTCCGGAAGCGTCCTCCAGGGCTTTGAAAAGGGCCCTCGCCTTGCTTTTTGTTTCTTCGTACTCGGTCTCGGGCACCGAATCGTAAACGATGCCCGCCCCGGCCTGGACATGAACGCGCCCGTTTTCGTGGAGGAAGGTCCGGATGGTGATGCATGTGTCCATGTCACCACCGAAACCGATGTAGCCCACGGCCCCTGCGTAGGGCCCGCGGGGCGATGGCTCGAGGTCCTCAATGATCTCCATGGCACGGACTTTCGGCGCCCCCGATACAGTCCCCGCAGGGAAGGCCGCCCGAAGGATCTCCAGGGGGCCACACCCGGCCCGTCGCTCGCCTTCCACGTTTGACACGATGTGCATGACCTGGGAGTACCGCTCCGTTTCCATGAGCTCCGTCACTTCCACCGTTTTTGTCCGGCAGACCTTGCCCAGGTCATTTCGGGAAAGGTCAACGAGCATTACGTGCTCGGCCCGTTCCTTTTCATCGGCCAGAAGCTCCTGTTCCAGGGTCCGGTCTTCCGCCGGGGTTTTCCCCCGCTTGCGAGTGCCTGCAAGGGGCCTTGTTGTGATCCGGTCCCCCGAGAGCCTCACCAGCACCTCCGGCGAAGACCCGATGAGCCTGAAAGCGCCAAGGTCCAGGTAGAACATGTAGGGCGACGGGTTGGCCCGCTTCAGCGCGCGGTAGATTTCAAGGGGCTCGAGGTCCGTCTTTGCGGAAAAACGCTGGGACAGGACCACCTGACACACATCCCCCGCCAGGATGTGCTCCTTGCCCTGCCGGACCATGGAAAGAAACCGCTCTTTGGAAATCGTCGCCTCCACAGCGCCGCAGAATCCGCGGCGTCCTTCGGCCTGATCCCTTCCACCAGGTTCCGGCAGGTTTGCCGCATCCTCGTCGAGAAGGCGGCGTGCCTCGTCGTACAGGGCCATCCGGGCCTTCCTGTCCGCGCCCTCGGGAATCCTGACGTTCCGGACCAGGCAGATCTCATCTTCGAGGTGATCCACCACGCACACGGAAGCGAAGCCCATCAAGAGGGCGTCGGGGAAGGAGCTTTCTCGAAGGGACCGGGAAGGCTCCCAGTGGAAAAGGTCCTCCCAGTGACTAACCATTCCGTACCCGAAAAACCCCGCAACGCCCCCGGCGAAAGGAGGGAGGTCCGCGTAGAGGGGGCACCCGCCCGTTTCAGTGTATTCCCGGAGGCGGCGGTCGAAATCCTCCGCCGTGCCCCTCGCAAGGACCGCCCCCCTATCGTCGATTTCCTCGAATCCGTCCGCGGCGACCCTGAAAAGACGTTCCGGTTTCGTGGCGATGAAAGAATACCTGCCCGCCCCGCCACCCGTTTCCCCGCTTTCGAGGAGAATTGAGTGGCATCCTGCCTTGCGCGTTGCCACGTAAACATCCAGGGCATCCCTGTTTTCAAGGGCAAGCCGCTGGACCAGCGGGACCACGGAAAATCTTTCGCTGTATTCCAGAAAATCCCCCCGGGAAAGAATCCCGTCTTTCGCTGCCGTCTCAGCTCTGCTTTTCATCCTGCGCCTCCCTCATCTCGTCCCGTCTCAGGGGTTTCGTCCTTCAAAATCCGTAAAAAACCGAAATAAAAAAACGGGGAAAGGCCTTTTGGGGCCCTTCCCCGCTTAAAACTCCGCCGGTTGCCTGCGAAAAAAAACAAAAAGGGCCCTGAAGTGAATCCCGTTCGGGATCCGCCTCCAAGGCCCTGAAATTTTTCGGTTCTTACCTGTGTCCGGGCTCTCGGGGGCAGATCAAAAAGGTCTGCCACCACCAGCCACGGATCTTCCTGATGCTCAACTGGCTCGTCTCGTTCATCCTGAACCTGTCCTCCGCTTTCCGAATTGATGGAATTTTATCCGGCCCTTGCTCTCCTGTCAAGGGCAATTTGTCTTTTTTGTGACCGGACAGCGATAATGTCACCCTTTAAGGGGACAGGGAAAATGTCACCCCCATGAGTCAGAATACCGAACATGAAGAAGAATGCGGGTGACCTCAAGATGTCAGTGAAGCAAGCGCGGAAGCTCTGTGTCCTGGAACGCCTCTGTGACGGAAGGATGTCTAATCGGGAGGCTGCAACAGCGCAAGCGTAACTCAACTTTTGTATGCTTCTCGCGTCTATAGATACAGGTGCCCCTCACAGGTAACTTCTACGTTGCTGTGGGAAAACGTCGCTTTTGTGATGGCTCCGTTTCTGAGGATCATCTCGACCCGGCTGATGTCAGGCCCTCCCAGGGACACGTCCCCTCCTGATTCCATGTCGAAAGTCACAGCCATCCCGGATTCCGGAGCGGCCGAAACGGCCCTTGAACCCTGTTGCTCGTACAGGGCGGCAACACAGACGGCAATGGACCCGGTTCCACAGGACGGCTCGATCAGCCCCTCGGGAATGGAATGTGGGAAAAGGACGCGGAAACCTTTCTGCATGCCGACGGCGTGATCGTCGTAAAGAGCAACGTCACAAGCGGCATCGCTGAACGTGGAGACAAACTCCTGCTGCATCTGGACGATCTTTTTTTTCGAAAGGTCGTCAATGCTTTCTACATCGGCACCGGGCAACGCCTTGCGGAGTTCGTCGGAATGAATGACAAGAAATTTCCCGATCTTCCAGGCGCTGATTCCCGAAAGAATCAGGGGCTCGAGACCGAGTCCGTAAATTTCTTCGACGAACTTTGTCATGTCGGTTTCCGTGGTAAAGGCCTCTCTTTCGGGAAAAACCCGAATGGGGGTCACGCAGCCCGGAGTCCCCAACATGACGGTTTTCCGCCTTTGCAAATCGAGACCGAATCTTCTTGCCCGTTCCGTACGACTCAGGGCCTTCCCCAGGACCTGGGTCAGACCCCCGCAGGCCGTCAGAAATTTTCCGGAAGCACGGCCGACGATGCGAACATCAAGATCCACATCCTCGCCCCCGGGAGATATGATCCCCGCTTCGTGGGAATACAGGTATTTTCCCCCGAGAACTTTCAGCGAAAGGTCAAGAGTTCTCTCCAGCGGCACCTGCGCCCCGTTCAGAATGACAATGGTATTTCCTCCCATATGTCCCTTGATGAAATCCAGTCTCATGATCAATCTCCCCCTCCCTCACACGGCAACTACTCAAACCCCGGAAGAATCAGCTGTCGCTTTTGAAAGATCTCGTGAACCGCCTGTGAATCAGGGGAGTCACAATAATAATGCAGCCCATGATGATCCTGTAGGCGACGGCGAAGGTGAAACGCCTCGCCAGGTACCCCGTGATGACGGGAGAGATGAAAAAACAGCCCGACATGAGGAACCAGACCATGGCCGTGGCCTTTGGCCGCAGCCTTTCGGACACGGCGTCGCCAATGAGGGAAAGGTGCAGGGGGAATCCGTATCCCATGGCGACTCCATAAATGATCCCCAGCGCCATGAAGCCCGTGTTGCTCTCTGTAAAGGTCGCCGCAAAGAGGCTCCCGCCGGTCACAAGAAAGGACAAGGCCGCCAGCCGGCTTCGGGGCATGATGTCCATGAGGCGGAAACCGAAGACTCGTATCAAAACGGCTGTAAAGGCCTGGGAAGAGATGAAGGCCGATGCCACCAGCTTTTTCTCGAGCGCGAGACCCGCAAAAGAGACGATGGCGGCATCGGTCATGGCAAAACAGATCACAGAGGGGAAAAGGATCCTGAGTGCTGGATGGGTAAAAACCTCGCGGTACGATCCCCAGTCACGGCTTTCGGTGACCACGCCGTCGGAAGGCCGAAGCGACATGGATGCGAAAAGACACAGAAAGGCCGGCAGGACTGGAAACCAGATATACAGCCCCGGCTTTCCCGCACGCAAAAGCCATTCCGCAAGCGGCACCACCGTGACCAGGGGCGCGATGGTACCCGCCGTCACAAGAGTGAAGGATGAGCCCCTGACTTCTTCCGGAACCGCAAGGGTCTGGTAGGTCGTTATGGCCACCAGGAAAAGGCTCGATGAGAGGCCCGCCACGGCCCGGAAAAAGAGAATGAGAGGAACCGACGACCCCGAAAGGGCCACGCCCACCCCGCTGGCCACACAGGACACAGAAGCCACGATGAGCACCGGCTTGAAGGAGAACTTTTCCACCACCCATCCCACGAAGGGGCGGGACAACGCCGATGCGGCAAAGTATGCCGACAGGATCCACCCGATCGTCTCGGGGTCATCGATTCCGTAGCTCTCCATGTACAAGGCGACAAGAAAGTAGATGTCGCCAAAGCACATGATGCCGAAATTGGCCGTTATCAACTTCAGGAGAAGGCGGTAAATCCGCTTCAATCAGAAAATCTCCTCGCCAGATTCACTCCTTTGCCGATGCCGGATGATCCAGACGCCTGCACCCGGCTATCCTTTTCGACAGTAAATCCCCTCGCCATTTTCAGTCCTTTTCACGAACCAGCGGCAAAGAGGAACAGTGGACGCCACCTCCATGCTTCGTGCATTCTTCCCAACAGACGGGATGAACGGTCACGCCCCGTTTTTCGAGGCTCTCGCGGGTCCACTTGCCCCGCTCATCCATGACAACCACCCCGGGACGGATGGTCAGAACGTTCACCGAGTAGGCCACGTCACGGTAATCGGCAAAGATCATCTCGATACCAAGCTCCTTCAGGCGATCGATAAACCAGTACGGGAGCCGTTCCACGTTAACGACCGCCTTGTCGTGGTCCACCATGACGATGCCACCGTCCAGGTGCATGGCAAATCCCGGGAGGGGAACCCGGATCAGTTCGATGCCAAGAAGCTTCAAAATTTCTTCAACCTGGTCCGCCCCGCTCTCGTTGCCACGGAAACTCATGCCGATGGCGGCATGTTTTTCATCGAGTAGGCAGAAACTACCTCCCTCCATCAGCCCCTCGCCGGCGATGGTCCGGTAAATGGGCATCCCGAGTTCTGCAACCTTGCGGGTGAGATAGAGCTCTTCGCCGCGGCGTCCCGTGCCGTAAGGCTTACCCACCGGGCCCATCCGCGAGATAATCACCCCTCCATCAACGACCATCCCCATATCCCTGGTGAACATGGCGTTGGGGTCTTTCGATCCCCCATCCATGTAGACCACTTCGATCCCTTCAGAACGCAGGAGGTTGGCAAAGGCGTCGTGTTCCGCCTGCATCTTCTCCAGGCTCGGCGGCGTGTCGGATCTGAAATACCACTGCTCATCCTCGTCGATGATAGCCTCGATTTCGGGGTCATATTTGCCACCGGTTTTCATCACGTTGATCTCTTCGCCGGGTCGGTGGAGCATGACCATCCTGAGTGTGCCCACATCGTTTTTAACGCCCCACCTGCGCCCCCAGACGCGCTCCTGCATGCCTTCCTCCGAAAATGCCGGCGTCGGTCTCGGAGGAATTCGTTCCAGCACACGGTGATAATACTGCGGACTGTCCTTCAATGAAGCCATTTCGATTCGCCTCCTCTAGCCCTTCCCCTTCGGGGAACATTCTTTCCCGGCGCGACGATGCTCATCGCAGCAGGCCGGGCCGGTCAAAGGGGTTATATGCTGACTTCCCCCGTCGCCAGAATCTCCACCCTGCTATGAGAAAACCTTGCCCTCTTCAGCGTTCCACCGCTGTATTCGAAGTCCACACGGGTTTTCTCGTCACCGCCCAGGCACGGTCCTCCCCCGGTCTCGAGATCAGTCGTAATCGTCCCATCACGAACCTGACCCGACAATTCCCCTGTTTCCAGAAGGCCGAGGGCCAACGCGACCGAGCCGGTTCCACAGGCGGGTTCGATGTGGCCTCCTTCGATTCCGTGCGGGAACACCGCCCGGGTGGGGCCGTCGCCCGAAGGCCCGTGGTCGTAAAGGGCAAAGTTCCTTGAGTTCGTGTTACAAACATTTCTGAATCGCTTTTGAAGGCTTATCAGCACCTCGCGGGCTTCTGCATCGAGAGTGACGAAATCCCCCGGGCCGCCCTTGAGTGCCGCCTTTTTCGCATCGACCACGAGGAAGGCACCCGACCGGAGGGCCTCGACTCCGTCGAGGAAAAACCTTTCCACTCCCTGCCTCATACATTCTTCGGCAAAACCCGTCATGTCCGTAAAGACGCGGGATGTTCCGGCGGGGCCGTTTTCGATGTGGATCGGGACCGGCCCGCCGTCGGTCTCAAGGAGTATCTCGTCCCGTTCGGCAGAAGGTAGCCCCAATACGCTTTCCAGGTATCCTTCCCCGACGGCGGCTCCAAGCACCTGTGTCAGGCCTCCGCAGGCGGGAAGAAAATCCCTCGCCGTATAGCCGACAATGCGCACCCGAAAAGCCCCGTTATCCGGGCCTCCATACAGGAAGCCGGCCTGGTGGCCGCACAGGTACAGATGGTCAAGCAGCTTCAGTCCCGTATCCAGGAGTTCCTGGTCCGTCCCGTCGATCCCGGGCAAGAGCAGGATCCTGTTCCCGCCCATGTGCCCCTTGACAAAGGGCAACTTCATGGCTTCAGGTCACCATCCCATTCTTCTTCGAAACGAACCGCCTGGATGCCTCTGTTGCCGAGCTCTTTCATGAAGGGATCAAAGGGCACTTCCATGGGGTGGATGACACCCTTTTTGTCGATGGTTCCATCCATGATCATTTGCGCTCCGATGGACATGGGGAAACCGACAGTTCTCTGCATGGCCGTAAATCCCGTGGCCAAGTCCCTGTAATCCGTTATCTGCCAGACGACGCGGACGGGTTTTCCATCCCGGGTGCCCCGCACATCGGAGCGGACCAGGGCGACGTCTCGTTCGTCCTCCCTGTAATAGAACTGATCCTGCGAGGCCAGGAGGGAGGCACAGAATTCCACGGGCGCCACATCCCCGGCACCGTTCATCGAGACCGGCTCAGCCCTCAAAAACCCTGATTTTGCCATCTTCCACCAGAACGATCCGTGTCCCGGCCACCGGCAGATATATCGCCCCATGGATTCTACGGCTTCACCCAGACCAAATACCTCGGCAAAGGCGAGGGCGTCGCCATTGGGAAAACATTCCAGGGGGCTTCCCATTTCCGCCAGATCCAGAAGGTGTGTGTTTTTCGGTGCAAACATCTCATCGGCCGGGATCTCGACGACACGGTTTTCGTCCAGTATTTTTGCCGGCCGTAGATAGGATTTCATCACGCCTATGATCGACCAGGTGAATTTGTACCTCAGCGGGTTATCTGCAGCGGAGAGTTCGGGGAATCCTGCACCATAGGAATGAAAGGCCTTGACTTCGTCCAGCTCTTCAAGGGCCCTTTTTCCCAAAACGAGATCCACGCCCGGATCCATCCCGAATTCCTGGAGGATGGTCACGCCTTTTTGCCTGGCCTGGTCCGACAAGGCCGAGAGCGCTTTCCTCTGTTTTTCTGCTTTGGCGGCATCCTGTTCTCCAGGGTTGACCAGGTACATGGACGTGATCAGGTCGACACCCACCTCGACGGCCAACTCGGCCATTCCGAAGGCGAAAGATCCCGGAAGGAGTTCCACCACCACATCGGCTTCGGCCATCAATTCCTTCACCTGAGTGCAGTTGTCCGCATCAAGTTTCACGGCCTCCACCTTATTCGACTGAAGCCTGGCGACATCTTCCTGCAATTTCGAAGAAGCGTCGGCGACGACAATTTTGGTCACCCCATCACTCCCGAGGAGGTCATAAAGGGCCGCCTTGCCCTGCATGCCGCAACCCAACAACAGAACCTTTCCGTCAGACATATCCGAAATCCCCTTTCCTCAACGTTTCCCATGAGGCCGCCTCATGCTCGTCTGCCCGGCATTGTCCCACCGGTTGCAAAAACGCTAGCGCAGGATCATTACCTTGAGGTCGTTCACGTTGGTCCCGGTGTTCCCGGTAATAAGAAGATCGCCGAGCTCTCCCAGCAGCCCGGACACCTCATGCCGTTTCAAGGCAGTGTGGATATCCAGGCCCAGCACCTCGGCCCGGTCCACGGTGCAGTTGTCGACGATTCCTCCTCCGAAGTTCGTCGGTCCGTCGGTCCCATCGGTATCCAGTCCGGCGACGACCACATCACCGATCCTTGATATTTCCGTAGCAGCACCCAGGGCAAACTCCTGGTTCGGCCCCCCCAGGCCCTCATTCTCGCTCTCGAAGGTCACCACCGTCTCTCCGCCGCCGATGACGGCACAGGGCCGTTTCAGCGGTCTCTCCTTGCGGATGATCTCTTTCGCGATATACCCGAAGGTGCACCCCAGTTCCCGGCTTTCGCCTTCGAACATGGTGGAGAGGATCATGGTTTCGTATCCTAGCTCCCTTGCCCTTTCAGCAGCGCCCTCGCTTGCGGCCTCGCCGGGAACAATGATAAAGCTCTCGAAGACCCGGTCATCGAAGGACTTCGGCGTTTCCCGGTCCGGCGGAGGATCCCTGAAATATTTCGCTACCGTTTCCGGCACCCGCTCCCAGAGACCGTACTTGTCAAGGGTCCTGCGGGCATCCTCGAAGGATGTGGAATCAGGGACGGTAGGATCGGTGATGCAGTCGAGAGGATCGCCGATGACATCTGAAACGGTCAAGTTAATCAAAAGGGTCCCGGGATGCATTGCCTGAGCGAGCCTTCCGCCCTTGACGAGGCTTGCATGTTTTCTCACGGCGTTGATCTCGAGAATGTTCGCACCGCTGGTCAGCAGAATACGGTTGAGCGTCCGCTTGTCCTCGAAGGGAATCTCCGGGACGGGAAGGGACATCAACGCAGAACTCCCTCCCGTTATGCATGCGATCACAAGGTCCCTGGGCCCGGTCTGCCGCATCAGATCCAGAATTTCCCCGGCCTTGCGCAAACTCGTCTCGTTGGGAACAGGATGACTGGCGCAGGCGATCTCAACATGCTCGAGTCGCTCTTGAAGCCCGTCCTTGCAAATGACAAGGCCTTTCGTTATCCGCGGCCCCAAAACTTCCTCGAGGGCCCGGGCGATCCCGAAGCTTGCCTTGCCCGCCCCGATGACGTAAACCTTATCGAACCGGGACAGATCCATTGTTCTGCCGCAAATGGAGAGCTCCTCGCCCTCCATGACCACACAGTTCCTTGCGGCGACAAAAGGATCCGCCTTTGCGAGGGCAAAATTGAGTATGTCCAGCGTTTCCCTGCGAAGAGCGTCGTTTCCGTGTTGCGTAAGTTGGTGTAGATTTCTGAAATAGTTCACCCTGATCAGCCTCACAAAAACGCATCCTCCCGGGTTTCATGCTCCTCCCCGATGCGTCAAGCCGCCTTTCGACCTAGAAAGGATTCCTGTAGAAGTTTCCCGCATAAAGGGCCGCTTTGCCGAGTTCCGCCTCGATCTCAAGCAGCCGGTTGTATTTCACCGTCCGTTCGGAACGGGTCGCGCCCGTCTTGATCTGCCCGGTGTTCAGTCCCACGGAGACATCCGCCAGGAAGGGGTCTTCCGTCTCGCCGGAACGTTCCGACACCATGATCCCGAAACCATGACGGTATGCGCTCTCGGCCGCATCGAAAGCCTCTGAAAGCGTCCCGACCTGGTTGAATTTAAAAAGCAGGGCATTGCAGGCGTGGGATCTCTCCTTGATGAGCCTGGGGTTGGTGCAGAGGAAATCATCACCGACGATCTGGATACCCAGCTGTTCCGTGGCCATCCGGAAGCCCTCCACGTCGTCTTCATCAAAGGGATCTTCCATGGTGGCGATCGGGTACCGGGCGATCAGATCCTTGTAGAAAGTCAAAAGCTCTTCGCTGGTGAGATCCTTGCCCTCGAGCCTGTATTTCTTTTTCCCGGCGTCAAAGAAATGGCTTGCGGCGCAGTCGAAACCGTAAACCACCTTTTCCGCATGCCCCGCCTGTTCGACGGACTTGACGAGATGATCCATGGCCTCTCGGATGCTGACAATGGGTGGCGCAAATCCCCCTTCGTCACCAACGTTGACGGCAATCTTGCCATATTTCGAGGCAAGAATCTCCCGAAGTTCGTTGTAGACATCCCAGCCGATGATCATGGCCTCCCGGAAGGTTTCCGCACCCACCGGAAAGATGCAGATTTCCTGGAAATCCAGGTCATTCGACGTGAGGCGACCGCCGTTGATGTAGTTGAGCAGGGGGACGGGCAATACATGGGCGTTGCCCCCGATATACCTGTAAAGGGGAAGGCCGCAGGCTGCGGCCGCCGCCCTGGCGCAGGCCAGGGACACGCCGATGATGGCGTTTCCGCCCAGGTTCTTCTTGTTTGCCGTGCCGTCAAGGTCGATCATTGACAGGTCGATCAACCTCTGGTCCCGGACATCCATGCCTCTGAGCGCCGGGGCAATCCCTTCCCTGATGTTCTTCACGGCCTGCAAGACTCCAAGCCCGCCGAAGACGGCTTCATCGCCGTCTCTGAGCTCCCAGGCCTCACGCTCGCCCCGGGACCTCCCGGCCGGAACATCGGCCCTGCCGAAATGTTCCTCATTGACCCAGACGTCAACCTGGACGGTCGGGTTGAATCGGCAATCCAGGATTTCCCGTGCTTCTATCCGGCTGATTTCGAATCTTTTTTTCCCGAAATACATCATTTCATCTCCTCACCTGAATCCGCCTTTGTCCTGTGGTCCAGCTTTTGAGCGGTATTCACGTCTATATAGTGATCCAGAAGTTGCTGCCGGAGCTCCTCGAGCCTTCCTTGCCTGTAGAGGGTGAAAATCTGCCTGTGCAGGCTCTCCTGGATCTTGAACCTCGCAATCTTCTGTTCCATGTGCATGCCGTAATATCCCCAGAACCTGTGACTCAGGGCATTCCATGCCGCCAGCAGTGACTGGCTCCCTGCACCTTCGACAATGGCCCTGTGAAACCGCATGTCCGCCTTCCTGAGGGTGATATGGTCCCCGGAAGCTGTAGCCTTTGCCATCTCCTCAAGGCATGTCTTCATGGCTTCCCAGTCCACTCCGGCGTATTCCTGCTCGCAGGCCCACCCGGCGGCGATCATTTCCAGTTCCGTCCTGGTCCTGAAATAATCCGCCAGTCCTTCCAGATTGAACTCTCTCACGAAGGCCCCTTTGAAAGGAAGAGAATACAGGTATCCCCTGACTTCGAGCTCCCTCATCGCTTCCCGGACGGTACTCTGGCTCACGCCCATACTCTTGGCCAGGCGGAGCTCCACCACCCTGTCCCCGGGTTTGAGGCCCCCTCCAAGGATCTCATCGATGAGATGCTCGACTACATCGTCACTGAGCAGTCTTCGCTTCATTGGTTTGCTTTCACTGAGTGTTTCCATTAGATCACCTTCCGATTTCGGGCAGGAAACGTTGCGCGCAAGGGAAAAAGAGCACCCCTGCTTCTTTCCGCGTCCGGTTCAAGGCATAATCGGCGGCTTCCTGCAGCGTTCCTGCGGGGGTCATGTGCATCTTTTCGATCGTTTCGTCGGGAACTGTCGGAGCCACGACGACGATTTCCGTTCCGCCCTTCATGATCTTTGCGAGCAAAAGGGCATGGTCCATCTGGATCCGGTAATTTTCGACGAGATAGTCGAGGGCCCCGTCAAGACTCTCGGCTTCCTCGAAGGGTCGCACCATGTCGGGGGAATCGATCCCCTCCGGGCATTTCGCGTAAAGAATCATGGTCCCTCCAGGGGCCAAGACCGGAGCAAGGGCGATCAGGGGCTTGACAGCCTGGTACAGGCAGATATTGAGCGGCTCGCCGGGAGTGGTGACCACAATCTTCGGCGGCTCCCCAAGTTTCACGCGGAGGTCCCTGACAGAGGCGGCCACCGCCGCTTCATGGCTTTCGACGGGATCACCGCAAAAAACCTCACGAAGCCTGTTGCTTTCATCGACGAGTAGATTTACGGCAAAATCTACACCCAGCATGCCCGCCGCCTCCAGCATATCCTCATGAATGGGGTTGTCCTCGAGGCGCCCCGGAACCGCACCGGGGGCCATCAGCCATTGGGGGTTGTGGTTTTCCCGAATCGTCCGCTCGCCGGCGATCCCCGGCAGTACGGATTTCCTGCCGCCCGAAAAGCCCGCAAACTCGTGTGGCTCTACCTTGCCAACGGTAATCCGCAGGTCAGCCTCGTAAGCCGTCCTGTTAACAGACAGGGGCGTTCCGCGACTTGTGGTCCCGATTTCCACCAGTCGTTCGGCTGAGAAGGCATCGTGGTTCTCGATAAAAATGCGTTCCCACCATGAGCCGAGAATATCCCGCATTTCCGATTCCGTGGCTCTGCGGTGCACCCCGAGTGCTACCACGGCGGTAACGTTCCGTTCGTCCATCCCGGCAGCGAGAAGTTCCTCCATGACAGCCGGCAGGACATCGGCCGTGGGAACCTTCCGCGTTGCGTCGGAGACCAGGATCACCGCCTTTTTTGTTCCACGGGCAATATCCCGGAGCCTCTTTCCACTACAGGGCGACGCAAAGGCTCCGGAAATATCCGGGGCCTTTGCCGGTGGCAGGGAGGGGAGGATCAGGCCTGCTGCGTTCCGGCTGTCCAGTTCGGCCCTAACATTCTCCAGCTCATCGGTATAACGCGTTTTGCGCCCTTGATCTTCGAGTCTGTACAAACCCGGTCTTCCTTTCGAGAAGGTCAACCCTTAAAGGGAAATAACTTCTTCCTGCATGCTGATATTTTCGCCCCTGAGCTCCTCGAGAAGGGGCTCGTAGATTTCGGGCAGGACCGGGATATGAACGCCCGGCGTCAGAATCCTGCCTTTGAGAATGAAGCGGGCGGCGATGGCCGGCGGGATCCCGGTGGTTCTCGCTATCGAGGACCATGAATCGGGGATGCCGTAATCGACGAGGGTCGAGGAATGGCGCTTTTTCGTTCCGTCCGGATAGGAGGCGGTCACCTCGTCGCGAAGGATCACGAGGTCCTTCTCGCCAGGTTGGTAGACAAGTTTTTCGGAAAAAAGCGCCGAGATGACGTCTCTCGGGGATCCCTTTTCGAAAGGCAGGGATCGGTCGTCAAAGAACCCGAGCCATTCCATGCGGAGGATTACCGTTGCCCATTCCCTGCATCCGAGAAAATCGCAGACAGCTTTTTTCGGATCCGCGCTTTTTTCGGCTCCCGCCTGTTGGGCCGTGAACTGACTGAAGGTGAGCCCCGTGAGGTCCTTTGCATCTTCCTCGAAAAACCCCATGGCGTTCAGGTGGCATATGGTCTCGCACCATCCGGGATATCTGATGGTTCCCCGGTAGATATCCTTCGCTTCGGGGATCTCGTAGAATTCCCGGTAAGGAATGGAATCGGCATTGGCGTAGATCTCGAAAGTTCCCAGGCGCGGGATTTCATAAAACCTGACGTGTTCATAGGTTTCACCGTCGGGCCAGAGGATTTCCCTTCCGTCCTGCAGAATACGCGCCGTCCGTTTGCTGGCGCCGATCAGACTCGACGGCGACCATGACAACTTATAGCCCCAGGGATTCGTATTGGCATCCGCTGCAGGCAGTGCCCCGCAGACCGAACTGAAGGACTCTACCTTTCCGCCCTCGTTATGGATCTCATTGATGGTGCTCACCGCAGACATATGATCGATCCCGGGGTCGAGCCCCAGCTCCGTGACGAAAACCAGTCCCGCCTCGCGGCATTCCTCATCCATGGCCCGGGTCTCTTCATCGAGATAGGCGGGGTGTACCAGGTGGATCCCCTTGTCAAGACAAAGCCTTGCCACAGGAGCCATTAGAAAGGGCGGCATCAGGTTGATCACAAGATCGGGGGAAAACCGGTCCATCAAGCTTCCCGCTTCTGTCACCACATCGGATTCCACAGTTTCCACCGAGGGAAAGAATTTCGCCGTTTCGGCGAGGTTTTCAGTCGAGATATCGGCCACGATGGTTTTGCAGCCGCCTTTTCTCACGAGGTACTCGATACAGGGGCCAGACACCCGGCCTGCTCCAAGTATGAGAACAGTTTTCATTTTTATCCGCTCCTTTGCAATCTGTCTTTTCGCTTCTGCCGTCAGTAAGCTGACACTATGCCCAGAGATCTGGCGACAAATCCCATCATGGTGACGAAATCAAAGACGGGAAGCCCCGTTGTATCCCGGATGGCCTGGGCGAAGGGCGGCAGGTCCGTGCATTCGAGGACGACGGCACCCGTATCGGGACGTTTTTTGACGGCGGAACGAGCTGTTTCAACGACATCTTTCTCCACGATACCGAGATCGATGGGTTCGTCGGGAGCAGTGAATATCTTGTTCCACTCGGGGGACTCTTCCATACCGAAAACCTCGACGTTCATGGTGGGCATGATACCCGCCGCCTCGAAATGTTCTTTTTTCAGGGATGTCTTTTTGGCTGTTATGACGGAGATCGCCTTTTCGGGGGCAAGCAGGTTCGTCACGAAGGGGATCTGAAGGAGGCTGGACGTGAAAACGGGAACGTCGACGGCTTCCGCAAGCTCCCGCTGAAACACGGCATTGAACCCGCAGCTCGTGGTGATTGCCTGGATTCCTTCGGATACCAGTTCCTGTGACGTCTCGATCATTCTCTGGAGCACTTCGCGGCTCGGGCTTTCCAGAACCGTCTGTAGATTGGCTCCCCTGATCCTGCAGAGCCGGACCGGGAAGGGGTAAGAATCGAGATTCGTGCTGTTTCCCACCAGGCTCTCGAGCTGGACAAGCCCCTTCGGGACATGTCCTTCCTCCCAGCAGAGTATGGCAATGCGTGCATCAGACGAATTAGTCATTCTCCCACCTCGCTTGTATTTGACCATCCATTGGATCCCTTCACTGCATATGTATTTCATTACGCTGCTTTGATATTGACAGTATGCAGCTTCAATGGTATGACTTCTGGGAGTGAAGTATAAACGATTATCGTTTATGTGCAACAAGTATTTTTCGTTAAAAACAAAAGTCATTTCTTTTTTGTAATTTGTCATTATTTTGTTGACAAATGTCTTTTGTTTTTATGACTTTATCACGAAGGGAGGGATTCATCGGGAAACATCATTCCAAGCGGCGGAATTTGTTTCGGGAGAGAAAGAAACCACAGAAAAGAGGTGTAGTATCGTATGGAAGAAACCATGGGAGTTCTTTCATTGTTGCCTCCGGTTCTCGCCATCGCACTGGCAATGTGGACCAAACAGACTATTCTCAGTCTTTTTGTCGGCGTCTGGATCGGGGCTACAATGCTCGCCGGATGGAACCCGGTAGTTGGCATCGTCGATACCTTCCGCGAATTCATTCTTGGCAGTATGGCTAATTCATGGAACGCATCGGTGCTTCTCATGACCATCATGGTCGGCGGCTTTGCCATGCTCCTCGAGCGTGGCGGCGGGGCCCACGCCTTTGCGGAATCGATGCGGAAATACGTCAAAAGCCGCAGGAGTGCGCAGATCGTTACGTGGCTCGGCGGCCTCGGCGTCTTTTTCAGTGATTCCACAAACCCCGTCGTAGTCGGTCCGGTCTTCAAACCGATCACCGACAGGGTTCGAGTATCGAGGGAAAAACTGGCTTACATCACGGACTCTACCAGTGCAGCGGTTCCTCTGCTTCTTCCGATCACGGCATGGGGCGCCTACGTCATGGGCCTGTTGAAGACGGAGTTCGAAAACGCAGGAATCCAGGACAACGTTATCGGGGCATTTATGGAAGCTGTGCCGTTCCAGTTTTACACCATTGCTGCCATCCTCATGGTTCTCATCATCGCCGTTACCAACCTGGAATTCGGACCGATGAAAGCCGCTGAGGAAAGAGCCTTTAACGAAGGCAAACTCCTCGGAGACGACGCCCGACCCATGCGCGAGGATGTCACGACAGAAATGCCCAAAGAGGCCAGGCCCACAATCTGGTCCATGATTCTGCCTATCGCAGCATTGCTCATTACCCTTTTCGCCATGTTCCTGTGGACCGGGAACTACCCCGAACGGACCTTCTTTGAGGCCATCAGGAACTCGAGCACCATGCCGTCACTCATCATGGCCTTCTTTGCTGCAGGCGTCGTCGCACTCATAATGTCCATCCAGACAAAGGTCTTCAATTTCGGCGACGGTTTTCTCACCTGGCTTGAGGGTGTTCGCGGAATGGTCGAAGCCCTGACGATTCTTGTCCTGGCCTGGTCCATCGGCAGTGTCTGCAGCGACGTCGGAACGGCACCCTTCGTCGTCTCAGTAGCCCAGAAACTGGTCAATCCGACGCTCATCTATGCGCTCATTTTCATACCCGCCGCCTTCACGGCCTTCTCCACAGGAACGTCCTGGGGAACCTTCGCCATCTTCATGCCCATCGCCATACCCCTGGCACTTGCAATGGACCTGTCCATCTTCCCCGCCATCGGTGCCGTTCTGAGCGGAGGCCTCTTCGGCGACCATTGCTCGCCAATCTCGGATACAACCATTCTTTCGTCCATTGGGTCAAGCTGTGACCACATTGATCACGTCAACACCCAGCTTCCCTATGCCATGACAGCGGCCTTTGCGGCAACCATCGGCTACCTCGTCGCCGGATTCGTCGCTTCGGGAATCGTGTCTTTGGCAATCACTCTGGTCGTTTTGATCGTAACTGTTTACGGGATTTCCCTGGTAAAAGGAAGGCCCCTTTTCAAGGAACCCAGTCAGGGATAAATCAACACGGGGCGGGGGGGGAAATCCTCCGCCCCCTCATTTTTGAGGAGGTGCTCTTTTGAAAGCTTTGGTTCTTGGAGCTGGCCTTATGGGCCGGGTCGTCGCGAAAGACTTGGTGGAAAGCCCTGAGTTCAGTGAAGTCACCCTTGGTGACGTGGATGAAAAACTTCTTAAATACTGCGAGAACTGGATCGGTTCGGCGAAACTGAAAACGAAAACAATTGACGCATCCGATGAAAGCGATCTCAAAAAAGAGATGGAGGACATGGATATCGCCGCCATCGCCCTTCCCAATCGCTTTAGCCTCGGAGCCGTCAAGGCGGCTATAAAAACCGGAACTCACGCCGTCGACCTTGTGGGCGTCCAGCCGGAAAAACGACTTGCCCTCGACGATGAGGCGAAGAAAGCGGGCGTCCTTGTAATACCGGGGCTGGGTGTGGCACCCGGCCTGACCAACGTGCTCGTCGGACACGCCGTCGAATCCATGGACAAGGCCGAAAGCGCCGTATTCAAGGTTGGAGGGCTCCCCGTCCACCCCGAGCCCCCCCTGGATTACAAGGTGGTCTTTTGTTTCAGCAGCGTCATTGAGGCCTGCAAACGCAAAGTCCTCATCATTAAGGATGGCAAACTGACCGAGGTCGAACCACTTTCGGGAGTGGAAACAATAACCCTCCCAGAACCGCTCGGAGAATGCGAGTGTTTTTACACCGACGGTCTTTCCACACTTCCCCTTTCCCTCGAAGATAGCGGAATCCAGTTCGTCGCCGAAAAGACCATCCGTTACCCCGGCTGGTGCGACAAGCTCGGCCTTTTGAGGGAGATCGGCCTCCTCGACGACGAGCCCGTGGACTTTAATGGATGTTCCGTCAGCCCCGCCAGATTCCTGACGAAACTCCTTGATCCCAAAATCACCCTGGAGGAAGGCGAACCCGACCTGACCATTTTGCAGATAGATGTGGTCGGCGAAAAAGATGGACGGAAGACCTGCGTTACCTACGAAATGCTCGATTTTTTCGACGAAAAAAAGGGCATTACGTCCATGGGCAAGACCACATCATTCCCCTGTTCCAGCGCCTGCCGGATGATCGCCCGTGGCGACCTTGCCCTCAGGGGCGTGGTACCCCCCGAAAAAACCTTTACCGAAGAGCAGCTTGCCACACTTCTCGAAGATCTAAAGGAACGCGGCGTTGTGGTGAAAAAAAAGGAAAAGGCTCTCTGAAGCAAAAATATAACGGCAAAGAGAGGCAGCCTCGAAGGGTTGCCTCTCTTTGGTATTTCCCTCTTTCCTCCGGTTTAGCGCCGCTGCATCTGGCGGATGAGGATCCCGTCGATGTCGGTCATGCCCTTTATGTTGAGCTCCGCGGCGTTTTCCACCGTCTTTTCGATGACCTCGTCCACGATGCCCTGGGGCGGCTCGAGTCCCCCCCGAAGGGCAAGCATGGCGGCATAGTAGGCTTCCGCGGCCCCCGTGCCAACTTTCAGGGCGCAGGTTTCCTTGGCGCCGTCGCAGATCATGCCTACCAGGTCGGCCATGACGATGGCCACGGCCTTTTCGGCGGCCTCGAGACTCCCGCTTCGCAAAAAGGCGATCCCCGCGGCGGCTCCCGCACCGGCGGCGACGCTGCAGCCGCAGACAGGACTCAGGCGTCCCATCCGGCTTTTTATAAAAGACGTGGTCATGTGACTCAGGGCGATGGCTCTGGCGATCTCCTCCCGGCTTCTTTCGTCATGCTCGCCCACGATGTAAACGGGGAGGATGGCCGTGATCCCGTGGTTCCCGCTGCCCGCGCTGCTCATGACGGCCAGCGCGGCGCCGCCCATCCTCGCGTCCGACGCCGCGGCACACCATGCCTTGACCTTCGCCGGGAGCCCGGCGTCTGTGTCCCAGCTCTCGCCGGCCAGTTCCCGGATCATGGACCCGAAGCCGAGGCCCACCTCATTGGCGAAGCCGTACTCCGCAATCGTCACGTTCATCAGGGCACCGTCCATAATGTGTTTTACATCATCGGCGTCCATCTCGTCGAGAACGGACACCGACTCCCGCCAGGACATGGATTCCAGCTGCCGGGATACGGGGATGTCCCCGGTTTTTGAATTCCCGCAAGACGTGGAAGAGCCGGCGGATTCGACGACCTTTCCGTCTTTTTCCACCCGGACGATCCCCGTGTGGGAGCCCTCGATGACACAGGCGGCCCGTTCTCCTGAAGTCGAAACCACCTCTGACCTGATGAAGACGCCGTTTCTTTCGAGATCCGGCACGATCCGGACCTTTCCCTCCTCGACCATGGCCATGGCCTTTTTGACATGATCCGGCCTGCAGGGTTTCAGCACCTCGAGCCCCAGCGCCGACTCCCCGCAGAGGGCGCCCAGCGTCGCGGCCACGGGATTGCCCTTGAGACCGTCCGTCCCGGGGATCCCCACGTACATACCGTTTTTGTAGATATTCGAACTCACCGTTGCCTCGATTGATTCCACGTTCCTGTCGGCCAGTTCCTCACAGGCCCGGGCGACGCTCAAAGCGACCGCTCCGGGCTCGGTACAGCCCAGGGCCGGCTTCACTTCCTCCTTCAGAAAGTCCTTCAGTGTGAACAT
>JBKHBH010000025.1:0-26344 GCA_046542505.1 Thermovirgaceae bacterium | reverse complement strand
GGCTCATGAAGGCTTTTGGAATGAAAATCATGGCCATAAACACCAGCGGACAGACCGATGAAAGCGTGGAATTTATCGGAACAATGGCTGATCTGGGCCGGGTGCTTTCGAAATCGGACGTGGTTGTTGTTTCCGTCCCGTTGACAAGGTATACGAAAGGGCTCATCACGAAAAAGGAACTCGAAGCAATGAAACCCGACGCAATTCTTATCAACCCCGCCAGGGGACCGATTATCGAGGAAAAGGCGCTTTATGAACACATGGTAGAAAACCCCGATTTCAAGGTGGGGATAGATGCCTGGTGGGTCGAGCCGCACGTTCACGGTGAATTTAAGCTAAAATATCCATTTTTCAAGCTTGAAAACATTCTGGGGTCTCCCCACAACACCAATCTAGTCCCGGAGATATATCCGATTGCCGTACGGCGCGCTGCGGAGAACGTGCACAGGTTCCTTAAAGGCGAGAAACCGAAGGGTATCGTCGACCCGGCCGATTACGAGTTCCTGTGATCAGGGTGGAGCCCCATAAGCCGCAGAGACTCCGGCCACATGCCCAGTGGTCCAGCACGCCTGGAGGTTGTACCCGCCGGTGGGAGCATCGAGGTCGAGTATTTCCCCTGCAAAATAGAGGTTTTCGACCAGCTTCGATGCCATGGTCCGCGGATCAACCTCGTCGAGCGCGATGCCGCCGGAAGTGACGAGAGACCATTCGAAGCCGAGCAGGGACAAAGGCTTCAGTGGAAGGGCTTTCAGCAGCCTGAGAACCTGAAGCCTTTCCTTTTTGGTCAATGTCGCCGCCTTCCGTTCAATCCGGATTGAGCAGAGCCGGGCGAAAGGAACGATCAGCTTTCGGGGCAGAAGGGCCTTCAGAACCGTTCCGAAGTCGCCTTTTGCTGTTTTGTCAAGTTCACGGAGCAGTCTTTTGTCAAGCATCGGGGCGTCCATTGCTGGCTTCAGGTCAAGGCTCAGGGATGTTTTTCGATTGTTTCTCAAAGCTTTTCCTATGGCTCGGGATAAATCCATACCTATAGGGCCGCTGATCCCAAAAGGCGTAAAGTCAAGGTCTCCGAAGCGGGATTCACTTTCTGTCTTTCCCGTGAAAAGGGTCAGACGGACGTTCTTTAACGACAGGCCTGACACTTCGGGGATCCATTCATCTGCCAGTCTGACAGGTACCAGGGCGGGGATTGTCTCGTTGACGGTATGTCCCATGGCTTTTGCCCATCTGTACCCGTCTCCGGTCGAACCCGTCCGTGGGTACGAAAGTCCGCCAGTTGTCACGATGAATTGCCCGGCCTCGATGGTGGAACCGCCATGGAGAACGGCGCCGGTGATTTTTCCGTCTTCGGCGGTGAGGTCCGCTACAGGCGAACGGCCCCGGAAAATGCCTCCACTTTGGTGGAAAGCCTCCATAAGCCGGTTTCTGACGTCTTGTGCGTTGTCAGGACTCGGGAAAACACGGTTCCCTCGTTCCGTTTTGAGGGAAAGACGGAGTGACGCAAAAAAGTCAAGGGTTTCCTCGAGGCCGAATCTGGAAAGGGCGGAATGCAGGAATCGGCCGTTTTCCCGGAAGGCTTCGATGATCTCTTTTTTCGATTTTACGGCGTGAGCAAGATTGCATCGTCCTTTGCCTGTCAGCAAAAGTTTCTCGCCGGCTTCAGGGTTTTTTTCAATCAAAATAACTCTTGCGCCGGCAGCGGAGGAGGCTATTGCCGCCATTAGTCCTGCAGGGCCTGCCCCGATAACACAAACGTCAAAAGGAGTCATGATTTATCCTCTTTCCTTTTCACTGGCCACACTCCATCCGGATTTTTATCCTACAACCCGTGCGTCATTTCTTCCAGTCATGTATACTATTTTCAGTATATTTTGTCAGAGCAGGAGGCCTACTCATGAACGAGGAGAAAAAATTCAGTTTTGTGCTGCCTACCCGGATCGAGTTCGGAAGAGGATGCCTTTCGAAACTTCCTGGTGTGCTTGAAGACCTTCAGGTGAAAAATGTTCTTTTGGTCACCGACCCAGGCGTAAGAAAAGCAGGGATACTGGGCGAGGTTGAGAAACACCTTGAAGGAGGCGGTATCGGCTTCGAGATTTTCGACGACGTCGAAGCAAATCCGAAAGACAAAAACATCGAATCGGGAGCAAGGGTCCTTGCCAGGATGAAAGCTGATGCGATCGTTGCAGTAGGAGGCGGAAGTCCCATCGATTGCGCCAAGGCCATGGCCGTTGTCGGCTCTCTCGGCGGAAAGGCTCGGGACTATGAAGGAAGGGGAAATGTCAGCGCACGGATAACTCCTGTTGTTGCCGTTCCAACAACGGCGGGAACAGGAAGTGAAGTCACTTTCAGCGCGGTGATCACAGACACGGAGGAATCCTTCAAGTTCAGCATACGCGATACTGCGATCGCTCCAAGAGTGGCTCTTGCCGATCCGCTTTTGACCGCGTCAATGCCGGCGTCGCTGACGGCTTCAACCGGAATGGATGCACTGACCCACGCCATCGAGGGATATACAGCTCTCGTGTCTGAACCTATAGCCGATGCCTGCGCTCTCGAAGCGGTGTCCTACATCTCACGAAACATAAGGCGCGCCGTGCAGGATGGAAGCGATGAAACCGCTAGGTCCGGAATGCTCGTGGGAAGCCTTCTTGCAGGCATCGCCTTCAGTCACTCCGATGTGGCCTCGGTGCATTGCATTGCCGAAGCCCTGGGCGGCATGTACGATGCGCCGCACGGCGCCTGCAATGCAATTGTACTCCCTGCGGTGATGGAATATAACCTCGAATGGTGTACACAAGGGTATGCACAAATTGCCAAGGCGATGGGAATCGCCTTCGACGAAAACGAAGAAGGGGCAAAAGCGGCAGTGGACGAAGTGAAACGTATGGCCCGTGACGTTGGTTTGCCGGACTTCCGTTCCCTCGGCGTCCAGGAAAAAGACCTGCAGGAAATCGCTGAAAAATCCGTCAGAAACGGGAGCAATTCGAGCAACCCCCGGCCGATGGAGATCACCGACTATCTGAACGTGCTGGAGGTCCTCATGCAGGGCTGATTCCCGGTCGTTTTATTCCTCTTCCGGCCATGCCCCGGACGTATCGGCGATTAGATAGAGCCCCGATACGATTTCCGCGAGCACTGGGTCGGTACGGCGCGGAAGGTCCGTTCTCGAAAAGGTGCGCTCTTTGCCTATACCGTTTTCTTTCCAGGACCTGCCGCCGGAAATGCAGTTTTGTGAAAATCCCTGGAGGTGATCAAGGGACTTCGCAAAGCGGGCATCAGGTGTCTCTGCGGCTTCGAATTCTCCCCAGAGTTCATGCAGCCAGGTTCCGAGGTCTTCCGGCAGCCGGGAAAACAATTTTTCCGCGGCCATTTTCTCACGGTGCTCCTGTGTGGAAACGCCTTTAGTATCGTAGGCGTAAGTGTCGCCTGCGTAGATTTCGACAAGATCGTGAACCAGAATGAGACACAGGACGTGACCAAGGTCAACAGACATATCGACCTCACCTTGAAGCAGCATGGCCCACAAAGCGGTATGCCACATATGTTCCGCGTCATTTTCATGGCGGCCCGTTTCTCCAACGTAGCCGGCTCTCTCAATGGTCTTTACCCGGTCGACCAAAAAAAGGAAATCAATAATGCGTGCAATTCTCTCGGAATTCACAGGCAGTACTCCCTCCTGAAACAGATTCGGCTGGACGTGGTTGGTGTCTCTGCATCCGCCGTAGCTTCTTTTGAAACACCAGGAACTTATGGTATACCTTGTAACATAAACGCGTCGCGAATGAGAAAAACTTAAAAAAAGGAGAATGATTCATGACCAGCCTTGACAAATTCAAAGATTTTATCGAACGGCGAAAGGAATTCCCCTCTCTTGAACGGAAGCACAATGGCTATTCCCTTGCATACCTGGACGGTCCGGGAGGTACGCAGGTACCTCAGCAGGTTATTGATGCCGTATCCTGGTATTACAAGACCTGCAATTCCAACACTCACGGCTTTTTCATCACGACAAACGAATCAGACGCGATGATCGAAAAGACCCGCGAAAAAGTGGCAAGCTTTTTGGGTGCCCCAAGAGGAAAGCAGATTTCTTTCGGCCACAATATGACGACACTGAACTACATGCTCAGCCGGGCCCTTGGAAAGCATTTTCAGCCCGGCGACGAAATCCTGATCACCCAACTGGATCACGAAGCGAACCGTGGACCGTGGCTCGCTCTCAGGGAAGAAGGTATCATCGTTCGGGAAATCTGCATCAGGGAAGATGCGACGCTGGACTATGATGACCTGGAGACGAAACTCAACGAAAACACACGGCTTGTTGCCATGGGATTGTCGGCAAACACAACAGGAACCGTCAATGACATCGTGAGGGTCAGACAAATGACTTATCAGGTCGGCGCATGGCTGCTCGTCGATGCCGTTCATTACGCCCCTCATTTCCCGATTGACGTCAGTGAACTCGGAATCGATTTTCTCCTCTGTTCCGCCTACAAATTCTATGGACCGCATATTGGAATCCTGTACAGCAAGGAAGGGTTACTTGATTCGATTCCCGCCTATCGCCTTCGGACCCAAGAGCAACATGCTCCCTACAGCATCGAAACGGGAACGCTGAACCATGCCGCTATTTCCGGTACGGGTGCAGCCGTCGAATACATTGCGTCCTTTGGCGAAGGGGAGGACCTAAGGGAAAAAATCGTTTCCGCCATGAATCGTCTTGCCGAATACGAACACATTCTCGCAAAACAGATTTACGACGGGTTGCGGGAAATCGCCGGAGTCACTGTTGTGGGGCCCTCCTTTGGTACAGGAGAGCGGACGCCGACGGTATCTTTCACCATGAAAGGCAAAGATCCCATCGAAGTATGTTCCAGTTTGAATGAAAAGGGAATCTGTGCCTGGGACGGACATTTCTACGGGATCAGGCCTATCGAAGTCCTCGGACTGCTTGAAAAAGGCGGCGTCACCCGTGTCGGAATCTCTCTGTACAATACGGTAGAAGAGGTCAGGCGGCTCCTCGACGCCGTCAAGGAAATTGCCTCGGAAGACTTTGAAGGAAACAAGGAATGAAAGCTCTTTTTATCGGATTCGGGAATGTGGGCCGAAAGCTCGCCTCAATACTTTCGAGGGAAAAAGAACGATTCCCGCGCCTTGAAGACCTCGAGATCGTACCCGTAGGAATTGTCACACGGAGCAGGGGGGCTCTGACAAATCCTGGAGGCCTCGACTTCAATGAGGCGCTTTCCATGATAGAAGATCGGGGAATGTTCGCCACTGACTCGCCGGCCTACTCGGAAACGGGAGCCCTTGAAGCCGCGCAAGGGCTTGAATACGACGTGCTTGTGGAATTATCGACCCTCTCCATAGAAGACAGGGGCGAACCCGCCGTTTCGCACATACGGGCAGCCCTTTCACGGGGGAGACATGTCGTTTCCGCTAACAAGGGGCCTGTTGCCTTCAGTTACGCCGAACTCGCCGGGCTTGCGAACGAAAAGGGCAGCCGTTTTTTGCATGAAACGGTTGTCATGGACGGAGCTCCTGTCTTCAATCTCGCCCGGTGTGCCCTAAAAGGCTGTACTGTTACCGGCGTGGAGGGGATCTTCAATTCGACGACTAATTTCATCCTCACAAAAATGGAACAGGGTGTTTCTTTAAAAGAAGCCGTCACGGAGGCTCAGCGCATCGGTGTTGCCGAGGCTGACCCGTCTCATGACCTTGACGGATGGGATGCCGCCGCCAAGACGGCGGCACTTGCGAATGTCCTGATGGGTGCAAGGATAACGCCTTATGATGTGGTCCGTTCCGGGATCAGTGGATTGACGGAAGATGATGTCGCCAAGGCTCTGGCAAAAGGCTGCCGCCTGAAACTCCTATGCAGGGCGAAACCGGAAGGCGGCGTCGTCAGGGCAACGGTTAGGGTGGAGGAAGTTTCGAGTAGTCACCATTACGCTGCGGTTTCAGGCGGCGGTGCGGTCCTGAGAATAGAAACGGACCTCATGGGACCGATCCTGGTGACACAGGAGGAACCGACCCTTTACGACACCGCTTATGGCGTGCTGGATGACCTCCTCACCCTGCAGCGGGTTACGCACTGACAATTGAAAGCAAAATATTCAAACTAACTGGCGGCACGGGGATATGGATCGTGCCGCCAGTTTCATATCCCCCTATCCGTTTCGGCAGGTTTTTGAGCATTACGATATGTATAGTCGCGAGGTTTTACAACGACGGTATTGTGAAATTGATTTCGACACGAAGGAGAACAAGGAGGCGGTTGCTCGTGAAAAAGAAAGGCGGCTTTTTCCTTTTGGTTTTTTTACTGGTCTTTTTTAGCGCGGTCAAAGCTGATGCGGCCGGATTCGCCCTCTACGAATTCAGCGCACGTGGGAACGCCCTCGGCGGCGCAATGGTCGGAAGGGCAGACGACCCCTCGGCGATAGCCTTCAACCCGGCGGGCATCACGCAGATTCCCGGTACAGCCTTCTCTGCGGGAGCATCCTTCATAATGCCATCGGTGGATGTCGGTTCCGGCGGAATGACGACGGGATCCCTGTCGAACACCTGGGTTCCTCCTCATTTTTTTTATACACGACAGATTTCGGACTGTGCGTGGCTGGGTGTGGGAGTGATGTCCAGGTTCGGCCTCGGAACGGAGTTTGCCCCCGATTGGTTTGGAAGATATAACAGCTATTATGCGGCGATTCAAAGTGTTTCGGTGAATCCGAATATTGCATGGAAACTTTCCGATTCGCTGTCGGTTTCGCTGGGCGTTGAGGCCATGTGGTTCGAATATGAAGCGAAAAAACGGTTTTTCCCGTATGACAGGGACATCCTGCTCAAAGGCGACAATATAGGCTGGGGATGGAATCTCGGTTTGTTGAAGAGGCTGGGCGAAAGGGTGAAATTCGGCTTTTCATACCGCAATGAAGTCAAACAGACAATCAAGGGGGATGCCTCTTTTTCCGGCATCCTGCCCGACGGTCCGGCACGGGGAGATATCACGCTTCCTGAAATGTTTTTTGCCGGGTTCAGTTTTGACCCTACCGACAGGCTTTCATTTGAAATCGGAGCCGTTCGAACGAACTGGAGTTCCTACGATACCTTGACGATTGTATACGGGGATCCGCAAAACCCGATGAAGGTTGTGTCGACGCCAAAAAACTACGAGGACGTCTGGCGCTACAACTTCGGTATCGAATGGGAAGCCACGCCGCAGTGGACCTGCCGCCTGAGTTATGTCTATGACGAGTCTCCGATTCCAGACACCACCATCGATTATCAGCTTCCTGCGAGCGACCGGCACCTGTACTCCATGGGAGTCGGGTACAAGTGGAATGAAAAAAGTTCGGTGGACCTCTCCTATACCTACATTTCCATTGAAGACAGGAATATTTCGGCCCGTCCATCGGACGGTATCGCTGATTCGAGTCTTACCAACGGCGATACCCATATCATCGGGTTAACCTACAATCGCTGGTTCTGATCACGGTCTTTCAGACAGACTCGTCCGAAAATTTGTAAAAAATGCTTGGGGCTTGCGGAAGCAAAAAACCTGTGATAAAAAAATTGATGCTTTGAGAAAGCAGACACGAGGAGGAGGGATCTCTTTGAGTAAACTCAAGAGCCACGAGAATCTCCTGGCGGCCTTCGCGGGAGAGTCCCAGGCAAACAGGAAATACGCGGCCTTCGCGCAAAAAGCCGAAGAAGAGGGCTTTACCCAGGTGGCGAAACTTTTCCGCGTTACGGCTGAAGCAGAGTCAATTCATGCCAATGCCCATCTCAAGGCTATGGGCAAGATCGGCTCCACGGCGGATAACCTGAAAGCCGCCATTGAGGGCGAAACCTACGAGTTCTCCGAAATGTATCCGGAATTTATCGAAGTCGCTGAAACAGAAGAGGACAAGGCGGCGCTCAGGGCTTTCAAATACGCTATCGAAGCGGAGAAGATCCATGCAAAACTTTACAAGAAGACTCTCGAAAACCTTGGCAGCAACGAGAACGTTGATCTCCACCTGTGCACGGTTTGCGGGCACATCGCCGAGGAATCGGCGCCGGATATCTGCCCGCTCTGCGGTGCGAAAAAACAGGCTTTCAAAAAAGTCGAATAAAGACATCATTAAAAAAATATGCGGAGGTGGTCTCCTGTGAGTGAGAAAAGAAAAGTCACCTTGAAGGGAAAGGCTTTTGCCCTGACGGGAGATGTTGTCAATGCTGGTGACAAGGCTCCCGATTTTCGTGTTGTAGACGAGGACCTGAAACAATACACCCTGAAAGACTTTTCCGGAAAAATCAAGGTCATCTCGGTCACACCGTCCCTTGATACACCGGTTTGCGACCTGCAGGCCCATCGTTTCAATGACGAGGCGGGGGCGATGCCTGAAGACGTTGTGGTTCTCAATATCAGCATGGATCTGCCCTTCGCCATAAAACGGTTTTGCATGTCCGGAGAGGTTTCAAGCATCAAGGTCTTTTCCGACCACAAGGAGGCTTCCTTCGGGAAAAACTGGGGAGTCCTCGTGGAGGATCTTCGTGTTCTCGCCAGGGCTGTTTTTGTCGTGGACAAGGATGATGTCATCAGGTACATTGAAATTGTGTCCGAAATAGGGGACCACCCCGATTACGACAAGGCTCTCGATGCCTTGAAGGAACTTTTCGGGTAAGCTGCACATTGCAACGGGTATTTTGTAAAAAGGCCCCTTCGGCATAACATGCCGTCGGGGCCTTTTCATTTGGTTCACCTGTCCGTGTTATGTATACTGGAAGAACCTTGAAGGAGAGAGCTGGGCGGACTTTTGAGACAGAACCAGGGTCGTCAGACGGGGCTTAACGGGCTTATAGAAACGATCTGAAAAAAACAGAATCGGGGAGAGATAAAACATGTACGAAACCACCGTACCGGAAATGGAAGACATCCTGTTCGCGAAAGAATTTCTGAAAACAAGAGTCAGAAAGACTCCGACAGATCTTTCTGAAGCTCTCTTTGAGAAAACAATCGGGCCGGTGGTTCTGAAATGGGAAAACCTCCAGGTATGTGGCGCATTCAAGATACGAGGTGCCTTGAACAAGATGTTCTCACTTTCGCCGGAGGAACGAAAACGTGGTGTAGTGACCGCTTCGTCGGGAAACCATGCCCAGGGCGTCGCTACAGCTGCATCGATGCTGGGCGTGAAAGCGGTGATTTGTGTGCCCGGTTCCTGTCCCGAAAACAAGAAACGGGCTATACAGAAACTCGGCGGCGAATACGTGGAACTGAAAGTCATCGGGAAATTCTATGATGAGGCGGAGACGGAAGCGAAAAGACTGTGCCACGAAGTCGAAATGGTGTACGTTTCCGCTTACGAGGACCTTCATATCATCGCAGGCCAGGGAACGGTCGGTTTCGAGTTGCTGGAGGTACATCCCGACCTCGATGTCATCCTTGTTCCCATCAGCGGTGGAGGCCTCATCACAGGCGTGACAGTGGCCGCAAAAGCTCTACGGCGTGGAATAGAAGTATGGGGCGTATATGCGAAAGCGAATCCCTCCTGGCGAAATGCCTGGGAAAAGGGTTTCGTGGAACCCGTGGAAGAGGAAAAGACTCTGGCGGACGCTCTTTCAGGAGCGGCCTCGCCGGTACTTTTTAGTTACCTCAGAGAGAATCTGGCGGGACTTGTCGAAGTTGATGAAGAAGAAATAGCGTCGGCAATATCCTTTTTGCACAGGGAACACCACCAGGTTGTTGAAGGTGCGGGGGCCACGGGAGTGGCGGCTCTGTTGTCGGGGAAATTCGTCACCGGGGGCAAAAAGACCGGTGTGGTGGTTTCCGGTGGGAATATTGATGAAGACCAGTTGCTTCGTATCCTAGGCATCAGCTGAACGCAGGTGCTCCTAGGATTTCAAGAAAAACCTGGCCTGCTTTTGGTGATCTGATGAATGAGGTGACAGATTTGCCCGGGAAAAAAGAGCCTTCGAGCGACGACAAACAGCGTTCGCCTCTTACGACACTTTTGTTCATTTGCGTTTCGCTAGCGATTTTCATGAAGTTTCTCTATCATATTGAACCGGTCCGCCAGTTTTTTTCCGGCCCTGGTAAATTCCTTTTTTCCCCGATTCTCCTGTTTCTCGGGTACCTTGGCACGCAACGCGGAAAGTGAAACGCCCTGGAAACGCACTTCACTGGCCAGGGACGGATCTTTCGCGCCAGCGGTCGCCCTGACAGGCATCGAGTTGATTGAGAAGCCCCTCGACTTCCTTGATGACGGTCTGCTTTCGGGCCACCCATTCAGGAGCAACCAGTCTCGGAAAGGACGCGTCAGCAGTCAGCCGCTGTATGGCCACGTCGGGACGAAGCCTCCTCAAGGCTTCAACGACTTTTATCACGTATTCCTTTCGAGCCAGAGGGACGAAACAACCTTGCCGGAAAAGCCTTTCCAGGGTTGTCCCCGCAAGAACATAGAGCGGATGAAACTTGACGCCGTGGATCCCCCTTTCGGAAAGCCACTCGGCGGAACGGGAAAGCTGGTCGTCTTTTTCCCCGGGGATGCCTGCAATGAGATGGGCACACAGGGAAAGCCCCCGGCAGCTCAGGCTTCTTTCAATGGCGTTTTCGACCTCGTGCAGCCCGTGGCCCCTGTTGAGCCATTGAAGGCCCGCCGGATCAGTCGTTTGGACTCCCAGCTCAAGCCAGACTTCAATATCTCTTTCTGCGAGTTTCTCAAGAAAAGAGAGAAGTTCGCCGGGAACCTGGTCTGGGCGTGCTCCAATGGCAAGGCCGGCTATATGGCCGAGAGTCGTTGAAAAGGCGAAGGCCCTTTCGATGATGTCGACCAGGTTCCCGACAGGAAGGTTCGTGGTGGAGTAACTTTGAAAATAGAGAATGGCCTCATCAGTGTTGTATCTTCCCTTGATGCGTTTGAAACCGCGAAGTATTTGATCTTCCAGGGTAATGCCTGAAAGGTATGCTCCGCTCCCGCCTCCAAAGCTGTCGCAAAAAACGCACCCGCCTTCTTTCAGACTGTTCCTGTGAGGGCAGCCTGCACCTATATCAAGAGAAATCTTCTGGACACGTTTTCCCCAACGTTTTCTTAGAAGGACGGACCAGGGAAGATATCTTCGCGGTCCGGAGGAATAAATGCCGAATCACTCCCTTGAAAAAGCGTCTTCAGGTGCGGCGGGCATGTCCGAAATTGATGCCCTGGAAGCCCTGACCTTCTGCCCGCCGCGGAAAACGGCTTCACAAAGTCTTTCATGAAGGGAAGGATCCTGTAGAGCAATGATCCTTGCTGCCAGGAGTGCCGCATTTTTCGCGCCGTCTATCCCTGTTGCTGCTACGGGAACGCCGGGCGGCATCTGGGCAATTGAAAGAAGTGCGTCCATTCCTCCAAGGGTTCCGGTATTTACCGGAACGCCGATAACGGGGAGGGTTGTGTGAGCCGCAACGACGCCCGGCAGAGCGGCTGAAAGTCCGGCAATAGCGATAATGGCGACGATACCCCTCGAACGCGCGTTTTCTGCGTAAGAAACCGAGTCTTCCGGCGTCCGGTGTGCCGAAGCGATGGTGACCTCGGCCCCGATATCCAGATCCTCAAGAGTCTTTAGGGCTTTTCTTGCTATGTCCATATCAGACTGGGATCCCATGACAATGCCGATCTGTGGATGTTTGTCCATGATTTTCACTCTCCCTGTGCGAAAGACGCTATATCCCTGCGATAGTGCGCCTTTTCGAAAGAAATCCTTTCAGCGGCACCATATGCCCGCCTGCGGGCATCCCCAATTCCGCCGCCGACTCCTACGACGGTAAGGACCCTGCCTCCGTCTGTAACGAGTCTTCCATCAGATTTGCGGGTACCTGCGTGGAAAATGAGAGTCTTGTTGTCAAAAGGCAATGAATCAATTCCCCTGATTTCAAAACCTTTCGAATATTTGCCAGGGTAGCCGCCGGAGGCCATAACGATGCCAACGGCGGAATCGCCGGTAGACCTCCAGGAAACGTTCGTAAGGTCCCCGTTACACGCCGCGTAGGCGGCTTCAGCGAAATCCCCCGGGAAGACGGGGAGAACCACCTGCGTCTCGGGGTCCCCCATGCGGACATTGTATTCAAGGACCCGGAATATACCATTTTCGCTTATCATCAGTCCGAAGTAAAGAACACCCGTAAATGGTATTCCCTCCGATGCAAGGCCCTGAATGGTCGGGGAAACGACTTTTGCCTCAACGTCTGCAAGAAGATCTTCGGTGATCGAAGGGACCGGGCAGAATGCACCCATGCCGCCCGTGTTGGGCCCCGCGTCCCCGTCGAAGACACGTTTGTGGTCCTGGCTGGGCGGGAGTATCTTCCAGGAGTCGCCGTCGGTAATCACGAGAACTGTCAGTTCCTTCCCGGGCAAATAGTCCTCTATGACAATCGTTCTTCCGGCTTCTTTCAGCAGGTTCTCCTCCAGCAACTGCCGGCTGACTTCAAGTGCTTCATTTTTTGTCTTGAGGACAAAGACTCCCTTTCCTGCCGCAAGTCCGTGAGCCTTGACGATGTACGGGGCATGCCGTTTTTGGAGAGCTCCTTTTGCTTCTTCCATGTTACGGCAAATGTCGAATCCAGCCGTCGGGATTTTATGACGCGCCATAAATTCCTTTGCGAAAGCCTTGCTTCCTTCAAGCTTCGCACCGGCTGACCGGGGGCCGAAGGTCGGGATGCCTTTATCGGCAAGCGCATCGGCGATTCCGGCGACCAGGGGCGCCTCAGGCCCTACAATGACAATATCGGCGGCAAGGTGTTCGCAAAGACGGCATACGGACGTAACGTCTTCCGGGTCTCCTGCATGAGTTTCGGCTATCTGCCCAATGCCCACGTTCCCGGGCATGCTATGGATCTCGTCAACAAAGGATGATCTGGCCAACGCCCACGCGATCGCATGTTCACGTGCACCTTTTCCGAGAAGAAGAAAACGCATGGGTTTTCACCTGCCTTCCAGAAATCATGATACTAGTGCCTGAATGTCCTTGCTCCCGTCAGGAACATGCTGACCCCGAGACGTTCCGCCGCCTGGAAAACCTCTTTGTCCCTTATGGATCCGCCTGGCTGGATCACGGCCGATATACCTGCCTTGGCCGCTTCCTCAAGTGAGTCTGCAAAGGGGAAGAAGGCATCTGATGCCAGAACGGCTCCCTGAGCCTTGTCCTTTGCCTGTTTCAGCGCCCATTTGACGGCGTCGATCCTGCTAGTGAATCCCGAACCGATTCCTACCGAAGCCCCGTTGCAGGCTACCACGACGGCATTGCTCTTGCACAAGGCGGCTGTTTTCCAGCCGAAAAGCAAATCGTTCCAGAGATCTTTCCTGGGAGTACCGACCCACCGGCTGTTTTCTTCTTCCGGAATCGGCGGAAGTCTGTCCTCCTGCATAAGAAGCCCGCTCCACGTACCGGTAAGCTGATAGGGTGAAACACGGCCACCTTTCCATTGCAGGATCCTGAGATTCGGTCGGTTTTGCCGCAGCTTTTCAGCTGCTTTTTCGGAAATTTCAGGAGCGACTAGGACTTCGGCGAAGGTTTCGGTTACGGCTTCGGCGGCTTCCTCCGTGATGGTTCTGCTGAAGCCGATGATACCGCCGAAAGAAGAAACAGGATCACCTTCAAGGGCCTTTCTGTATGCCTCCAGGGGAGTTTCTCCCGTTGCAAGGCCGCAGGGTGTCGTGTGCTTGATGATCACACATGCACATTCCGACTGAAAGAGAGCGCAGGCTCTCAAGGCGCAGTCCACATCGAGAATGTTGTTATAGGATAGCGGCTTTCCGGAAATCTGACTCCACGGAAGTTCCGTCAAAGGAGGCAGGTACAGGGCCGCGTGTTGGTGAGGGTTTTCACCGTAGCGAAGGTCGAGGGCTTTTGCTGAAGCTGCGGGTATCTTGTCAAGAAGTAGTTCCGGCGAGGCTCCGGTTTCCTTAGCGAGGCCCTGGAATATGGCAGCGTCATACCAGCACGTTGCTGAAAAGGCCTTTAGGGCAAGGTTTTCTTTCGTTCGAAGGGTTACGTCACCTTGTGAGCGTATCTCCTCGATAATGTTGTCATAATCGGAAGGATCGACAATGCAGACGACTTCCCGGAAATTTTTCGCCGCCGCCCGTATCAAGGTTACGCCTCCGATATCGATATTTTCGAGCAAAACATCAAGATCGCTGCCTCCTGCAGCCACGTGTTCAAAGGGATAGAGATTGCAGACAACGATATCGACGAGAGGGATTTCGAAAGACACTACGTCCCGCAGGTCTTCTGGAACCTGCCTGCGGGCGAGAATGCCTCCAATGATTGAAGGGTGCAGCGTTTTTACGCGTCCGCCGAGAATGTGAGGGTACCCTGTCAATTCCGAGACCTCGGTAACATCGATGCCTTCCTGTCTGAGGAATTCCGCGGTACCCGAGCTGGAGATAATTTCGAAGTCCATTTCCGCTAGAGCCCGGGCAAAGGGACCGAGCCCCTTCTTGTCAAATGTTGAAATGAGCGCTCTTTTTCTGGTCATGCCGGTTGCCTCCCCCAGTGTGCGGAAAAATTCCCTGCTGCGAGGTCTCTCAGGACGCGGGAATAGATCCGGTGCTCTACATTGTGGATTTTTCGTTCCAGGCTTTCCAGTGTATCAACTTGCTCGATCCTGACAGGTTCCTGTGCAAGAATCGGCCCGTGATCGACTTTTTCATCGACGAGGTGTACCGTGACGCCCGTTATCTGCACTCCTGCCTCCCAGGCTCTCTCGATTGATCTTCTTCCTGGAAAGGCGGGGAGGAGAGAAGGGTGGATATTGACAATCTTCCGGGCAAGCCGGTTAACGAACCCGGGGGAAAGAACCCGCATAAAACCTGCCAGGACAAGCAAATCGGCCCTTTCCTCAAAAATTTTTTCCATAAGGAAGATTTCAGCACCTTGTCTGTCACGTTCCCCGTATGGCAGTACCAGATCCGGTGTTCCAAAAGAACGGGCCTTTTCCAGTCCCGGGGCATCAGGCCTGTCGGACGCCACGAAAACGACTGTTGCGTCTATGAAACCGGAAATGCAGTTTTTTATGATTTTTTCCATATTGGTCCCTTTTCCGGAAATGAGGACGATCAATCTTTTTTTCATTTTGTAACTTCACCTATCAGAACGGGTTCTTCTCCCGTTTTTTCGAGAATCCGGCAGGCTTCGTCACTTCTTTCCGCCGGGAGGATGAACACAAATCCTATCCCCAGATTGAAGACCTTTCTCATTTCTTTCTCCGAAACGCCTCTTGAAGCAATGTAATTGAAGATTTCAGGACGTGTCCATGCATCGAAATCCAGGCTGCATGAAAGACCTTTCGGCAGAACGCGCAAGATGTTTTCCTCGAGGCCGCCACCGGTAATGTGTGCCATCCCGGAAACGGGTATCTTTTCGTGAACCTCGAGGGCCTGTTTGACATAAAGGCGGGTGGGACAAAGAAGAGCGGTGGACAGTTTTTCTCCGAACTGCGGAACGAATTCGTCAAGTGCTTCAGAATGTCGTGACCCCAAAAGCACTTTGCGGACAAGGCTGAATCCGTTGCTGTGTATCCCGGAGCTTCTCAGTCCGATAATCTTGTCTCCCTGGTCAATCTTTTCACCGGTGACAAGTTGTTTTTCTCCAACAGCGCCGACGGCGAAGCCTGCAAGATCAATTCCTCCCGTTTCGTAGATATCGGGCATCTCAGCCGTTTCCCCGCCCAAAAGGGCGCAATTTATCTTTTTGCATGCCTGTACTATCCCTTTGAAAATCGGCTCCAGGCGCGCCGTGTCCAGTGAACCGCAGGCAATATAATCCAGAAAGAAAAGCGGGCTCGCTCCGCAGGTAATGAGGTCGTTCACGTTCATGGCCACCAGGTCGACGCCGAGCGATTCATAAGAATTCGCAAGACGCGCAACCTCGATTTTCGTTCCCACGCCGTCTGCGCAAGCGGCGAGGAGCAGCCCCTCGGAGATTCTGTAAAGCCCGGCGAAACCGCCCAGACCGCCGACGACGTTCGGGTGCTGAATGGCGGAAGTGTGCCGGCGTATTATCTGGATCCAGGATGCAGCTCCGGCAAGGTCCACTCCGGCCTCTTTATAGGTCCATCTCATAATCGTCGCCTCCCTGGAGATATTCCCCTGTAAAACAGGCGGTGCAGACATCGGAAGCAGGAAGTCCTATGGCGTCGATCATGTCATTTACGCTGATATAGGCGAGAGAATCTGCACCGATGCTTTTGCACAGCGTTTCAGTGTCCATCCTCGCCGCGGCAAGCTCCTCGCAGGTAGGAGTATCAATCCCGTAATAACAAGGGAACCTGACGGGTGGAGAAGCAATGCGAACATGAACTTCACGGGCTCCTGAATCCCTGATCACGGAAATGACCCTCTGGACAGTGGTGCCCCTGACAATCGAGTCGTCGACAACAACGATGCTCTTGTTGTCGATCATGTTGCCGATGGGGTTGAGTTTGATCCTGACGCCCAGGTCCCTGACGCGCTGTGTCGGTTCGATGAAGGTCCTTCCGACGTACCTGTTCCTGACAATGGTTTTTTCGTAGGGAAGTCCGGAAGCTTCTGCATAGCCGATCGCCGAAATGGTCCCGCTGTCAGGCATTCCCGTAGTCATATCCGCTTTCGGGCAGGGGCTGTCTTTTGCGAGATTGCAGCCAAGAGACTTGCGGACAGCGTAGACGGAACGTCCGTCTATGACACTGTCAGGCCGGGCGAAGTAGACGTATTCGAAGGCGCAAAGGTGTCTTCTGCGCGGTGTTACGGGAATCCTGAGGCTTTTCATCCCCGTCTTGTCGATGACAAGAATCTCACCTGGTTCCACGTCTCTCACGATCTCGGCCCCCACGATATCAAGGGCGCAGCTTTCGGATGCTACATAGGTAACTTCCTCGCGGCGGCCTATGACCAACGGTCGGAACCCCCATGGATCACGTGCTGCCACCAGTCTGTCGCCGAGAAGAACGGCAAGGCTGTAGGCTCCTCGCAAAAGACGCAGGGCACCGACGAGGGCATCCAGAGGCGGCTTGTGGGACTGGTGGGCCATCAGGTGAAGAATCGTTTCCGTATCGCTAGTGGATTGAAAGATGGCGCCGCGGTTCTCCAGGTACTGACGTATGCCTGTTGCGTTGGTGATATTACCGTTATGGGCGATTGCAACAGCTCCACGTGCATAATTGGCCGTGATGGGCTGAGCATTTGAAAAACCGGATCCCCCTGCTGTGGAGTATCGCACATGGCCTATGGCCACGCGAGAAGAAATGGATGACAATTCCCTCTGGTCCAGGGCGGTGTGGACAAGTCCGGTTCCTCGCATGGCATGCGCGCTTCCGTAGCCCGGGCTGTCGTTCCAGGCGATTCCGGCCGTTTCCTGTCCGCGGTGTTGAAGGGCATAGAGCCCGAGATAAACATCTTCCAGGACGGAGTGACCATCACCGGAAAAAGCGCCGAAGACACCGCACATGAGTCCTCACCCCTTCCAGACGACCAGAAGGTCGTCCAGTGTCAAACAGAAATATCCTTCGATGCAGAGCTCTTTGCCCGAGGCATGTCCAATGCGTCTGCACCCAAAAGACGCCCAGAGGTCGCAGAATTCTCCTGCCCTTTCCCCCGAAACGGCATAAACAGCCCTCGGCCCGCCCTCGCCGAAGAAAACACCAAAGGGGTTTTCCAGTCCTTTTGGTTCGATACGGGCTCCTATGCCAGATGAGACCGACTCTTTTGCAAGGGCTGTTGAAAGCCCGCCACCGGCGATTGCCCGTCCAGAGGATGCCAAACGGCGATGCGCCGTTTCCAGGGCTTTTTTGCAGAAAGTCTTTTCAAGCCTGGCATCGAATTTCCAGGGTATCCCGGAGGGTTTCCCGTCAAGAAGCCGTTGCGACATGCTTCCGGCTGTTGTGCCCGTCGCGGGGCCAACAAGAAAGAGCGTGTCTCCTTCCTTCCATGATCCGTGGGAAAGGTATTCAGTCTCTTGTCCGAGTAAGCCTACAAGACCGACGACCGGGGAGGGATAGATTTTTCTCCCGGGGGATTCGTTGTAAAGACTGACGTTGCCGGAAACCACCGGGCAATCCATTGCCCTCGCCGCGGCGGCCAAACCCTCGACGGATTCGGCGAGAGCCCAAAAATTTTCGGGTTTTTCGGGAGACGGGTAGTTCAGGCAATCCGTTGCACCGAGAAGTTTTGCTCCGCAAACCGAGAGAGGCCGGGACGCCTTCATGAACGTTTCGGCGCCACCCATAAAGGGGTCCAGATCACATGTCCAGGGATCGGAATCCATTGTCAATGCAACCATTCGCTTCATGCCCTTTATACGGATTACGGAGACGGGGCCGCCGGGTGGTGCGACAGTGTTGATCTGCACCATGTGATCATACTGCTCATATATCGGCGACTTGTCTCTCAGGTTGAAGGAAGAAAGAAGGTCGAGCAGATGTGCCTTCCAGTCAACTGTTTGGTCGACGGGGCACGGTTTTCTTTGTGGTTTCGGTGAAGGTGAAAAAGGCCAGCGTATTTCGGGGCATCCGCCTCCAACGAGGGGGGTCGAAAGATCCACGATGGTTTTTCCCTTTTCAGTCATCCTGAAACGGCCGTCGTCGGTCATTTTTCCAATGACGGCGCACTCGAGGTTCCATTTTCTGGCAGATTCTTCGACTTTTCCGAAATCAGAGGCATCTATAATGAGCAGCATTCGTTCCTGGGATTCTGAAAGGGCTATTTCCCAGGCATTCATGCCGGGCTCTCTCAGGGGGACCTGATCGGCTTCGATGACAACTCCAGTCCCGCTCTTTGCAGCTACCTCGCTTGCAGAGGAGGTTATGCCCGCTGCTCCCATATCCTGCATACTTATGATCAGTCCAAGGTCGATCAATTCATGACAGCATTCGATAACAAGCTTTTCCACAAAAGGGTCGCCGATTTGTACCTGTGGGCGGCTTTCCTTGGTGTCTTCCTCGAGACCCGCCGATGCAAATGCGGCGCCGGCGATGCCGTCACGGCCCGTACGGGAACCAAGCAGCACGGCGAGGTGCCCCGGTTTCGCCGTATTCGAGCGGATGATCTTTTCATGCCGTACGAGGCCTACGCACATCGCATTGACAAGGGGGTTTCCGTCATAACAATCATCGAAGCCCGTCTTGCCCCCCACTGTGGGGACACCAACGGCGTTTCCGTATCCTCCTATCCCTGAAACGACTCCCTGCATGAGGCCCGCCGTTTTCTCATTCGACGGGTCGCCGAAAAAAAGGCCATCCATGCATGCCATGGGCCAGGCCCCCATGGCGAGTACGTCGCGGATAATTCCGCCGACTCCGGTGGCGGCACCCTGGTACGGTGCCACGGCAGAAGGATGATTGTGGCTTTCGACTTTGAAGGCGATGGCAAGCCCGTCCCCGATGTCTACGATCCCGGCATTTTCTCCCGGACCCTGAATGACATGCTCTCCTCTTGAGGGCAAATTTTTCAGCAGCGCCTTCGTTGACTTGTAGCTGCAATGCTCCGACCACATGACTCCCATGATCCGCAGTTCGGCCTCATTGGGTTCCCTTCCGAGCTCGTGGCGGATGATTTCGTATTCTTCTTTTCGGAGTCCAAATTTTCTGTAATTCATTTGCGGCGGCCTCCTTTTTCAAGCCAGGTACGGAGGGATTCCCATATGAAAGTTCCGTCCTCTGAACCGAGGATCTTCTCTGAAGCACGTTCAGGGTGGGGCATCAGACCCAGGATGTTGCCCCTTTCATTGACAATTCCCGCAATGTGGTCCACTGCACCGTTGGGGTTTGAGGATGCGCCAAGTGTCCCTTCGGGGGCGCAATATCTGAAAACGACGCGGTTTTCTTCCCTGAGACGTTGCAGGTCCATTTCAGGCAAAAAATAAAGTCCTTCATGATGGGCAATGGGCATGTCAAGTACCTGTCCAGGACGGCAGCAAAGAGTGAAGGGTGTATCCGTCTGTTCGACGCGAACGGTGCATCTTTTGCAGATAAATGTCAGGCTGTTGTTTGCCAGGATTGCTCCAGGCAAAAGCCGCAATTCGGTAAGTACCTGAAAGCCGTTGCAGATTCCAAGGACGAGTCCGCCCCCTTCCGCGAAACGTCGGACGGAATTCATGATCGGCGTTCGTGCGGCCATGGCTCCACAGCGAAGATAATCGCCGTAAGAAAACCCGCCGGGGAGAACAACGAGGTCCACATTGCCGGGGAGATCCTGTGATTCATGCCAGACTCTTTCGGTTTTCGCCCCGACAGTGGTCTGGAGCGAATGTACCACGTCCCTGTCGCAATTGCTTCCCGGAAAGACGATGACTGCGGCCCTCATGAACAGTCGACTACCTTTACTTTGAAATCTTCGATCAACTCATTCACGAGAAGCTCGGAGCACATTTTTTCACCCAGGGTTTTCGCTTCATCGGTGCTTTTGGCGTTGATGAGCAATTGTATGTACTTTCCGACGCGAACTTCCTTGAGTTCCTCAAAACCAAGCCTGCACAGAGATTGCCTGACGGCTTTCCCCTGTGTATCAAGAACTCCCTCTTTCAGATAAACCAGTACTTCTACGGTATAGTTCACGATTCATCCCCCTCGCCGGACAAACGCCGCCAAATTTCCCTGTAGGCCCCGAGCACGTTTCCCATGTCTTTCCGGAATCGGTCCTTGTCCAGGCTGTCTCCGCTGGAGGCATCCTGGAAACGGCAGGTATCGGGAGAGATTTCGTCGGCTACTACGAGCTCGCCTTCGTCCGTGCGCCCGAATTCCAGCTTGAAATCTATAAGGCGAATGTTTTTCAAAGCGAAGATGTCGCAAAGGATATCGTTAACCCTCCGTGTTATTGACTTCATTTCTTCTATCTCCTCGCGGGATGTCCATCCAAAGGCGACAGCCTGGTCTTCGGTCACTATAGGATCACCAAGGGAATCATCCTTGAGGTAAAACTCGACAAGCGCGGGGTCGAGTTTCATGCCTTCCGGAACACCAAGTCTTTTGCAAAGAGACCCCGCCGTCATGTTGCGCAGGACAACCTCCAGGGGAACAATACGCGTTTTTTTGACAAGTTGGCGCTTATTGTCTAGCATTTGAATAAAGTGCGTTTTGATACCTGTTCTTGATAACCGTTCAAAAAGGTTGGTGCTTATGAGGTTGTTGAGGGTTCCTTTTCCTTCTTCTGAGGATTTTTTCTGTGCATTAAACGCAGTGAAGGTGTCTTTGTATTCAAGAACGAGTTGCTGCGGGTCGTTGCTTTGAAAAAGTTTTTTTGCTTTGCCTTCATAAAGCGGCCGGCAGGTTTGCATAAGAGATCACCTGGCTTTCTTTGTTGATTTTATACCTGACATTATTTAGCCTTCTAAAATAAATGTCAACTTTTTTACCCGGAACTGGTATTGGGTTAACAAGGCAGTCTATGCATCATGTGGTGATACAGAAAGGAGGAGGAGCAGCATGAAACAATGTGCACCAAAGCGTTTTCTTGCGGTTTTGGCGGTTGCGGTATTGCTTGGCGGCGTCTTTGCCGGAGCAGGGTTTGCGGAGGAAAAGGTGATCAAAATCGGAACCCTTTTCCCCCTCTCAGGAGCCTGTGCAACGGCAGGCCAGAGGTGCAGGGCGGCTGTCGAATCGGCCGTGGAAGTGATCAATAATTCCTATCCGGACATGAACATTCCTCTCGCGGGGCAGGAAGGAATTCTTGACGGACACAAAATCGTACTTGTCCACGCCGATCACCAGGGCAAGCCTGACGTCGGGAAGTCCGAAGCGGAACGCCTTTTCAATCAGGAAAAAGTGTACGCCATCATCGGCAGTTACAACAGCGCAGTCACAAAACCTGCAAGCTTCGTCGCGGAGATGCAGAAGAAGATTTTCATGTGCGGCTGTTCAAGTTCAGCGGCTCTGACGGAACGTGACTTCAAGTACTTCTTCAGGATGGCTCCGACGGACAAGACGGAATCCCACGAGTTTGTGGAATTCATGAAATGGTCAAACGAGACGTTGGGTACTGATCTGGAGACCATCGGTCTCATTTACGAGAACACCGAATTCGGCAAACATGCAGCAGACGAGGGAAAAGCGGCCGCAAAGGAGGCCGGCTTTGAAGTCGTGGCGGATGTTTCCTTCAACCCGGGAGCCACAAGCATGGACAGCGAAGTCAAGACGCTGAAATCGGCGGATCCCGATGTCGTGTTCGGCGCTTGCCTGGGTGGTGACTATACCCTCTGGGTTCGCACCATGAAACAGGTTAAATGGCTCCCGAAAGCCGCACTGAACTACTGCACCGGCTATCAGGATCCGATGATCACCGAACAACTCGGAGACGATGCCAATTATTTCGCGGGTGGGATGGGTTATGCACCTCAGTTTGCCAATCTGATGCCCGATGTAGCCCCTGTCGAAGCAATCTACAAGGACAAGACGAGTCCCAGCGTTCCCTTCGACAGCGACAGCATCCAGGAAGCCGTCGCCATGCTTGTCCTCGCGCAGGCAATCGAGAAGGCCGGTACGCTTGACTCTGACACTGTTTCGAAAACCCTTCACGAAAACGTATGGGAATCACCCCTTTCACTGGGCGGAAAGGTCGAGTTCGCCCCGGGCGGCCAGAACATCCGGGCCAGGAGCTTCCTGACACAGCTTCAGGGCGGAGAGTACACGATTATTTACCCGGAAAAGTACAAACAGGCTGATCCGGTCATCCCCATGGTACCCTGGGACGAAAGGTAAAGCTCCAAAGTATCGGACAACCAAAACCGAGAAGATCGCACACCATTATCAAGGCGGCAGGCAGCAGGAAACCCTTTCTCTGCTGCCTGCCGCCTGTCAAGGCAGAAAACGTTGAATCGTGAAACGGATGAGGTGGTTCACCCATGTCTGATTTCGTGCAAGTCGTCGCCGACGGCGTCTTAAACGGCATGATCTATGCCCTTGTTGCGACAGGCCTGAGCCTGATCTGGGGTGTCATGGATGTCATCAATTTCGCCCACGGCGACTATCTCATGGTAGCAATGTACACGAGTTTCTGGCTCGGAGCGCTTCTGGGGATCGATCCAGTCTTTTCCTGGATCGTTTCAGGAGCTTTTCTCTTTTTGATCGGGGCGCTTACCTATCGGCTGATCATCAAGCACACCATAGGCCGTTCTGTAATTTCCGCGCTGCTGGCCACTTTCGGTTTGTCCATGGTATTAAAAAACTTTTGCCTGAACAGGTTTTCACCGAACTTCCGTCTTTTGTCGGAAACAGTTCTCGGCGGGAAAACCCTGGCGCTTGGAGACGTTGTTTTGCCTGTTCCGCAGGTTGCTACCGGTTTATTGGCCTTGATCGTCGTTTTCCTCGTCTATTATATGATCAAAAAGACCCGCCTCGGCTGGGCGGTCCAGGCCACGGCAATGGACAAGGAAGCGGCGGAATTGATGGGAATTGATACGGAAAAGATCTACCTGTTTGTTTTCGGTCTTGGTGGAGCCTGCGTCGGAATCGCCGGCGGGCTTCTCCCATCCTATCTGGCTGTACATCCTGAAGTGGGGCTTCTTTTCGGGCTTCTTGCCTTTGTAATTGTTGCGATGGGAGGATTCGGAAGCATTCCCGGAGCCTTGCTGGCGGCACTTCTCATCGGCCTGGTAGAGGCCTTGAGCGGCTTTTACATAGCCCCAGTGTTCAAGTATGTAGCCGTTTTTGCACTTTATCTGCTAGTGGTCATGTTCAGGCCTCGTGGCCTTTTCGGGTGGTGATTGCCCAATGAAAAAAACTATTGAAAGAAAAGACCTGGTGCTTTTGGGCTTCATCGCCCTTTCCGCACTATTGCCGGCTGTTTCCGCGATTCGCGAAAACTCGTTGACGATGCATGTTATCCTCATGGTTTTCCTCATGGCCAGCATGTCACAGGCATGGAACATTATCGGCGGATACTGCGGGCAGGTTTCCTTCGGACACTCCGTATTCTTTGGAATAGGAGCTTACGGAGCAGGCATGGCCGTCGTCAAGTACGGCCTGACTCCCTGGCCGGGAATGGCCGTCGGGGTTGTTCTGGCAGCGGCAGCAGGCGTTCTAATCAGTTGGCCTGTTTTCAGGCTTTCGGGTCACTATTTCGCTATCGCGACGTTTGCCATTGTCGAAATATTCAACAGGCTCTTCATGGTCTGGTACTGGGTCGGCGGAGCCATAGGCCTGGACTATTCCATACAGGATCAGGGGCTGGCCAGCTTTACCTGGTACCAGTCGAAAGTCGGGTATTATTACGGTGCGCTGATAATCTTCGTTATCGTCTTCGGCATCGTCCGATGGATGGAGCGGCACAGGATCGGGTATTACCTGCGTGCGGTCCGGGAGGGGCAGGAAACGGCTGAAGCCCTGGGCGTGGACAGCACGAAGACGAAGCTTTGCGCAATGGCGGTTTCCGCCGCCTTGGCCGCCCTGTGCGGGGCTTTTTTCGCTCAGTATAATTACCGTGTGGATCCGCCCATGGTCATGTCCCTCGACATGTCGATGAAATTCGTTCTGGTCACAATTCTCGGCGGTTCAGGGACACTCTTCGGACCACTTCTCGGCGCAGCAGTTCTTGTGCCTTTGCAGGAGTACACACGCGCCTTCTGGGGTGGAATGGGAGGCGGAGTGGATCTGATTATCTTCGGGTTGCTCATTATCGTTGTCGTTGTCAAACAGCCCAGGGGCATAATGGGCCTTATGAACGATTTCGTGAAATGGCGCCGGAAAAAGTCGATGAACCAAGAAGGGGGCGAATAACGTGTCCCTCCTTGAAATCCAAAACATTACGAAAAAGTTCGGATCCCTGGTGGCAAACGATTCGGTAAGCTTTTCGATAGAACAAGGACAGATCGTCGGACTCATAGGGCCCAATGGAGCCGGAAAGACGACTCTTTTCAACTGCATCTCAGGGTTTTACAAGGTTACAGACGGACAGGTCCTTTACAATGGAGAAGACGTCACAGACTTGCCCGCCCACAGGATGACGCAAAGAGGTGCCGTACGCACCTTTCAGGTAGTGCACCCGTTTAATGAAATGAGCGTGCTCGACAATGTCCTGGTCGGTGCGTTCCTGAGGGTGGCCGACCCCGATGCTGCTTATGAAGCGGCGAAAAAGTGCATCACTGATTGTCACCTGGAGGAAATCGCCGGAAAACAAGCGGGAGACCTCACAATCGGTCAAAAGAAACGACTCGAGGTCGCCCGTGCACTGGCAACGGATCCGAAACTCCTGATGCTCGACGAAGCCATGGCCGGGCTCACCACCACGGAGATCCGCGAAGCCGTCGATCTGATCCGCCGCATTCGTGACAGGGGAGTCACACTTCTCGTTGTGGAGCATATCATGGAAGCGATCATGCCCATTGCGGACAAGGTCATTGTTCTTGACGGCGGAGTCAAGATCGCCGACGGTCCGCCGGAGGAAATCATAAACGACGAACAGGTCATCAAGGCCTACTTCGGTGAAAAATACAGCAGAAGAATCAAGGAAAAACAAACAAGGAAGGCTGAGAACAATGAGTAATGAGCCGATCCTGAAAGTCGAGAACATCCGAAGCGGATACGGCGGTATTCCAGTGATTTTCGGAGTCTCCCTGGAGGTGTTCCCCGGTGAGCTGGTCGCCATCGTTGGTGCCAACGGCGCGGGGAAAACGACGACGATGCGGACCATCGCGGGCACGATACATCCTTTCAGCGGAAAGATCTTCTTCCGCGGAGAGGATATCAGTCGTACATCCGCCCATGACACGATCAAAAAAGGCATAAGCTACGTTCCCGAGGGAAGGCGTCTTTTTGCCAAGTTGACGGTGCGGGAAAACCTCGAACTTGGTGCCTTCATTGAAAAGGATCGGTTGGCCATTGAATCCCGGCTCGAAAAGGTCTTCAGTCTTTTCCCGATCCTCGAAAAACGCCAGAAGCAACTTGCCGAAACCATGAGTGGTGGCGAACAGCAGATGCTCGCTATCGCGAGAGGCCTGATGTGCGAGCCCGAACTCCTCATGATAGATGAGATGTCGCTCGGCCTGATGCCCGCTCTTGTGGAGAAAGTCATGGAAACCATCGTCGAGATCAACAAGGCGGGGAAAACGATACTACTAGTCGAACAGATGGTGCAGGAAGCTCTTGAGATAGCGCACAGAGGCTACGTCATCCAGACGGGTCAGATCGTTCATTCCGGAACGGCACAGGAACTGCTCGATTCTGAGGAAGTCCGCAAGGCGTACATGGGGATGTGAAAATCCAGAAAAAATCTTTTCCAGAGCGTTTTCCCCCCGGGCACTTCGTGTTTGCCAATCAGCGTATTTCACGTAATATGTCTTCCAGGGAAGAACTTTGCGAAGGTGTCCCCGCATGGATCGAGCCCCTAAACTGCTGTAAAAAGGTCGTCTGAAACAGGCGGCAGTCGGT
>JBKHBH010000024.1:0-26642 GCA_046542505.1 Thermovirgaceae bacterium | reverse complement strand
GGATTTCTCAGGAACCTCCGCAACTGCAATATCCTTGGAGTCAACCCTCCCGTACAGGACTTTGCCTTCTTTGATTTGTGGGCAAAACCTTTGGGACTTTTGTATATTCTTGAAACACTGCGGCAACAGGGGAACAATGTCGCTCTCCTTGATTGTATCAGTGAAGCCGGCGGGAAACGGAAACCTTTTGGACGGGTCGCACCGGCGAAAAAACTCATTTCGAAACCGGAGCCTTACGAAAAGATCCCGCGTAAGTTTTATCATTTCGGAATTGATAAAGAAAACTTTCTTTCCAGACTCAAAGGAAGCAGTCCCGACATCATTTTGGTGACTTCCATGATGACATACTGGTACCCAGGCGTGTTTTGGGCAATTTCGATCCTCAAGGAAGTGTTCCCGAAGGTCCCGGTCATGCTCGGCGGGGTTTATGCTCGCCTATGTCCGGAACATGCCCGAAAAAGCGGCGCCGACATGATACAGACCGCTCCGCTTGATCTTGAGCTAACCCTCCCGTCTACCACTCTATATTCGGGGCAGGGTTATGCGGTCAGCTTGACATCCTTCGGATGCCCCATGAACTGCGGGTATTGCGCCTCTTCATTCCTCTGGCCGGTATACAGGGCCAGGACCGTGGAGGAGGTAACCGCCGAGATCAGGTATCAGACCGAATCAGGAGCCATTCACGATACCGCTTTTTATGACGACGCCCTTCTCATGGACAGGGAATCCCACTTTTACCCCCTTTGTGAAAATCTTCGAAGGGATTTCCCAACGATGCGCTTTCACACACCAAACGGACTTCACGTTCGAATGATCGATCCCACTTGTGCACGAGTTCTCAAAAATACCGGCTTCATAACGCTCAGACTGAGTTTCGAAGGCACGGACAAGACCCTTCGAAAAATACAGGGAGAAAAAACCGACCTGGATTCTTTCGCCTCTGCCGTCGATAATCTTCGGAGCTCCGGATTCAATAACGATGAAATAGAGACATATATCCTCCTGGGTCTCCCTGGCCAACGCCTTGAAGCCATGGAAGAAAACATACGCACAGTGAAAGATTTCGGGGTGAAGGTCAAGACCGCCCAATATTCACCTATTCCACAAACCAGAGTTTTTGAAGAAGCGGCACTCATCACTCCGGAAATCAGGAAAGAACCCATGCTGCACAACAATACGGTTTTTTCTTCATATGTTTCCAGAATCATCGACCCCGATGCGCTCCAGCACTTGAAAAACCTTGCCCGCAGCAGCAGTCGAAGCTCTGGATGAAGGACCCCGCAAAAAGGCCAGCCCCTGATGGGCTGGCCTCTATCTTCAAGTGGCGCGCCGGACAGGATTCGAACCCGTAACCTTCGGATCCGTAGTCCGATGCTCTATCCAGTTGAGCTACCGGCGCGCAAAGCTTGATTTCCTGGCGGTGGGACAGGGATTCGAACCCTGGAAGGAGGTTTTAGCCCCCTTACTCGCTTAGCAGGCGAGTGCCTTCAGCCACTCGGCCATCCCACCTTGTGGCGTGCTCGGTCTATTCTATTCACCCTCAATTACTCTGTCAAGGCGTTTCAGTCCGCGGTCTCGTCCTTCTCCAGGTCTTCTCCAGGGTCTTTTTCACCGGCCATATCCTCAAAAGGGGCCGCGCCTTCGTCCAGGGAAGCGGGATTCTCCGGAACCGTGAAATATTCTTCATTGAGAAGTTTGACGTCGGCTCTTTCAAGAAGTTCTGCGAAAAATTCCTCCTCGTTCTGCTGGATTCTTTCGCTTTTCAGTATCTGAACGACATCACCGCTGATTTCTTCATAAGGCAGTGTCCTGGCCTCTGTTTTTGCACGTTTGACAAGAATGACCACGTTGCCGTCATCGAACTCCACGGGACCTCCGATTTCATCCATTTCGAGGTCGGAAAATTGTTGAAGCTCACCCGCTTCAAGCTCCTTGTCCGAAACGAAAGCGGGTTCGTTCAATGTAACTCGATCAAGAAGCTCGTCTTCATAACTTTCCATGACTTCATCCCAGTTTTCTCCATCAATGAGCCGTTCTTTTGCTGATTCCGCAGCTTCAAGGGAGTCAAACCGTGCGTAAGTAACCTCATAGCCGGCCGGCTGAGTGAAAAAGAAGTCGCTGTTCTGGTCATAAAATTCCTTCGCTTCTTCGTCGGACACAGCGACATCCTGCGTTACCTGTTCCAATAGTTTCTGCTGTGCAAGCCTGAGCTCTATTTCTTCTCGGAGGTCGTCCAAGCGTATTCTGTTGTTATCCATATATTCCTGGAAGGCTTCCTTTGTGGGGAACTGGTCCTCTATCCTCTTGACGGCCTCGTCGATTTCTGATTTCTCAACTTCTATGCCCCTTGATGCCGTCTCCTTTTTCAGTTCTTCGTAAATCACCATATTGTCGAGCACGGATTTCCGCATCTTCACGATATCTTCAGCCGTCAATTCCGTGGAGCGGTCTTCCTGCGCCATGTTCCTGACACCCATCTCGATGTCGGACATCATGACTTTCTTTCCGTCGATGGAAGCGACAGCTTCGTCACGCGTACGTTCCCCATTGTTTCCTCCACCGCTGCCTCTCATCATGTAAATTCCCAGAGTGGAAAGGACAAACACTATAGCAACAATAAGCATGATCGATCGCGTTTTGGTTCTCAACATGCGCATCAGCACAACAAATCGTCCTCCTTCAAATCCTCGAGCCTTGCCCGCCCCGGTCATCATTATCAGGGCAGCGCATCATATCATACGCAGTGGCACCTGTACTGTCAAAGATCATACTTCCGAAAAGGACTTCCCCGACTTCGTCTGCACCTTCAAGGGGACAGACAACGATACCGCCGATTCCATAACCGCCTTCAGCATTTGCTCCGTTTCCCTCGCTGTTCCCCCGTCGCATTCGCAAACGAGGGAATCATGAACCTGAAGGACAAGTCTGGGCGATCCCTTTTGCTCTTCGAGGGATTCGGCAAGCTTGATCATTGCGATTCTCGCAATATCTGCGGCGGTTCCCTGAATCGGTGTATTAACGGCTATCCTTTTGAGGGCATTGTTTCCCCTTCCCTCAACGGTGGTCACTTCCTCAAGGGGGCGTCTTCGTCCGAAGAGGGTCTGGGTATATCCCTTCGATTTCGCCTCTTCGGCGCTGCCCTCCAGAAAGGCCCGCACACGCGGGAAGGCCGAGAAGTACCGTTCAATCAGATCGGCAGCCTCCTGCCGACTGACCCCGAGTCGTTGGGCCAATCCGTATTGCCCCATCCCGTAGAGCAATCCGAAATTTACCATCTTCGCGACACGACGTCTTTCGGCCGATATGTCTTCAACATTGTTTCCCATGATCCATCCGGCCGTCTCGGAGTGGATATCCCTGCCTTCGGCAAAGGCTTCTATCAGCTTTTTTTCACCCGACATGTGGGCCAACACTCTCAGTTCTACCTGAGAATAGTCCCCGGCCACAAATACTCTTCCTTTTTCATGTGGCGTCAATGCTTCCCGCACTCTCCCGGCCCACGTTCCGTAAGTCGGCAAATTCTGCAGGTTCGGATCTCTGCTGCTCAACCTGCCGGTACCTGTGACAGTGTGTTCCAGAACGGTATGGACACAGCCTGTTCCAATGTCGACGCTTTTCAAAAGAACCTGCACGAATCCCGTTAGGACCTTCGTTATCTCCCTGTGCTCGAGAAGCAAGCCCGGCAAACCATTTTGTCCCAAGGGCAATGATGCCAGCTCTTCCAGCACGTTGACATCCGTAGAATAGCCTGTCTTGGTTTTTCTTACAGGAGGATATCCAAGGTGGTCGAAAAGCAGCCAGCTCACCTGTTTCGGCGAATTCAAATTGACGTGCGTCCCTGCCGTTTCATCGATTTCTTCCTGTATTTTCTTGATCCTCTCCTTGAGTTCTTCGCGAAGGGTTTCAAGATGCTTGCAATCCACCTTGATACCATAAGTCTCCATTGACGCCAGAACGGGTGACAGCGGAATATCGATTTCATTCATAACCTTTTCAAGGCCCTTTTCTCGAACCTCCGCCGACATGCCAGACCAGGCATCGGCAAGCAGCCCGCAAACCTGCGGTCCCTTGGCATCCTTGCCGATGCCTGCTTCATGGCTTGCCTTGTCCGGATGTAAAAGATAATGAGCGATTTTCGCATCCCAGACCTTCGAGGACAGGCCACGTAAGCGGGGTTCCGCAGCGCAGAGTTCTTTGAAGCCCCACAGGACTAGCGGCCCGGACTTTTTTGTGTCCAGTTTTCTGAGCAGCTCTTCTGTTTCAGTTTCCGAGATGTCAGCATATACCCCTTCCCTTGTTCCGGCGAACACGCTTTCAAGCCGGAAAGCAGCAGGGTACCTCCCTTCGCCTTTCCAGGCTAAAAAAACGGGGCCCTCGCTTTCGAAAATTTTTTCTTTGTCTTCTTTCCTCTCTGTCATGACCGGTCCGGCCACAGAGGTTTCCCCCTTCAATCTTTCTCCGCTGATGCCAAAGTGTTCCGCCAGCTTCTTCAGGGCAAATCGCTCACAGAGTCTTCCCAGTTTCTCCATGTCCATTTCGGTTTTCAAAAGGTCGTCAGGATTCAAGGGTGATTCAAGCCGAAGCCTGACAAGTTCACGGGAACGCAAGACTTCAGCCCGCTGTTCTTCAAGAGCCGTTTTCACACGGGGCTTCAGTCCGTCAAGGGCTTCGAATACACCTTCGAGGTTTCCGTAACTGGAAAGCAGAGCCTTCGCCGTTTTATCGCCTATTCCTCTTACACCGGGGATATTGTCGGCATTGTCGCCCACAAGGGCGAGATAATCCGCCATTGCTTCCGGCTTAAAACCGTATTCATCGGTAAAACGCTTTCGGTCGTACATTTTGAAGGTGCTCACACCCTTTACGGGACGCATGACCCGTACACCCTCATCAAGCAGCTGAAACATATCCTTGTCAGCCGTCAGGACAAGGACATCATATCCATTCTCCTTGGCTTTTTTCGCTGACGCGGCAATGACATCGTCGGCTTCAACGCCTTCCCTTTCGTAAACCGTAAACCCCATGGCCGCCGAAATATCCTTTATGGCGGGCAACTGTTCCATGAGCGTTTCAGGAATCGGTTGCCGGTTTTCCTTGTATTCCTTGAAAGCTTCATGCCGAAATGTCGGACCGGCGGCGTCAAAAACGACACCAACCCGGAGGGGGTCGTTTTCGTCGAGAGTCTTGAGCAGCATGTTCACAAAACCCAGTATCGCCTGTGTCGGCGAGCCGTCGGGTGCATTCAGTTCCGGCAGCGCGTAAAACGCCCGGTACGCCAATCCGTGTCCGTCGATGAGAAGTACCAGGTTCTCATTCAAAATGCTCACTCCTTTGATTTCCACCTGCGGATATAATACTATCACCCGTGGCACTTGACTTGACCAACTTTCGGCTGAAAATGCCCCTAAGGAACAAATACTTTCAGAAAGGGTGAAAACGATGAACGAGAATGTCCGGGTCCGGTTCGCCCCGAGTCCGACAGGAGCATTACATATTGGAGGAGCTCATACCGCCTTGTTCAACTGGCTCTGGGCGCGAAAAAACAACGGGGCGTTCGTTCTGAGAATAGAAGACACCGACAGGGCCAGATCTACGAGAGAATTCGAAGAAACCATCATGAAAGGGCTGAAATGGCTAGGCCTCGACTGGGATGAAGGACCGGCAGCAGGCGGACCGAAGGGACCTTATCGTCAATCGGAGAGAACGGACCTATATCATGAAACCGCGAACCGGTTGCTCGACAAGGGTCTCGCCTACAAAGAAGGCGACGCAATCATCTACTCCATCCCGAAAGGGAAAACCATTGTTTTCGAGGACATCGTCTATGGCAAAATCACGATGGAAAGCGACACCCTCAAGGATACGGTCCTCATCAAGAGCGACGGCTCCCCCACTTACAATTTCGCCGTCGTCGTAGACGACTACCTGATGGACATAACCTGCGTCATCAGGGGGGAAGACCACATCTCGAACACGCCGAAACAGGTTTTGCTCTACGAATCACTCGAGTGGAGACTTCCGCACTTTGCGCACCTCCCAATGATTCTGGGAAAGGACAAGAAAAAGCTGTCAAAACGACATGGTGCCACAAGTGTCTACGAGTACAAGAACATGGGATATCTTCCGGAAGGCCTATTCAACTATTTTGCTCTTTTGGGCTGGTCGCCGGGAGACGACAGGGAAATCTTCAGCCGGAATGAAGCTGTAGAGCTTTTTGACCTCAGCCGTGTCACCAAACGTGCCGCCGTTTTTGACATGGAAAAGCTTGACGCCGTTAACCAGGTGCATATTACCAACCTGGCCCCGCAAAAAAGGGTGGAACTCGTCAAACCCTTCTGGCAAGAGATGGGATTAAATCCGGCAGAACACGAAGATTCCTTTCTTGCCGAAAGTCTCGAGCTTCTCCAGGGACGCGGCAGGACATTGCGGGAAGTCGCAGCCTACAGCGATTATTTCCTTTCCTTCGACGTCGTGAAAGACAGATACGACGCTTCGGATCTGTCAAAAACCCAGAAGGCCCTGCTTCGCGAGTTTTTCTCACATCTTGTCGAAATAGACGCCTGGGATCCTCACGAAATGGTTGCTTTCGCAAAAGAATGGAGCAAGGAAAAGGGGCTCAAAATGAAAGATGTGGCCATGCCTTTCCGGATGGCTCTTACCGGAACAAAAGTCAGTCCCGGAATTTTCGAAGTCGCTTCGGTCCTCGGGAAAGCTGAAACGTCAAGGAGGCTGAAACATTACAATCTCCTCTGAAAATCGGGAGAACAATCGAAAAGGGGCCTCCTTTGAGCGGGGCCCCGAACCTGTCTTGCTGTCTGAACCGCGCTGGTCATTTCCTGTTGTCGGAACTTCCGTAGAGTTTTAGGAATTTCGCCAGGACTTTCCCGGGGTTTTCGTAGTCAACGGCAAGGGCAAAAACACTCAATGCGTGTATGAACTCAAAAGGATAATCCATCTGACTGTAAACCTCAAAGCCATCTTGAGCCAGTAATGCTGCTCCTACCCCGCTGTACGACGAAGGATCCTTCACATCCCCCTCTGCCTGGCTGCAGGCAATGATCACCGGTTTTACATTTGCTTTGTAAAGCATACGTATATTTTCGAGCACAGAAGCCGGCACATTCCCCGCTCCGAAACCAAAAAGCAAGAGTATCCGCTCACCTTTCCCGGCATAGGGGGCGCTCCCCGGTGCACAGAAAAGCCATCTCGCCCGTGATGCACGCTCCCTCAGTGTTTCAGGGTTCAGAGAAAGAAGCGTCCGCAGGCTTTCACTGACCTTTTCTACATGTGCCTTGCCTGGAAATTCCGTGTGCTTGTTTCCACCCCCTTGCGCCCATTCAGGATTGAAAAAGAGCGGTACGCTGTTGACAGGAACAAACGCATCAGGATGGCTGGCCCTTGCCTTGTGTACTCTCACACCCTGTATCAGTTTCCAGTTGCAGTAGACCCAGACACCCGAGATTTTTGAACACAGCGCCTGTGCCGCGCCTCTTATATTGACTGTTACGTCATCAGGCGTGTAATCCAGCGTCAGCTGACTTCCGGTCAGGATGACCGGTACCCCCGCTCCCCAAAAGCAAAGGGCCAGCCAGGCTGCCGTATATGCCATGGTATCCGTGCCGTGGAGAACAAGAAAACCGCTGCTGCCACCGGACAAATCTTCGGCGATAATCTTCGCCATCTCGTACCAGTGCCCCGGATCGAGGTTAGAACTGTCAAGCCCAGGTGTACCCCAGGGTTCCCTGAAAAGGACGGCGGCTCCCTTATCGTCAAAAAAATCACTTAGATAATCCTTGAGCCTTGAAGCAGCCTTCTCTTTCGGCTCCTTGCCGGACAGTCCGAAACCGCTTGCGATCGTCCCTCCTGTGAGGAGAACCGAAACCTGCTTCATCCTTTCGACCTCCCAAAAAGGAGAGGGCCGACGATACCGCCGGCCCCTTCAGTTATGCCTCCGTGTTGTCTAACCCTTCGGGTGAATAGCCTGAACAGGACAGGCTTGCGCGCAGGCTCCGCACCCAATGCAGGTCTCTTCGTCGATGGCGTGTGTCTCCTTGACCTTGCCCGATATGGCATTTACAGGGCAGACCTGAGCACATTTGGTGCAACCGATGCACTTGTCGGGATCGATTTCATATGTACTTTTATTCTGCTTTGCAGCTTTGTCGTCCTGGCTTTCTTCCGCTTTCGGTCCGGAGTCATCTTTCGGCGGTTCAGGTTTTTTCCCGGAATCGCTGACGATTTCCGCTTTCCTCTCGTAGGAGGCAAAAGCAAATTCCTCTGTCATCCAGATGCATTTGACGGGACAGATTTCCGTACACTGAGCACAAAAACAGCATCTGTCCATGTGGAATTCGACCTTCTTTTCCTCGTCGAGGGACGTTATGGCATGTGCCGGGCACACCCTGATGCACATTTTGCAGCCGATACAGGCATTCTTGTCGTAGGCGATCCTTCCTCTGAAATTCTCCGGGATTTCGACAGGAGGATGGAGTTCAATAGCTCCTTCCTCCGCAGCAGCCAGAGCCTCCTGAAGGCTATCCGGCATATGAGCTACAGGAAAGGGGTTGGTCGATGGCTTTTTGCTTCCCTGCTTCAAAATCTGGATGAGCATTTTATTCAGCATCTCGACACCACCTTACAGGATTACATCAAGGGTCAAAAGGACCATACCAGCTGCGGCGAGCCCGCCGATCTGATACCAGTACAGTCTCGACGCCTGCCAGATCTTGAATCGGCCGAAGGTGGTCCTGATAATGGTCACACCCAATACCTGTACGACCAGCACCTTTGCCCAGAAGAAAATGAAATCAGCGACAAAAAAGAGCACGCCGTCGAGCCCTAACAGTCGTCCCAAGGACCACGGGAAAAAGAGCGACACAACTACGGCGCACATGGCAAGGGTCCTCAGGGAAAAGGCGACTTTGAACATTGCGAGGTTCCGGCCTGAATATTCGCAGATCAGCCCTTCCAGAATTTCCGTTTTCGCCTCGGCGATATCCATCGGCACCTTCCCTGTTTCAGCCGGGACAACGGCCAACAGTGCCGCAAGCAGCCCCAGAATCCCGAAAATTCCCGTCCATCCCGCAACGCTCCATACGGACATGCTGACATAGGTTTCCAGACTGAACGGGTCCCCTGGCATTCCCGACCTGTAGGCGAACCACGCGAGGGATACGATGACCGCGGCAAGAGGAAGTTCATAGCTCATCATGAGCACCATTTCTCTTTGAGCACCCACGTTGGCGTAAACAGAACCGCTCGAAAAGCCTCCTACAGCCATTGCTACCGCGGACAGTCCAAGCAGGTAAAGAATCAGGATCAGGTCCCCATGGCCTCCGAGTATCGGTTGCAGGGATCCCATCGGAATATACAGGACTATCATAAGCGCCGTCGTGGCAGCCACCCAGGGAGCTCCGTTGAAAGCCCATGGGATCGCTCTGCGCGGGACGATGTTTTCTTTCCCAAGCAGTTTCAGCACGTCGTAGAAAGGCTGGAACAGCGGCGGACCCATCCGGGACTGCATTCTCGCATGAAAAATCCTGTCGATCCCCTCAAAAAGCAGTGACAGGAGCGAGGCGAAAATCAGAAGCGCCAGTCCCGCCAATATCTTGAAGAGAATCATCATGCCCCCATCACCTTCCTTGTTTTTTCTCTGCATCGATTCAGAAGCTCTGCGCGGGTAACGATCTGTTTCGATCCCGTTTTCTGTTCGGTGACGAGCATTCGCTCCATGCAGGAGATGCAAGGGTCGACACTGTTAATGATAAGCGGGGCGTCAGCCAGTTCGTTGTTCCTGAACATGATCGGCCAGGATACGGCATTCGAGTACGTCGGTGCCCGCACTTTCCACCATGTCACATTTTCTTCCCCGCCTGTAAGCTTTATCACATGAGTATCATCCCCACGCGGGGCTTCTATGGAGGAAATCCCTGTGCCATTTGCCTTTTTCAGGAAATTCAGCAGTTTCGGCAGATTGGTTTCCCACATGAGATCCCCTTCCGGGAGACCGTCAAGACACGTCTCTATAATTTCGAGGGACTGATAGACCTCAAGCACACGAACGAGAAACCGGTCGTATACATCACCGTAAACTTCCCCTGTCAGATCCTGGGGCACTACAGGCTGCACATTGAGATCCCCGTAAGCTTCATACGGCTGTGACCACCGGAGGTCGACCCGGTGGCCGCTTCCCCGGACAGTCGGACCAAGAGCGCAGTATTTCACCGCATCCTCGGGCGCAAGCACGCCCACGTTTCTCATGCGTGCCATGGTGATGGGATCATCGGTGGCCACGTTGTAGAAAAGGTCGAATTCATTCTTGTAGAAAGCGATCATGTCCCTCAGGACCTTTTCGACTTTCGGAGTAATGTCACGCCTGACGCCGCCTATCGTCCCGGTCCCGTAGTTCACCCTGTTCCCCGTAAGGGCTTCAAGAACATCCATCACTTTTTCCCGGAGGATCATTCCAAGGTGAAAGGCGGAATCATACCCGAAGGTGTAGCAGGCAACTCCCGCCCAAAGAACGTGTGAATGGATACGCTCCAGCTCGAGGATAATGGTCCGTATATACTGTGCCCGCTTCGGGACTGTTATCCCTGTTGCGTCTTCCACGGCCCGGACAAAGCACTCGATGTGAGCGAAAGAGCAAATGCCGCAAATTCTCTCGGCAAGGTAAATCACCTGTATGGGGTTTCGTTCTCTCGCCATGAACTCGATGCCCCTGTGAATGGCCCCCGGTCTGATCGTCGCGTCGACGATGCGTTCCCCGTCAACATCGAGCCAGGCGGTAATGGGTTCCTTCAGTCCTACGTGCACAGGGCCGATGGGGACTTTATAGGTCTTTCCAGCTCCTACAGCCATATCGGCACCTCCTATGACAATTCCCGGACGTCCGCTTCGGACGGTCCGGTTTCATCCCTTCGCCAGGGCTTGATGTCCTCGTTCCAGTCCTCGGGGAGAAAGACCAGAGCCTTGTTGGGAAGTCCGTCGAAATCAATTCCCAACATCTCGCGCATTTCCCTTTCGCTGTACTCGACACCCGGAATCCTTTCCCAGAGTGACGGCATGACGGGATCGGTCTTGGGTACTTCAACGGAAATGCTTATTCCAAGTCGTTTCCCTTTTCCGGCTTCTCTGAAAAGCGCGAGGTGATAGTTCAGCGTCACCACGTCTCCATCATCGTTACCGGACATAATCTGGAAATGCAAAAAATCGAATTCCCGAAAGACGTCGACAAGTTCCAGAAAGCGCTCTCTGGTGATCTTGAGCCAGAGCAGATGGTACTGTACTGCATCCTCGAGACCACCCCGGTATTCTCTCAATTCGAGGTTTTGCGCATCTTCGCCGAACCGCTCTTCGATGCATTTGATCACTTCTTTCGGGTCGCTGCTTTCCTTGACATATTCAGGACGGCATGTCATTGCGGCACACCTGCCTTTTGAAGCTCCTCTTTCATTTTTTCAAGCTTGAGGACCGCTTTGGCCGCACCCTCGATGATTGCCTCCGGTCGGGGCGGGCATCCATGGACATATACATCGACAGGGATCACATTGTCCACAGGGCCATCGAGATTATAGGATTTGTAAAAGACATCCCCTGAATTCGCGCAATTTCCTATGGCGATGACAACCTTCGGATCGGGAATCTGCGCATAGATCCTCTTGAGTCTTTCTGTCATGTATTTTGTCACCGGCCCCGTAACAAGCAGGGCATCGGCATGTCTGGGCGTTCCTACAAGTTTCATCCCGAACCGCTCAATATCATACCGGGGAGTGATGGTCGCAACGATTTCTATGTCGCACCCGTTACAAGATCCGCTGTTGCAATGAAACACCCAGATGGATTTCGTAAGAATATCCAGATACCGGTCAAGTTTCATGGCCGTCCCCCCTTTACAAAAGCACCAGGACGGCGAGTACCGAGGCTGTCAGTACCATGTATCCGACGTATTCTCTCGTATCGCCGCTGTGCATCTCGACAAGAATTTCATAATAGCCCTTCAGGGCCTCCGTAAAACCCCAGTAGGCTGAACTGGCCGGCACCTGGATCTCGGAGCCTTCTTCCGGCACGACATTACTGCCGTAAAAGATCTCGTCCTGTTCGGTGCCTTCCTTGTAATCCTTTCTCCCGAGGCTGCGGAGCCAGAGAACAAGCGCCGCAGCAATGGCAAAGAAGATCAGCCAGGTGTAGACATCCCAGTAGCCGAACCCGGTGTATACCTTGCTCCACATTACAGCCCACCTCCCATGACGGCCGAAATGTAACCGGCCTGATCGACCAGGGCTTTCGCGGCAGGTTCGATGAGGTTCGCCAGTGACCATGTCGGGAGCAACGTCAGTCCGATGACCACGACGGTCAATATCGACATGCCGACAAGCATCGTTGCCGGAACTTCCTTCACGTTCGCAAAGACCGATTTCTCAGGTCCCAAAAAGGCCGTCTGGAAAACTTTAACGAAAGAAGCAAGAGTCAGCACCGACGTAACCAGAGCGGCTATCGCGAGAATCGGGTAAACGGCAAAAGTGGATTCGTAAATGAGGAGTTTCGATACAAACCCGTTGAAAGGCGGCAGTCCGGCAATCGCCGCCGCCGCTATGACGAACATGAATGCCGTATGCGGCATGTTTCTTGCGAGCCCGCCAAGTTCGTTGAGGTTTCTGGTTCCTGCGGCGTAATACAGTGCCCCCGCAGTCAAAAAGAGCAGTCCCTTGTACATCGTGTAGTTGAAAAGATGGTAAATTCCGCCCTTCATGGCCGTGAAACCATAATCCGCCATAGCCTGTGGATCACGCAGCGCAAGCAGGCCAACCCCGAGTCCAAGCAGAATGTAGCCGATCTGCGAAACCGAATGGTACGCCATCAGGCGTTTAATTTCTTTCTGAATGACAGCCATGGTTACCCCGATGAACATTGAGAGGACGCCCAGTACGATTATTGTCCACGGGACCACCGTACTCCCGAGGCTGGCGCCGTAAAGAGAGAAACAAACCCGAAAAAGACCGTAAAGCGAGGCCTGGCTCACTGCCACGAGGAGGCAGGTTACTCCTGCCGGGGCCTCGGTGTAGGCGTCAGGTGTCCACATGTGCATGGGCACTGTTCCACACTTCATAGCCAGGGCCACCACCAAAAACACGAGAGCGATTTTTTCCGGATAGCCGAAATGCATCATTCTCGCCACTGCCGCCATGTTTACAGCGTTGTAGCGTCCGTAGAAAAAACCGACGGCAAGAAGCACCAACATGGCCGCCACAGTAGAAACGACCATATATTTGAAACCGGCTTCAATCGCCTCCGGCCTGTCCCGCCAGAAGGCGACAAGTCCGAAGGAGGCCACCGAAGCAATCTCCAGGAACACGAAAAAGTTGAACAGGTCGCCCGTCAGCTCCATTCCCATCATTCCCGCCGTGAGCAGGAAATACAGGGAAACGAACTTATCCAGCCCCGAGAAACGCTCCATGAAGCGCAATGAAAAGAAAGCACCTGCCAGGGCCGCTATGGATCCGACAACCGCCATGAATGCGCTGAAAGCATCTACTTCAAGAATGATTCTGATGGGCCAGCTCAAGCCCGACGGCAAGGTCAGGTCCCAGGATTCGCCGCCAAGGACATAGACGGCAAGGCCTTCCGCCTGGACATGCTGCAAAAGCATGATGCTCAATGCAGTGGTCAAAACCGAAATCGCTATGAACCAGATATTCCTTGTCGTCTTGCCTCCAAGACCTGCGACGGGAGCCGCAAAGGCGCCCAACAGCGGGACCGCGATTACCAGAATCGGGAGATGTATATTCCAGTTCATCCTCGCAACCTCCTGATCTCCCGCACGTCAAGGGTTCCATAATGCTTGTAGAGCATCATGATCAGCGACAAAAGCAATGCCGAAGTCGCCAGTCCGATGACGATGGCGGTCAGCGTCAATGCCTGGGGCGTTGGAAGCGTCATTGTCTTCACTTCTCCTGCAAGGGTAAACACTGGTATGCTGCCACCGGTCCTGTACCCCAACACGATGAGAAGCAGGTTTGCCGAAGCCTCCAGCATCGTGATCCCGATTGCGATCTTGATGAGGTTCCTTTCAAAAAGGATCGCATAGAGGCCCAGGAAGAAAAGAATTCCTACGACGAGAAAAGGCGTATTACCTGTCATGGCCGGTCTCCTCGCTTCCTGCCTCTTCATAGAGACGGATTCCCTTGAACATGTACATGACAATCAGCGAAAGGCCGCCGATAACCTCGAGGCCCACCGCCATATTCATGAGAGCAATCGTTCCAGAGCTGTTCAAGACCCCCGGATTGGCACCGGCCTGTACAGCTGCCCCGAAGAGCCCGCCCTTGCCGGCAAGAAAATTGTAGAGAAAGGCTGTTGTCAGTCCTGCGAATCCCGTTCCGATGAAAAGAAGCAGTCCTGCCGTTTCAACCCAGGAATAAAGACCCGGTTTCACAAAGGAAAGCAGTTTCTTTCCTCCGTGCGAAACGAGAAGAAGGGCAATGAAAGTCGCAACTACTGCACCACCCTGGAAGCCGCCACCCGGCGAGAGATGGCCGTGGATTATTATGTATGCACCGAATATGGCCAAAAACCAGGCGAAAATGTCGCAAATTGTTCTGACAACAAGAGAGAGAGGTTGCATCAGTCTTGCCCTCCCTTCCTGAAAACAACGAGCACGGAACAGACAGCGGTGAAAAGAACCGCCGCCTCTCCAAGGGTGTCAAAGCCCCTGTAATCGAACACGACGGATGTGACGATGTTGTTCACGTTTCGTTCCTGTTGGGCGTTTTCGATATAGTAATCGTCCATGGGAGCTTTCCCGGCGTCACCAAAAGGGTGAATGCCGCTAAGGGCTCCCCACATCGTCCCTGTAACCACAAGCAGCGCAATCAGAAACAGCACGTTCTTTTTCATTTGCGCCCACCTCCGCCCTTGCGGAGCACGTTGCATCCTCTGAGCGCGATGATGTAGATAGCCGTCGTAAGGCCTGCACCAATTCCGGCTTCGGCAATTGCAACATCGGGAGCCTGAAGGATGTAGAATTCCAGTGACAAAAGCAGGCTGAACACCGCAAGGGAAATCACTGATGAAAGCAAATCCCTGAACCAGATGGCAAAAAAACCCGCGATGACAATTGCGGTAAGTACCGCGATATGAACCAAGCTGTTCATGCCGAGACACCACCTTTTTTCTTTTCGTCTTCGGCAAGTCTGTCAACCACCGCAAATTTAGGCAGGACTCCGCTCCTGTGCGCCGCCCTTGCTATCGCATGGGCTCCGGTCGGGTTCGTGACAAGCAGTGCGAGAATCGCGATGGCTACATGAACCATCAGTGCCACAAAACGACCTTCTCCAGTGACAAGCAATTTCTGTACACCGTACAGAATGACGGCGCTCGACGTAAAAATCGAACCGAAAGTCGTGCATTTCGTCGTTCCGTGAAGTCGGGTGAAGACATCCGGGAACCGGTAGAGAGCAACGGTGCCCAGGACATTGAACAAAACGCCTATGACCAGAAAGAGGACGATCAATACTGTCATCGCCTACACCCCGCCTTCGATAAAACGTGCGATGAACAGGGTGCCGACGAAGGCCAGCGCAGCATAGACAATGGCGACGTCCACCATGACCACCGAATCGGAGACAACGGCAAGCAGGACCATCATCGCAACTACCAGAGTATTGATTGAATCAAGGGCAACAACCCTGTCGGGGATCGTCGGTCCGGAAATGAGACGTCCCGTCATCACCAGGGCGCACAGCGCCAGAACCGCGGCACCCCAGGCAAAGAAAGTCGGAATCATTCGGCTACCCTCCTCGCCCATTTCCCAAAGGAACCGTATACCTCTTCTTCACCGGGATTTTCATCCGTTACAAATATCCAGTGAATGTAGAAAAGGTTTCCTTTTTCGGGGCCATCATCCACATCAACCGTCAGTGTCCCTGGCGTCAACGTGATCGAATTCGCCAGCATCGTCGATGACATGCTCTTTTTGAGTCCGGAATCAATACGAACGATGCCGGGACGTATTTCTCCGGTGATGACCCGCATTGCAACATCAAGATTCGCCTTGATCATACCTAATAAGAACGGACCAAAAAGGTACACGATAAACGAAATCCATCGAACCGGGTTCAAGCCCGCCAGCGTCCACGATCTCCCTGGATTCCAAGACCGGGCAGCGATGGCGAGTATTCCCCCAAGGACGATGGCAATGACGATTTCAGCCGGGTCTATACCGCCGCCGCTCCATGCCAGAAGCAGATACGTCGCGGCTGAAAGAAAAAATATGACCACGCGCCTCACCTCCCTCTTTCATTTTCAAAAGATTTTCGCCCACCAGGCAAGCGCATTCCCATGTTCCCCTTTCTTCTTCAGGAATCATTCTTCCGGCACGATCTCATCGCCTGGAGAAATCCGGCCACCGGAAAGAACCCGCAAAAAATATCCGACCTTAGGAAGAAGGCACCATCCCCGATAGTCATATGAATGGGGCTCTTCCGGCTTCTTCCCTTTTTCCACCACCTCAAGAACAACTGTCTCTCCGATACTAAGCCGTTTCCCGGGCTGGAGCTTTTCTTCAGGCACTCCTTCTATGCGAAGGTTTTCCGCGAGGCTTCCGTACGGAAAGGGGAAACCGGCTTTTTGCGCCGCTTCTTCCACATCCTCCTGACGCAACAGGCTTATCTGGCGAAATCCAAAGCCATAGTGGGAATCTCCACGGACTCCTCTATCATGATCTATATTCGCTATTTTTTCGGGTTTCTTGGGATCTTCTTTCCTGTCGCTCCTGCAGACTGACAACAGAATCGCCATGTCGCACCTCTTTTTTTTGGAAAATCCGAATATACATTATACAGCATCACCCCGACACCGAAACACCTGGTACCTGTATTTTGGGTGTTCGGGTACTTCCTCGTTCAGCGGTTCAAAAACACGATGGCTATATTCAGTGTCGAGGCATAGGCAACCCAGAACACATATGGAACCATCAGCCAGCCCGCAACGGCATCAATTTTTCTGAATGACAGAAAAGTCAGACTGACGGCGCTCAAAAGAAGGAGGATCTCCACGCCGGCATAAATCGGGGCGCGAAGGCCGAAAAAAAGAATCGACCAGAGAAAATTGAGCGCAAGCTGAATAAAGTACAAAAACAACGGGCCATTGGCCTTGGCATCGCTCTTTTCTCTCTTTACCCAGACTCTCCATGCGGCAACGGCCATGCAGACATAAAGCACCGTCCAGACCGGGGCGAAAACAAAAGAAGGAGGCGTCCAGGCAGGTTTAACAAGCATCGGGTACCACGTTTTGACGGACCCTGCCGTTACCAGCGAACCGGTCGCACCGACACCGAGACTCAATCCGAGAAATGCAAAAAAGGACCATGCTCTGGAGGAGATGTTTCCTGTCATCAACGGATGCCTTCTCCTGTTTTGTGCCGTGACGCTTTGAGTTCCCGCTTTTCAAAAGTCTCGATTCTGTTAGTGTATTCGTAGAAATTCCAGTTTGTATGCCGTTTTTATCCTATCAGGAAAGGCCTGAAAACAGAATACCATGAGACGCAGAGGATTTATCCCGATTCTACTGATTGTCTTGCTTATGGTCATCGGTGTTTATTCAATACGGAATATGTCCGGCGAAAATACCACCGGTTGCCTGCTGGATTTCATTGAAAAAGGCGGAATCAGCCTGCATGCTCGCCTTGATCATGTCCGCTGCGGTGATCTCGTGGAAAATGCCCGACCCGGGACATATGCCTGCAGGAATTTTGACGGTCCGGAGGGTCTCGAAACAATCAGGCTCCTTACTCTTGACACGAATCTCATACATGCTATTGAACTGTTGATCGATTCTTCAAAGATTTCCATGAGCTCCCTGCTGCAGGAAATCGAAAAGAAGCACTCAAGGTATAATCTCCTCTTTAAAGAGGATTCCTTTGCCCTTTTTGTCTCGGCCCAGCCCGGTTCGCATGGCCCGGCCTATCTTGCACTGAAACGGGACAACACAGGTGACCATGCACAGGGGCAACTTCTCATTGTTCTCATGACCGAGGAAGCACGCCGGTCTTTTGAAAATGCCCCCGTACCGGAGTCAAAATCCCGGCAAAACACAAAAGGGAAAAGCTGCGGAGGAAATACAGACTCTTGCGTTTCCTCTTCACTGCTTTATCATAAAATGATACGACCTACCTCAAAAAGCGGGTGACGCATATGCAGGAAGGAACAATTAGAGTCGTTATAGAAAAGATAACTCCGTCCATCGACGATGGACGCTTTCCGATCCGCAGGATCCCGGGAGAAACCGTGTCTGTCGAAGCGGATGTCTTCGCCGACGGGCATGATGAGATACGAGCCACTCTCCTCGTCTACAGGGGAACACATGAAACTCCCCTTCAGTGGCAGGAATATCCCATGACCCATATCGGAAATGATCGCTGGAATGCCTGTTTTACAATTACAGGCATGAAACGCCACAGATATGCGGTCCGTGGCACCGTCGACAGGTTTGCCACACTCTCGAAGGATTTCTTGAAAAAACTTTCCGCCGGCGAGGCCACCACCGTTGACCGCGACCAGATCTGTACTGAAATCGAAAAAAACCTTGCAACGGCCACTGGCGCCGACCGTCGGGAGCTTCTCACCTATATGGAAAGATTAGCCGGCGCTTTGGAGCTCGAGAGGATACCGCCGATTCTCGAAGAAAAACGCCTCAAGGACCTGATGACCAGAAACTCCGATGAAGGCTCCACCGTGACGCAACCTTCTGCGCCTCTTGAAGTCGATGTGGTGCCTTCTAAAGCCCGTTTCAGCAGTTGGTACGAATTTTTCCCCCGTTCGACATGCAACGGGAGAATGGGCGGTACCCTGAAAGACGCCTGTGAACGTCTTCCAGAAATCGCCAGGATGGGGTTCGATGTCGTTTACGTCCCTCCCGTTCATCCCATAGGTACGACCGATCGCAAGGGACCGGACAACACCCTTCCCGCAGGGCCTGAAGACCCTGGATGCCCCTGGGCTATCGGGGCCTCCGAAGGAGGACACAAAACCATCCACCCGGATCTCGGCACACTCGAGGATTTCAGGGATTTCGTCAAAACAGCTGGTGATCTGGGCATGGAAGTTGCCATGGATCTCGCTTTCCAGTGCTCTCGGGATCATCCCTATATTGCTTCCCATCCTGAGTGGTTCAGGTGGAGACCCGACGGCAGCATCCAGTATGCCGAAAACCCTCCGAAAAAATACCAGGACGTGGTTCCCTTCAATTTTGAAACACCGGATTGGAAAGATCTTTGGCAAGAACTGAAAAAAGTGACCTTTTTCTGGATGGACCAGGGCATACGGATTTTCCGCGTAGACAATCCGCATACGAAGCCATTTCGTTTCTGGAACTGGCTTATCGCGGAAGCCAAAAAACGTGACAGGGACGTCATCTTTCTCGCCGAAGCCTTCACCAGGCCTAAAGTCATGCGACGCCTTGCGCGGGAAGGCTTCACCCAGTCTTACACCTATTTCACCTGGAGAAACAGCGCCCGGGAGATGCGGGATTATCTCGTCGAACTGACGCAAACCGAACTCGTCGAGTACTTTCAACCGAATTTCTGGCCCAATACCCCCGATATTCTTCCCGAATTTCTACAAATCGGCGGCCGTCCCGCTTTTGTCATACGGCTTGTGCTCGCAGCGACCCTTTCTTCATGCTACGGTATCTATGGACCTCCTTTTGAATTGCTCGTATTTGACGCATTACCAGGCCGCGAAGAGTATCATGCTTCCGAAAAATACGAGATACGCGACTGGAACTGGGATCAACCCGGGAATTTGAAGGATTTCATTTCTCGAGTGAACACCATCCGCAAAGATAATCCGGCGTTGCAGAGTACACGGAACCTGAAATTCCTTGACACCGACAATGAGAACATTCTCTTTTATCTCAAGGAAAATACCGAGGGAAACGACCTCCTCCTCATAGGTGTCAGCCTTGATCCCTTCACGCATCAAAGTTGCCATGTTAATCTGCCTCTTGAGAAACTCGGCATCGATTCTAACCAGTCCTATCTCCTCCACGACCTGCTTGGTGATGAAAAATTTGTCTGGCAGGGGGGTACAAATGCCGTGGGTTTCGATCCGGCGGTCCTGCCTGCGAAGATTTTCCGTATTCACCGACGTATGCGCCGCGAGGAAGATTTCGACTACTTCATGTAATGAAGGAAGGAAGCAACAAGATGAACGAGAACGCTCAGTGGTACAAGGATGCAGTAATTTACCAGGTTCATGTCAAGGCCTTTTTCGACAGCAACAATGACGGTATCGGTGATTTCGAGGGCCTGATACGGAAACTGGATTATCTGAAAGACCTTGGTGTCAACACGCTGTGGCTGCTTCCCTTTTACCCTTCTCCTTTAAGGGATGACGGCTATGATATCGCAGATTACAAGAACATCCATCCTGAATACGGCAAGCTTCGGGACTTCCGCAGGTTTCTGCGAAAGGCTCACTCAATGGAGTTTCGGATCGTCACTGAGCTCGTAATCAATCACACTTCGGACCAGCACCCTTGGTTCCAGAGGGCAAGGAAGGCCAAACCCGGTTCCGTCTGGCGGGATTTCTACGTATGGAGCGATGATCCCAACAGGTTTTCAGACGCACGGATTATTTTCCAGGATTTCGAAACATCCAACTGGACCTATGACCCCGTCGCAGGAGCCTATTACTGGCACCGCTTCTACTCCCACCAGCCGGACCTGAACTTTGACAACCCGCGGGTATGCCAGGCCGTCCTGAAAATACTCGATCACTGGTTGGACTTGGGCGTCGACGGCTTCCGCCTTGATGCTGTTCCCTACCTCTTTGAAAGAGAAGGGACAAATTGCGAGAACCTTCCCGAAACCCATCAGTTTCTGAAAGAACTCAGAAGTCACGTGGACGAGAAGTACGGCGACAGGATGCTCCTCGCCGAGGCGAACCAATGGCCTGAAGATGCCGTCAGCTATTTCGGATACGGGGATGAATGCCACATGGCCTTTCATTTCCCGATCATGCCGAGGATATTTATGTCCCTGTGGATGGAAGACCGCTTCCCGATTGTAGATATCATGGAACAGACACCGCCGATACCGGATCCCTGCCAGTGGGTGATGTTCCTGAGGAACCACGATGAACTGACTCTCGAAATGGTGACCGATGAGGAGCGGGATTATATGTACAGCGTGTACGCCCGTGACCCTAGGGCGAGAATCAACCTCGGCATACGTCGAAGGCTGTTTCCCCTTGTCCAGCAAAACAGGCGACGGGCCGAATTGCTGAAATTCATCCTCTTTTCCCTGCCGGGCGCACCTTGCCTTTATTACGGTGACGAAATCGGCATGGGAGACAATTACTTCCTCGGGGACAGGAACGGTGTCAGGACACCCATGCAATGGTCCCCCGACCGGAACGCAGGTTTCTCGAAAGTAAACCCTCAAAAGCTGTACCTGCCCGTCATCATGGACCCCGAGTATAACTACGAGGCCGTAAACGTCGAAAACCAGGAAAAAAACCCCTCTTCCTTCCTCTGGTGGATGCGTCGGGTCATCTCCATGAGGAAACAGCTCAAGGCTCTAAGCAGGGGCGACATGGAAATCGTCAACTGCTCAAATCCGAGAATCCTGGCCTTCAGACGCAACTACGATGACGAAACCGTCCTTGTAGTCGCCAATCTTTCGAGATTTTCTCAGGCTGCGGAACTCGATCTTTCCGAATACGAGGGGTATTTTCCCGAAGAAGTTTTCAGCGGAAATGCCTTTCCGAAAATCGGCGCACAGCCATATACGCTGACGATGGGGTTCCACGACTATTTCTGGTTTAAGCTCCGGAAATCACGTGAACAGGCCTTTATCAAAGAAGAGGGCATGGAAATTCCCAGCCTGGATATACCCCGCTGGAAGGATTTCCGGAGCCCTGCTGTTATGCAGAAACTCGAAAAAAAGGTGTTCCCTTCGTACCTTCCAAGATCGCGGTGGTTCGGGGGAAAGGCGAAAACCATACGCACAGTCTCCATCGAAGAATGTATCCCCGTCCCGAAAAACTCATCCCGCGTATATTTCATGATCCTTCGTGTCCTTTACACGGAAGGCGCTCCTGAAATGTACGCCCTTCCTCTTTCATTCGCCACAGGCGAGGCTGAAGCGGAACTACGGAAAAACTATCCTGAAACACTCTTTGCCGAAGCAACAGTAGAGGAAACCTCCGGTGTTCTTTACGATGGCTTTCACGATTCCGTTTTCCATTCTGCTTTGCTTGACCTCCTGCTGAAACGGAAGAAAATCCGCAACCACAAGGGTACCCTCTGCGGAATACAGGGCAAAGAAGCAAAGAAGCTCAAGCTTCCCGACCGCCTTTCTTCGAAGGTTCTCCGTGCCGAACAAAGCAATTCTTCCGTTATTTACGACGAATGGCTGTTTTTGAAAATGCTTCGCAAGATAGAAGAAGGCCCCAACCCTGATCGGGAGATCAGCCGGTTCCTGACAGAAGAAACACGCTTTTTCCATACGCCCCGATACATCGGTGCCCTGGAATACAATGCCCCTTCGCTGGACAAACCGATCATGCTCGGCGTTTTTCAGGAATACGTTCCTAACCAGGGTACCGCATGGTCGTTCGCGCAATCTTCCCTCGATCACTTCTTCGATGCCGTACTTTCCGAGACACGGGCGGCCCCTGAAACAAAGGGATCCTTTATTCCCCAGATCGGGGGCAGCCCTGTACCGCCGGAGCTTGTCGAGACAGCCGGAGATTTCTTCTTCGAAATGGTGTATCTGCTCGGACAGCGGACAGCTGAAATGCACCTCGCGCTGGCCTCAGACCCGGAGAACGCCGAATTCAAACCGGAAGCTTTCTCCAAGCTTTACCAGAGAGCCATCTACCAGTCCATGAGAAGCCTCGCCTCTTCGGCTCTCAAAACTCTCAAGCGAAGACAGAAGACACTCCGCGACGCCGTGGCGAAACAGGCAGAACTCCTGTTGTCCCTTGAAAAGACGGTGCAGATGTTAATGAACAGGATCACGAAAGAGAAAATCCGGACCCAGAAAATCCGGATTCACGGCGATTACCATCTAGGACAAGTTCTCTTTACAGGAAAAGATTTCAAGATCATCGATTTCGAGGGAGAACCCATGCGACCCCTGAGTGAACGACGTCTGAAGCGTTCCCCCTTTCGTGACCTGGCCGGTATGCTCCGCTCCTTCGACTATGCCATAGCATCAGCACTGAAAGAACGTCTCGTCGTCCGACCACAGGATGAACCCCGCCTTCTGTCATGGCGGAAGGTGTGGCTCGCTTCAGTTTCCAATACATTTCTGGAGGGTTACAAAAAGGCCTCCGGACATGCCTCCTTCATCCCGGAATCCGATTCGGCGGCACAGGGGCTTCTCCATGCCTTCATGCTCGAAAAGGCGTTTTACGAGCTCAATTACGAATTGAACAACAGACCCGGCTGGATCGACATCCCCATAAAGGGGATCCTGGAAATGATCGAGGACGCCACAAAAGTTGAGACGCCACCAGGAGGTGGACAATAATGAAACAGAATCTAATCAGGCACACGCTCCTGACAGAAGAGGACATTTACTACTTCAGGGAAGGAACGCATTCGCGGCTCTATGAAAAGCTCGGAGCCCACGTGACCACCGTCGGAGACAGGAAAGGGACCCATTTTGCCGTGTGGGCCCCCAATGCCCGACGGGTCACTCTTATCGGCGATTTCAACGGCTGGAATGACGAGCGACACGAGCTGGTCCAGTACTGGCCCGATACAGGAATCCGGGAAGGTTTCATTCCGGATGTCTCCCCCGGGGCATCCTACAAATATCGCATCGAATCGGAAACCGGAACCCAGGACAAGGGCGATCCCTTCGCGTTCTATTGGGAGATGCCGCCTGGAAATGCGTCAATCGTGCAGGATTTGGGCTGGCAATGGTCCGACGAGGACTGGCTTGCCTCAAGGGAAAAGGTCAACGCTCTCGATTCGCCCCTCTCGATTTACGAAATTCATCCAGGATCCTGGCGACGCTCCCCTGTGGATGGTGAAGGCTTTCTGAACTACCGTGAAATGGCGGACGAACTCATCGCGTATTTGCGGCAGACGAATTTCACCCATGTGGAATTCCTTCCCGTCATGGAACATCCATTTTACGGCTCCTGGGGATACCAGACGCTGGGATACTTCGCCCCTACTGCCAGGTATGGCACGCCCGAAGATTTCATGTATCTCGTGAACGAATTGCACAGGGCGGGATTCGGAGTCATCCTCGACTGGGTCCCCTCTCATTTTCCCGCCGACACCCACGGTCTGGCGCAGTTCGACGGCACATACCTTTTCGAGCACATGGATCCCAGGCTCGGGTTCCACCCGGACTGGAAAAGCTCAATTTTCAACTATGGCCGTAACGAGGTCCGGTCCTTTTTGACGAGCAGCGCCAATTTCTGGATTGAAAAATATCATGCCGACGGCCTCCGCGTCGACGCCGTTGCATCCATGCTGTATCTGGATTACTCGAGAAAACCGGGCGAATGGATTCCGAACAAATACGGCGGCAGGGAAAACATCGATGCCATCGAATTTCTCAAACAGATGAACAAAATACTTCACGACCATCATAAGGGAGTGCTCACTATCGCCGAGGAATCCACGGCCTGGCCCATGGTGACGCGGCCTGTGGAAGTCGGCGGCCTTGGCTTCGACCTCAAGTGGAACATGGGGTGGATGCACGACATCCTGGGATACATGTCGAAAGACCCCCTGTATCGCAAATATCATCACGATACCCTCACATTCAGCATCTGGTACGCCTTTTCGGAAAACTTCGTTCTTCCACTCTCCCACGACGAAGTCGTACACGGAAAAGGATCCCTCATCGGGAAAATGCCCGGTGACGACTGGAGGAAGTTCGCCAACGTGAGACTTCTTCTGGGGTACATGTACGGACACCCCGGGAAAAAACTGCTTTTCATGGGCGACGAGCTTGGCCAATGGTCCGAATGGAACCATGATTCGGGCCTTGACTGGCATCTTTCCGAAAATGAGCACCACCGCCGTTTACAGCGCTGGGTGGAAGACCTGAACAAAACCTACCGCGAAGAACCCGCCCTGCACGCGAAAGACACAAGTTCTGACGGATTCAGCTGGGTTGATTTCCGGGATTGGGAAAACAGCGCCATCTCCTTCCTGCGGAAGTCCGGTGAATCAGGTGAGGAAGTGCTCATCGCCTGTAACTTTACCCCCGTCCCACGACACAATTACAGGATCGGCGTACCTGAAAGCGGTTTCTGGAAGGAAATACTCAACAGCGACGCAAAAGATTACGGCGGCAGCGGCCAGGGGAATTTCGGCGGCACACAAACTACGCCGATTCCCTATCACGGGTTCGACCACTCCATATCGATCGTTTTGCCTCCGCTTTCTGTTTCTTTTCTCAAAAAAGAAAAGCAACACGAAAAGACATAAAAACCCCCGCCCCCACCATATGGTTGGGGCGGGGTGTCAAAAACGCTTTTGACAACTGCTTCTACTGATTCATCTTTAACAGAACGACCCGCCTGTTTTTCGCCTTGTTCTTGTCAGTATCGTTGGACGCCACCGGAAGTGATTCACCATACCCCTTTGCCTGGAGTCTCGACGGCTCTATTCCGAAAAGAAGCAGATAGTTTAGTACCGATTCCGCCCGCCGCTGCGAAAGTTTTTGATTGTATTCCTCGCTCCCGTCACCGTCGGTGTGCCCCTGTATTTCAAAATGCAGTTCAGGGTTTTCGGCAAGCAGTGTAAGCACATGCTGGAGCTGCTTGTCAGAGAACTGCTGGAGCGTCGCCTTGTCGTAATCGAACAAAATGTCATAAAGAACGATCTTTCCCTCAGCGTCAAGGGCCTTCTTCATCTCGACAGGCCCGAAAACAAGCGACGTCTCAAGGGCCTTTTCATCCACTATCGTCAGATAGGTCTGCCCCATGGACGCCGTAGGCGCTACCTGGCACCAGGTCATTCCGCCGTCTTCCCTGGGAATGGTAAAGACCAGGGGATCCTCACATTTGATTTCACCACCCTGCTTGAGAGCGGCGGCTTTGAAATTCTCGAAAAATTCAAGTCTTGAAATATCCGTAACCCGCTCACCGTTTTCCCTGCGCACTTCATAAAGCAAGTATCGGTATTCTCCCTTGACGGTATGCTTCTCCTTCTTGCTCGTTTCCGGATTTCTTACAGGGAAATCAAAAGCCTCAAAACGGACATATTTCGACATGTTTTCCGCCAGAACGGACCCGGGGAAAGGCCGGATCAGGGGGTGTTCCAGCATTTCCTCAGCTGATACAGGAATCACCCAGATAACCATCAACGCCGCTAAGATCCCCAGAAGCAATCCTCTTCTTGCTCGCATTTTTAATCTCCCCTTCCGTACGGAGAAAAACTGCGTCTTATTCTTGATTTACTGTTTTCGCTCTTTGCATAAATATACCTCTTGATCTAATTTATGAATAGATGTCATTCTGCCACGGGAAAATGTCAATGTCATCTGCGCCAAGATCGCTTTGAAAGCTTTGACGAAAATCGTATGATAGGAACAATCCAGAAGGAAAGTACTGATCGAGCCCCTAAACTGCTGTAAAAAGGTCGTCTGAAACAGGCGGCAGTCGGTG
>JBKHBH010000109.1:0-5522 GCA_046542505.1 Thermovirgaceae bacterium | reverse complement strand
CAGAGGATGTCCATAAACGGTGAAAAGGACACGGGACGTATCTTTAGTAATCATGCTCCTGTTATCCGGGCCATACAGAACACTCGAGAGCACACCTTTTTGGTCCGAAAAAAACATGTCCCCTTTTTTCAGAATGCGCTCTGTTCCATCCATAGTAACGTATCTTTCTTCCCCTTCTGCGATTGCAAGATGCAACGGCGTTTCCAGACTGTCGAAATCGTGGCCGGCGGTAAGCAACCCGCTTTCAAGCTCCGCCATAAACATGGATGCCACAAGAGGTGAAGGCGATCGAATCGGTCTTCCCTTGAGAGCTACCGTCTCCAGTTGAAGAAGTACCGGATAATTCTGTCCGAACTTCCTGAAATAGCGCTGGTATTCGGCAAAAAGGGGTTCCGCCCTAATTTCTTTTTTGCTCTTTCCGGAGTACTGCGTACGTATGCGTTCTTCCAACAATTCCCGCTTCGTGTCTAGTTGCCTGTTCCACTTGCCGTTTTGCACACCTTCGATAACAAGAACTCCGAAACTCGCATCCGGGTATGCTTCCTTCCATTTAGCGGAAACGGATATCATGATTACCCGCTCCTTTCCTTCTTCAAATTCGTGGGGTGGCATTGCAGATCTTTCCCCCTGCATAATTTTTCGGCGCTCCAGCAATAATGTACAATACCAGACAAGACCCTAAAGGAGGTATCAGTATGTTTGTTGTCACAAGGCTCAAAAACCTTGGCTATTTTCTCGGAATTGCGCTGATGATTCTAGGCGCCGCCTTTATCGCAATGCCAGAGAGGATAGTAGGACTCTTAACAATTCTCGTTGGAGCGATTCTTCTTCTTTACGGCTTTTTCCGTACTCTTGCGGTTATTGTCAAGTGGAACACCATCAAGAACAGGATATTGCTGCTTGTCCTCAGCCTTGCCCTCATGGGGGCCGGTCTGTACATCCTCCTGAATACCAGTGCGACGATCCACATCACGGGGGCTGTGCTCGGAATTTTTGCCATCCTGCTGGCCGTCGACCGCTTCGTTTCGGCATACAGGATGCGGGGACAGGTCAGCATCATGCCCGCAGTTGTTTTCGGCCTCGTTCACCTGGTTTTCGGTATAGGTTTGGTTTACGCCTCTTGGCAAATGTTTTCCTTCATCGTTCTCCTTTACGGAATTTATCTCTTCGTCGCCGGCCTCATGGTCATTCTTTCGCTTCGATTATTCAACGATTTCTGATACACCTTTTTTGTCGGGGAGAAACCTTCAGGGGCGCCCTTTTTGTTCGGCGCCCCTCTGTTTAAACTTGATCTGAAACCAGGCCCAGTCTTTCAAGTGTCTTTGGGCGCGCCCGGCCCGTTTCAAGGTCCCACCCCCTGGCCTCGTAATATTCATCCAGCATTTCGTCCAGCTCGACAACGGACCCCGACGTCGGACTGCTACCGGGCATCGGCTCTTCCAAAAACCTTGCGGGTAGCCGGTCATCCACTCTCGATATGCCCAGTTTCGTAATGTAGAGCCTTTCCATGTTCACGATCCGCTCCATCGACAACCTGATCCCTTCTTCGCAGAAATCGAGTCCCGTTGCGTCACGCAGCAATTCTGCGGCGGACTTGAAATCCAGTATCTCCATGTTCACGATGGTGTTTTTACATGCGTTCAGGCAGTCGGCGAGGGCGCACCGTTCTTCGAAATCCTTTACGACGCGCCCTTTGCCCGCGGTCTTCAGCCGAAAGGCCGCATCCGGCGTTCCGTACCTTCGCATACCTTCTTCCCCATCTTCGCAAAACTCGAACCATGGCTCCGACCTGAGATGATCCCCCCCACGGCTCGCGACAGCCAGACCAAGGGCGTAGGCCTTGATCCCACGAGGATCCGCCTGAAATATTTCGAGTCCCTTGACATGCATCGCCAGTTCTTTTCCCTGTCCGAGTCTTTCAGCAGCCCGCCGCACCCCATCGGCCAAAACGTCACCGAAGCCTTCCCGCCTGGAAATTTTACCGATGAGGGCCATGACACTTTCCTCATTTCCCCACGTGAGTTCCAGCCCGTCTGTATCGGAGGAAGAGAGCATGCCTTTTTCGAGCAACTCCTGGGAGAAGGAAATGACTTCGGAAGTGGAAATGACATCCAGACCAAGCCTGTTGCACATATCACAGCACCTGAGCGAAAACTCCAGGCTCTTGCATCCAACCCGAGAGGAAAAACCGGCCAGGCCTTCGAACTCCGGGCCTTCCCCGGTTATCGTTTCGAAAGGGCCCTGGACCGTGTAGACTCGGCTGCAGGGAATGGTACAGGAAAAACAGCCTCTGGACTTTACCTTGACCCGCGTTTCAAGGGCTTCTCCACTCACATGATCTACATGCTCAAAGGTCCCCTCCTGGAAATGGCGAGTGGAAAGGCACCCAAGGCTGTTCAGGGCCGAAACCAGCTTTGTCGTTCCAAGCCGCCGGCGGATGTCGTACTCTTCATGTTCCCTTACGGCCGTAATGATTTTCCCGATCCTGTCTTCAAAGGATTTCGGGTCCGCTACTTTAACGCCGCCATGGCCTCTCACGGCAACAGCTTTCACATTTTTCGAGGCCATGACCAACCCCATTCCGGTTCGCGCCGCAGCCCGAACGCCCGTACAGAAGATTCCCGAAAAGGCGACTCCATTTTCCGACGCAGGCCCGATGGCCGCAACCTGAACCCTGTCATCTCCGAGTTCCCTTTTAATCGCAACCTGGGTCTGAATGGTATCGAGGCCGGAAAGGTGTGAAGCATCCCTGAAATCAACACCTTCTTCTGTAATCACTAGATAGACGAGCCTCGGAGAACGCCCCTTCAGAATCACCTGGTCGTAACCGGCATACTTGATTTCCGGCCCGAAATCGCCGCCTGTATTGGAGTCCCCGAGAATCCTCGTCTGGGGCGAGCGGGCCGTGAAATTGACGCGCGCCGCTCCCGGGAAAGAGGTTCCATTGAGCGGGCCCACCCCTATGTACATCGTGTTTTCAGCCGACAGAGGTTCCTTGTCCAGGGGCGTTTCTTCCAAAAGACCGGCGATGTTCAGGCCCCGTCCACCCAAAAAATCAACGGCTTCCTTCTCGTGAAGAGGGGTTTTTTCTGCCCGAGCCTTTGCAAGATCTATAAACAGTTTTCTCCCACTGTAAGCAAACATGATATTCCTCCTAGAGACCTTCCATGGATTCCACACGAACGGCACCCGTCGGACATCGTCCGGCACAGGCGGGGTCACCGCCGCACAGGTCGCACACCAGGGGTTTTACTTCCGGCGACATTCTTATGGCCCCAAAGGGGCAGGCATTTACACAGGCACCGCAGGAAGTGCATAAACCTTCGTCCAAATGCAGGCCACCCGTCCCTGGATCGCGTTGTAATGCTCCGACGGGACAAACCTTTACACAGGGCGCCGAGCCGCACTGATGGCATACCGTGGGAATATCAGTACACATCTTTTCATCAGAGGTTATCCGTATCCTTGAGAGCTCAGGCGAATAGGCCCCACCGTGTGCGGCACTGCAGGCTAATTCACAGGCTCTGCAGCCGGAGCAGACACCAGGATCTGCGACAAGGCGCATTCTTTTTGGTTCGGTTTTTGGTTTTTCTTCGGTTCGTTCCTGCTTCCTTTCGCCGATCCGCTCGACCCTGTAGACGACGCCACCCTTCGGATCGGGGCAAACAAGCCTGGACGTTGCTGGAATCCAGTCGTTCGGATCGTTCGTGGCCCTTTGCTTTGCGGGCAGAAAGGGCATGAGGCTCTGAAGGGCCCATATGCAGATATGTCCTCCTTCTGGAAGGACCAGGGCACTTCCCCTGATCTCGAAGTAATCACCCGGTTTCATTGGAAGGTCGCAAAACCCCTGGACACTCTCCACGGTTACCCTGAGATCGTACATTTTCGAGTTCCTCCTTTTCGGAAAAACGTATCTCTTTCTAATTTAAACGGATATCCCGATCGCCTAAGTCCCATAAACGGCTTCCTCTACGACTTCCAGGTCTTCTGCGTGTCCGGCCGAGACATAATCCCTCCCCCAGCCGGAGATGATCGCGAAGGCCATTACGCCGAGCAGCGCCCATCCATGGAACATAAAGGGAATAACCGACACAAGACTGAAATCGACGGGCATCCCGGACCCTCCTGCAAACATGTAGGCGAGAAGCGGCCCAAAACCGTAGGGAATGAGGCACATGGCTCCCGCCGATACGGCGTCTAGAATATTGGCGCTTCTTTCGGGAGAAATCCCGTTCTCTTGTACCAGGATCTTTCGCGCGAGGGGCCCCACCATAATAATGACGATCGTGCTCGCCACTGTAAGAAGATTCATCAGAATCAAAAGGGCCGAAATGGTCAGCTCCGAGTTTCTCGGCGTGGCCGTGAGCTTTTTGGTCCTTTCAGTTACCATTTCGAGGAAACCACCCCTTTCCAGAAGCCCTACAAGGCCCATAAGCAGAAATGCAAATATGGCGATATCCATCAGGCCATTTATTCCGTCGACGATGACGCCGCCGACACGAAACTGTTCCATGTCGATCACCAACAACGACGCAGGATCAAGAAGCCCAGAAAGGATCCCGAGTATGATTCCAAGGACTCCACTGTACATGAGGGCGATGATCAGGTGAACACCCCGAAACATCATGGCAATAAGCACAACAGGGACGACAAGCATCAACAGGCCTTCGGAAGAAAGCTCTCCGATTTGGGAGGCTCCGTTCGCAGCCGTTTCTCCACCACCTCCGAAAAGGACGAAAAGGACACATGAAATTCCCGCCGCCGGCAAGGCATATTTCAGTCTCGTCCGAACCACCTTCGGCACGTCCGTGCCCTGAGTATAGGCCGATGCAATGGTTGTGTCCGAGACGGGTGCAATATTGTCCCCGAAATAGGCGGCACAGACGATGGCAGCCACCATGACCGGAGGGTTGGCTCCCAGTGCCACTCCGACTGGATATAGGATCGGACCGAGTGCGATTACCGTTCCTATGGCCGTTCCCGTCGCTGTCGAAAGCAGGCAACCTATCACGAAAGTGACGAGTGGAAAGAACGCACCTTCAAGACCTATCGAAACCCCAAGCCATACAAGCCCCTGAACCAGGCCTGTCACCTTCAAAAGCTGGGCAATAATACCCGCCAGAAACCAGGCCATGAGCATTATGGCCACCATTTCCGAGGACATCCCCTTGACGATGGCAGAAGCACAGGCTCTGGGATTTTTTGACATGACAATCGCCAGCAAAATCGCCGCCAGCGTGGGCACCCAAAAGGCCATCGGAAGAGCTCTCCCCGTCAGTGCCAACCACATGATCCCGACGAAAAGAACCGCAAACGGAAGAATCAATCCCGCCAAACCGCCTCTGAATTCAAGTCTCTGCTGTTTTTCTCCGCTCATAATGAACCCTCCTCGATTCTTATGCTCAAACCTTGTTGTTGATAAAGCCCTTCTGACTTTCCCGGTTTGCGATGGTCTCTTTATCCTTCCACTCCTTTCCCGCTCACTTCAATGCCTTCCGCCGCAAAACAACAAAAAGCGGGGA
>JBKHBH010000108.1:0-5608 GCA_046542505.1 Thermovirgaceae bacterium | reverse complement strand
CCATTCAGGATCAACTGCGTCCCGATTGACATGGGAAAGGCCACTGTCCGTTGCATGGCCGTGTAGCCTGTATCGAGGTCCCTGAAATCCACTAGCTGCATGACCACCCGTGTGGGTTCCCCTTTTTTGAAACCGCGCACGTCGGAGCGGATGAGAGCCGCATCTCTTTCACCGGGACCGTAATGGAACTGTTCCTGCGAACCAAGAAGAGCGGCGCAGAATTCGGCCGGAACAACCTCGGTGCCGTTGACATTGACGGGTTCAAGCCTTACGAAACCGCTTTTCACTAGTTTTTCCCACAAAGCTGCATGGCCTGGGAGGCGGCAGATGAACCTGCCCAGCGAGGTGGCTGTTTCTGCTATCGACGGGAAAAGCTCTGCCAGGGATTCGCCTTCGCCGTTGACGAAACATTCGAGCGGCCCGCCGATCTCTTCGATGTCCAGGACATGCGTATTTTCTGGAGTGAACATCTCGTCGGCGGCGACATGATGCAGTTTTCCGCCCTTTTTGAGTTTTCCGGGAAGACTGTAGGAGCGCATGGTATCCACGATGGACCAGGTGAACTTGTAGCCGATCGGGTTTGCGTCGAGCAGCCGGTATTCCGGGAACCCGGCCCCGTAGTTGTACAGCACCCGGACTTCGTCAAGCTGCCTGACGGCTTCTCCTGCGATGACGACATCAAGGCCTGGATCCATCCCGAATTCCTTGAGGATCGTGATCCCTCGCTCTTTGGCCTTTTTGTCGATTTGAGACATGTCTTCCTGCTGTCGGCGCATGCCTTCAGGATCCTGGACGCTCCAGTCGACGATAAAGACCGAGCTTACCAGATGTGTGCCTGCCTCGACGGCGGCTTTCGCCACCTGCATGGTGAATCGGATCGGCAGGAGTTCGACCACGACGTCTGCTTCTTTCATAAGCTCCACCATGCCCTCGAAATTGTTTACGTCGAATCGCAGCGGCTTGATCCGTGGATCCCGAACCGATCCGATTTCCTCCATAAAAGACAGAGCTGCATCAGCCACGGTAATCTCGTCAAACTCAGCGGTTTGAAGAAGATCATCGAGGACGACCTTTCCCTGTTTTCCATACCCCAGTTGCAGGATCTTGCGTGCCATTTCCCCCAGGCCTCCTTTAGTTGGATCCAATATATGCATGCAAATAGTAGACCCAGTTTTGTTATAATGTCAAACAACCCCTTGAATTTTGCTGGAACAAAGCTTCGGCATTTTTTTCGATGAAAGAGGCGAAGCCCGTGACTGATGAAAAAAATCTTGCTGAACAGGTATATAAAGTGATTCGCGAGGGCATTTTGAAACGAAACCTGCTTCCGGGCATGAAGCTCTCCGCACTAGCATTGTCACAGGAGATGGGTGTGAGCAGAACCCCGGTACGACTTGCCCTGGAACGACTTGCAGCTGAAGGCCTTGTTGAGGTCAGGTCGAACCAGTCTGCACAGGTGGCAAGGCCCTCTTCGAAGACGGTGGAGGAAGTCTTTTTCATGAGAGCCCTGCTTGAAGCGGAGGCCGTTCGCATTGCCGCCTCGAAGGTCCGTCCAGCGGATTTAAGGACACTGGAAGACCTTGTTGACGAGGAACAGCGGGAATTTCACAATCGACATTTCCAGGGATACATCAAGGCCAACAGGGAACTTCACATGGCTATTGCTCGGCTGGCCGATAACAGCCTGTTGGAGAAAACCATAGAGCAGTTTCTTGACCAGTCGGGAGTCATCCTCTCCCTTTTCGACCCTTTTTACGCTTTCGAACCGGAGGAAGAAAGGGTCAACTATGCAGAAGACAAGGCAATTCTTGAGGCGCTGGCGGCGAAAAACGCCGGGCTCGCCGCTTCAAGGATGAAAGACCATATCTTGCGGGCATTCCGGAACCTTCCCCTGGAAGAGCTTGAAGCCCGGACTCGAGGCATGCCGCGACTGAAGACAAGGGAAGCAGACCCTGCATAAGGGCAGATTCGGAAGCGTCCCTGAGTAGCAGGTTTTGTTGAAAAAGGCAGCCTAGAGCACAGTGGTATTCTTGTTGGCAGGAGCAAGAGATCAAAGGGGGGAAGCCTGGCATTCCTCACGGGCCTGCAGGCAAAAAATTGACTTTTTGAAGGAGAGATAGTGATGAACTATGTACGTATGGCCATCGAAAAAGAATCACCCGAACAGTTCGGCTACGAAAAGATAAAAAACAATCTCACCGAGACATCTGTTCGCGACCGGAACCTGAAAGACCTGGGAATTGTCCTTGATGACATGCTTTTGCCATACGGCGATCATCTCGGTGATATCCGTCTGCGAAAACTTATAGCGCAACAGTCGGAAATTGACGACCCCGATTGCGTTTTGGTAACTGCGGGGGCAGCGACGGCTCTTTTCCTGGTTGCCTCGTCGTTTCTACAGGCGGGGGATCACATGATTGTTGCCAGGCCGAATTACGGCACCAACATCGAAACCCCAAGGGCAATCGGGGCCGATATAAGCTACCTGGACCTGACCTTCGAAGAAGGCTACAAGGTGGGTGTGGGGAAGATTGAATCGATGATCCGCCCGGACACGAAATACATTTCACTGACCAATCCCCACAACCCCACGGGAACGATGATGAGCCTGACGGAATTGAAAGAAGTCATCGCCCTTGCGGAAAAGCACGACATATGGCTCCTCATTGACGAGACCTATCGTGACATGTTTAAGGGAGAAGTCCTTCCCGTTGCAGCATCTTTGAGCAGGAAAGTCATTTCCGTCTCCTCCCTTTCGAAAACCTATGGAGTCCCGGGAATCCGGATCGGATGGGTTGTTTGTCAGGACAAGGAAATCATGGACCTTTTGCTTTGTGCCAAAGAGCAGGTCAGCCTCGGTGGAAGTGTTGTTGACGAATACATTGGCTATGTGGTCCTGTCCCAGAAAAAAGAGTGGATCCCTCAAAACGATGCGACCATAGCCAGTCGCTTTGCGATCGTCAAAGAATGGGTCGAGAATGAGGAGCTTGTCGAGTGGGTCGAACCCGAGGCCGCCTGCACCTGTTTTCCGCGAATCAAACCCTCGGTGAATCTTGATATAGATAAGTTTTACCGAATCATGAACGAAAAATACGGAACCTATGTCGGCCCCGGCCACTGGTTTAACCAGGATCGGCGCCATTTGCGCATCGGTTACGGGTGGCCTCTTGAAGACGAACTCAAAAATGGACTTGCCGGGATTTCGGCTGCGATACGGGAGGCAATGAAAGGGTAAATCTCCTGCATGCAGACAAAAAAGGGCGAGGTGTCGGTGCCGTCACCTCGCCCTTTTTGTCAGTGACTTTTCAGGGGAGATCTGAAAAACTCTCAGATGAGTTACAGCAACTCCCTGTTACGGAGCTGACAGGATGGACGGCGAGACTTTCCTCCCGCCTGAAGTGAAACAGAGATTCCGATTGCCGTTATGTCACTCCATGAGACCGGGAACTACGTTCACTGTCTCGAAAGGTTCGAATTCGTTCGGCCGGAACCGCTTGACCGTAATCTCGAGTTTTTCCCCAGCCACTTTAACAACCAGGTAGTTGAAATCCAGCACCCGCGGTTCTCCCTGCCAGTACAAGTCCTCGGGGTAGCTTTCAGGCATTTCGTTAGCGGATAGGCCCTGTTCTCCCCCTCCGCCGCCTGCAACAAAGTAGCGCACCCCATCAACCCGGTACATTTCGGTGGCGTGGACGTGGCCGGTGAACACAGTGATGCTGATTTCATCTGCAAAGGTGCTGATCAGCTCGTGGGGATTCTGCTCCGGAGGCAGCGGACCGAAGCCGGAGCGACAAAAGAGTGGATAGTGGAGTGTCAGGAAGAAGTGTTCCTTTCCTTCCTCCACGGCCTCTTCCAGCCATTGCTTCAGCAATTTCATCTGGCTGTCGTAATCAGGGGTTGATTCGTACCATTCCGCAGGTGCCTCAGGGTTCATTACGCCCGAGTCAAGGAAAGCAAAACGGGCGTTTTGGAAATCGAAATGATAGACTCTGTGGTCTTTTCCGAACCCGAATTTCTCAAGGTAGGGAAACATCTCCCTGAAGCCGATTATATCGCTGTCTCCCCAGGTTTCATGATTACCCAGGACCGGGTAGAACCTGGCGGGAAGTCCTTCGGGAGATCCTTCTGGCAGGCGGGAAAGAAAACGCCGGTCAAAATCCTGCCAATAGGGACTTTCTTCCGCTGTTTTTCCCTGGAATCCGAAATATACGATATCCCCTGTATGAAGACAGAATTCAGGGCCCGGCTGTCCCTCTGCAGAACCTTTTTCGAGCTCGCGGACGACGTTGTCATAAACCCATTCCTGTCCGCTGGACAGCAAGGTCACCTTAACCTTTTCTCCGTCCTTGTCGACAAAAACATCGGGCCATCCATCTCTTCCGTAAACTATCGTGCGAGACTGCTCAGCCGACGCACCGGGGACAACAATCCTCTCTAGTAGTCTTGAGTGGGAATCAAACACCGCTTCGTACTCGGGTTCCTGACCTTCCATGGCATAACCTGCGACCAGCCCGACCAGCTTGTCAAGTTTCTCCTTGTCTTCTTTGTCATAGGGGACGTAAGCGGGAATTCTGCTGTCCCCGAAGACCACGAAGGAGTAACTCTCCCCGTCCGCCGCACAAGGAGAAGGGAAAAAGAGCGAAAACACGGTTGCCGGCACCAGGAATAACGACAGAAGCAATGGTATTGCGAGAGCCTTCAGAATTCTGTGCTTCATTTCCTCTTTCAAACAACTACTCATTTTTTTGCACCTCCCGGAGCAATGCGCACATCTATCTTCAAAGCTTCCAATCTGCTTTGGCAAATTACAGCTTTCTTTCCGGTTACTGCTTCCCGAAGTTATTCAGAGCCTTTCAAGAATTTCCTTTGCGCGCTTTCCCATCGATGACCTCTTCAGCCAAAGCCATTTCCACGGCTGCCAGTGAATGCAGATAGGTGGAATCGAAAACAGGGATGGACACGTGCTCCTGCTTTACCAGCAGCGGGATTTCGGTGCATGCGAGGGCCGCGCATTCCGCCCCTTTTTCTGCAAGGTCCTCTATGATCCGGACATATTTTTCTCTGGATTCATCCTTTATGACGCCAAGGCAAAGTTCCTTCCAGATAATGTCGTCCACTGTTTTTCGTCCTTCGACATCGGGGATCAGGGGCTCGAGGCCGTAATTATCGACCAGGACGTTTTTGTAGAAATCCCCTTCCATGGTAAACCTGGTGCCCAGAAGGGCCAATTTCTTCATTCCCTTTTCCTTGATGGCCTTGCCGACGGCATCGGCAATGAAGATGCCCTTCATGCCCGTGGCTTTTTCCACGTCGGGAGTGAACATCCCCATCGTATTTGAACAAATGAGGAAGAAGTCTGCTCCGGCATTTTTTACGTTTTCCCCAGCCTCGATGATTTTTACCGCGGCCTCGTCCCTGTGGCCTGCGCTGAGCGGAGCTTCCACCTCGGCAAAGTCCACGGAATACATCGCGATCTTTGCCGAATGAAGCCCTCCAAGCCTCCGGCTGACTTCCTCGTTCAATATCCGGTAATAGTCCACTGAAGATTCCCAGCTGACACCCGCAATGAGTCCAATTGTTTTCAACAGGGTTCATCCTTTCCTGGAAG
>JBKHBH010000107.1:0-5679 GCA_046542505.1 Thermovirgaceae bacterium | reverse complement strand
AGTGCCGCTTCAAAAATGTCCCTGATCCCGCCTTCGAAGGAGCATTGTGATATCCGATCCGTTTTCTTGTGAAGATTCTTCATTTTCCGCATCCCCTTTTCGCCCGTCAGCGGATTTCGTTAAGCTGGCCCACGGGTCTTTTCCCCGAATAGACATCACGTACTTCCTCTGCAGCGATGGTCCTGAGTTTCTTGAGGGACGTATTGGAATACCATGCCGTATGGGGAGTAACAAGTAATCCCGGTTCGTCGAAAATTGGATGAGTCATGTCTGGGATGGGCTCGCCCTCCATGACGTCCAGTGCGGCTCCGGCGATGATCCCTTCATGAAGCGCCCGCTGGAGATCACCGAGATCGACGAGACCGCCGCGGGAGGTGTTGATGATGTACGCTGTAGGCTTCATCATTTTCAGTCTTTTCATGTCCACGAAATAGCGGGTCTCGTCGTTAAGGGGTACGTGAATGCTCACGATATCAGCGGCCCGGAACACGTCATCCATGTCCTCGAAGGCTTCTACACCGGTCGTTTCGCACTTTTCTCGATCGATATACGGGTCGTAGACAATAATGTTTTTGAAAATGCCCTTTGATTTTCTTGCCAGGATCTGCCCGATCTGGCCGAAACCAATGATGCCCAGTGTCAGTTCCGCGAACTGGTCCGCAGGGGGGAAATCCTGAAGTTTCCAGGACCTGTCCTTTCTCACCCTCCAGGTGTAATGGGGAAGCTTCTTGACCAAAGAAAGGGCACAGGCCAGGGCATGATCCGAAACCTCCTCGAGATTAAAGCGGGGCACGTTGCAGACGATGATCCCATTTTCCGTCGCGGCGGGGATATTGATGTTTTCCACTCCCATCCCGTGCCTGACGACGATCCTGCATTTTTTCATCCTTGAAAGGCGCTCGGGGGTTATCGGCGTGATGTCACAGATCAGGCCGTCTATTTCGGGAAGGTTTTCTTCGAACTCCTCCACTGTCTTGAGGTGCAGCACCTCAGAATCCGCCGCATCGAGGATTTCCTTTTCCATCTCCACCCCGTCATAGTTGACAACGCTGTATATTCCGGTCTTGAAACGAGCCATGGCACACCCTCCTACCTGCAGCAGTCCCAGCCGCCGATGCGGCCCCAGGACAGTTTCCCGTCGACGATGGTGTTTACGATTTCCGCGTCACGAAGTTCCATCGGATCTATTCCGAAAAGGTCCCTGTCGAAAACGACGAGATCGGCGGCCTTGCCGGGCGTTATGCTCCCGTTCCAATGCCACGTCCCGTGGGCTTTCGCCGGGTATGTGGTGTAGATGCGCAGCGCCTGGTCCAGAGACAGCTTCTGTTCGGGCCGCCAGGTCCGCTTGCCGTCGTAGCTGGTCCTGTTGACCAGGGCCCAGATGCCTACAATCGGGTCGAGAACCTCTATGGGTGCGTCGCTGGAACCGCAAAGCAAAAGCCCTCCATCGACAAGATCCTTCCACACACAGGCGTATTCCTGCCTCTCCCCCAATCGGGCCGGGACCATGTCGATATCGGAAGGCACATATGTCGGCTGTATGACGCAGGCTACGGGAAGCTTCTTCATCCTCTCTATCTGGTCGGGACGCAGGATCTCCACGTGGTTGAGCAGATAGGGGTATTTGGGGTCAGGGTAAACCTCAGTGGCTCTCTCGATGGCGTCAAGCTGTTGATCAATTGCCCTGTCCCCGATAGCGTGAACCATGATGTGATCCCCGCGTCGCGTGGCTTCACACACCTTTTCGACGAGTTCCCCGGTCTCATGGATAAGCATCCCGTCTGTGGACGGGTCATCGGCGTAGGGAAATGTCAGTGCAGCCGTTCTGGCGCCGAGGCTCCCGTCGAGAAACAACTTGAACCCCTCGAAACGCACGAATTCATTGCCCAGAAGTCCTCCCATGGAGGGCTCGGACAACCTGTCGTGGATACTGTAGACACGGCAACAGAGCCGTTCCTCCTCCCAGAGTGCCTGGTACAACCCGAGCTCCTCTTCCATGCCCAGGCTCGCGGCACTGCACGAATGAAGGGTTGTGAGTCCGAAGGAGGCGGCATATTTCAGGTAGTGGTCCAGATATTTCAGCAACAATTCGTTGGTGAAAAGATTTTCTTTCAGGGCGGCATGAACGGGAGGCTGGGCCCCTTCAACGAGAACTCCCGTGGGCCTGCCCGAGGCGTCCCTTCGGATACCCGGCAGGTCCATGTCATTGAGACCCGACAATTCCATCGCCTTCGAATTGGCAATAGACGCGTGGGTGCAGATCCTGTGTATAACCATGGGGTTGGGAATTCCCGCCTTATCCAGGTCGGAAGCCATCGGCAACACCGGCTTGTCCCAATTGTTCTCGTTCAGCATGGTCCCGTAGATCCACGATTCCGGTCCTTCTTGCGCCGCTCGTTCCCGCAGCTTTTCAAGGACGTCCTCAAGAGACCTTGCCGCGGACATATCCACCGAGTGCAGCCCTTTCGCACAGGCCAGCACATGGATGTGGCAATCGCTCATTCCCGGAATGACGCTTACGCCGTCAAGATCCTGAACCACGGCGTCCACCACGAAAGGATGAGCGTCAAGCTGCGCCGTCGGCCCGACGGCAAGGATTTTCCCTCCGCCGATAATCACCGATTCGGCCATGGGCACCGCAGCATCTCCCGTCCAGATGTTCCCGTTTCTGAGGTACAGATACTTCCCCTTTGGCAAATGAATTACCTCCCAAGCCCTTGCAGGTATCGTTTTTTTCCGTACTCCCAAAAGGCCGCTCTGAGATGATTTTCGAGTTTGGTTCTCACTTCGCGGGGAGTGCCGCTTTCAAGGAGGGCGAGCAATTCCTTGTGATCACTCAGGCTCCTCTGCGCCGAGACCGAATCCATGGGCCAGATCTTTCCCACATCCCAGCGGTCCAGTCCCGTCAGGCTCACCACTCTTTTCAGGATCTCGTAGAGGACCTCGTTTCCCGAAGCCTTTGCGAGTTCCAGGTGAAAGGTGATGTCCAGCTCACGGTATCCGTTCAGATCATTGTCGGCTATCGCCTGCTGCATCTTTTTGTATATGGACTTGAGCTGCTTCATTTGCCTAGGTTCTAGCCGTCCCGCAGCGTATTCCCAAATGGCGGGTTCGATAACCAGCCTTGCCATATAGGCATCGGGGGAACTCGACACCTGAAGGTGCTCCCAGTATGACGCGGCATCGGCAACCATCGGCGCGTAGGATTTCTCCCTGGGCTGGACGAAAGTTCCGCTTCCGGGAATTCGTTTCACCACGCCCATGGCGACCAGCCCCGACATGGCTTCCCTGACGACTGAACGGCTCACGCCAAACTCTCTGGCAAGCTCCGGTTCGTTGGGAAGCTTGTCCAATTCTTCCAGGCGCCCCTCTTCGATGGCTTCAAGAATCTGTTTCATTATGTTCGAAGATTTTTTTTCGCTGCTCAGTTTCTCAAACACCTTTTTCACTCCTCGTGCGTGGCATATATCATATGTCTGACATAGTATTTATGTCAATACAGTATCTCATATTAAGATTTTTCGCTGATATTTCATATTTCTCCGTCTTTTCCGAATGGCATCGCCTGCTTCGGGCTTTATATTGGTTCTTGACGAGCATGATGCATCCGCAACAGAGATAACAATACCCCCCGAGGGGCCCCTCGGGGGGTATTGTTATCAGCCACATATTGCCTGACGAAGAATGCCGGTTTGTTCCACCAACGGTCTAGTTTTCTGCAGGCAATGTGAGATCAGCCGGTCCTTGGCCGGAAAGCCTGATTTCCGGCAGCCTCCGCTCGACGATCTCGGTCAGGATCGAGGCAATCTTCACTTTCTCCCTGACCAACTGTTCGTGGCTACTCTCGGAATACCAGGGCTTGTAAATGTCGGCTTCGGATGTCCCGGGTTCTATCTTGAAGTAAACCGGGGCCGCGACTCGGGCGATTTCAGGAGCGTCATAGGCCCTGTACATGCCTCCAAAAGCATCGACAATGATCATGTAGACATCGAGCGGAATGTCGACGGCCCGGCGTATGCTTGAAAGAATCGGAAGCGAAACATCGGAGAGGGGGTTCATCGAATCCGCACCCATTTCCTCAAGTACCTTCGCACCGGCAGGGCTGCAATAACCGCCAAAGACAGACCATTTGAAAATGGTCTCTTTCGGAATGAATCCCTTTTCCCGCATCGCCGAGGCCAGCTTCAGGGCTCCCTCGTCATAAACAAGAAACCCTCTCACACCCGCTTCGAGATTTCGCATCATGTCTTCAAACCAGTAGGCCATGTTGTCTGACCCTCTGTGTCTGGGTCCCTGGACGACTCCCTCAAGATAGCCCATTTCCTTGGAGCCTGTATCCCATGCCTTCCTGTGCCCCATGGTCATGACAAGCTCGATGCCCTCGCTCCGGGCGAGATCAGCCATCCTTTTCAGTTCGTCAAAAGTGCAGTAAGTGGACCCTCCTACAGTGCAGATTGCCCTGTGGATCGGAGTCTTTCGTTTTTTTGCCTCCTCGATCATGGCCGCCATTGTCGAATATCTTTCGACGCCGGCTATCTCGATCCGGTAATGACAGCCATCCGGGAAGGACTTTTTCGAGTCGGGAAGATTCAGGTTCTCAGAACCCGGCACCCCCGATTGCTCCATAAATTGCTGGATCTCCGTCAGTTTCCTTGCTTTGAACAAGGAATTTCACCTCACGTTTTTTATGAACCGCCTAGGATTTTCCCGGCAGGTAAAGGGCGATTACAGGATATTTCCAAAGAAGCAGTATCAGAAGAATTCCGGCAAGGACAAATGGCCCTATCCACACGATCATGTCCTTGATCGACCATCCCTTATCAGTCCATCTCGTTTTCGAAACTCTCAGATTCTTCCATCCAGACGAATATTGCCCTCGTCCAGTTCCACCATGTCATCCACAAAGGGGTATTTCGCCCTGGCTTTTGAAACGTTACCGAGGTCGACGTCGCAAGAAAGCACTCCAGGTTGTTTATCCAGCGAAGCGACAATTTCCCCCAGGGGGCCCACTATGACGCTGTTGCCTCCCAGTTCGTTTCCACGGTTCGTCCCCGCACAGTTGCATGCAACAGTAAAGCAAAGGTTTTCGAGAGCCCTGGACTTTGTCAACAGATTCCAGTGGGCGATTCGGGGGGCGGGCCAGGCCGAAGTGATGAGAAACGCCTGGACCCCCTGTTTCATCATGATTCTGAACTGCTCCGGGAACCTCAGGTCGTAGCAGGTCGCAAGACCGAACCGGCCCAGTTCTGTCGTTACCGTCGTGATCCCCGTCCCGGGAGTCAAAACCTTGTTTTCGCTGGATTCGAATCCGAAAAGATGCATCTTCCTGTAAACAGCAAGCAAATCACCGGCAGGGCCAATCAAAACGCTTGTATTGAAAAAGCCCTCTTCCCTTTTCTCCACAAAGCTGCCCATATGGATGTAAACGGATTTTCTCCTAGCTTTTCGCCTAAACGTGGAAACCAATGGCCCGTCAAGGGTTTCGGCCTTCCTGCGATACTCATCGAAGGCGAAAAAGCCCACGTTCCATATTTCAGGCAAGACCACCATCTCGGCATCGTCGATTTTGTCGACAAGGTCGACGACGTAACCCACGGTTTCTTCACTACTGCGTGTGTCGTTTATCCCGAGCTGAACCAGAGAGACTCTCATTCATGCCACCACCATCCTTGTCAAACC
>JBKHBH010000023.1:0-27985 GCA_046542505.1 Thermovirgaceae bacterium | reverse complement strand
AGAAGGCATTGGGTCCGGCCTGCGTCGTATCACCGCCGTTGCCCATGAGAAAGCCCACGAGCTGTTCCAGGAACAGTCAAGACTCATCGCACGCCTGGCTGAAAAGGCGGGGGCCGCCGAAACGGAGCTCGAGGAAAGGTTCGCTTCGCTTTTGGATGAAAGAAAAGCCCTCAAAGAACAGGCCGAAGGGCTTGCACTCGTTGCGGCCCTGGGAAAAGCCGACATGCTGTTGAAAGAGGGCGTCTCCGTAGGGGGGGTCTTTGTGGTTACCGGCATTTTTGAAGGGATGGCTCAGGATATCCTCAGACAGGTGGGTGATCACATCCGCCAGAAAAAGAGCCCCGTCGTCACCTGTCTGGCGTCGGTATCGGAAAGCAATGTCACCTTCACGGTTATGGCGGACAAGCCTGCCATTGAAGCGGGAGTCCATGCCGGGAAACTCGCCGCATCGGCGGCGAAGGCCCTGGGCGGAGGAGGCGGTGGGAGGCCGGATATCGCCTCCGCGGGAGCAAAGAACCCTGATGGCCTTGAAGATGCCATGAAGAAGGTTCCTGAATTTGTCGGTGAGCAGATCGGAAAATGAAACGCCATCTCGGCCTCGATATCGGAACAAGACGCATCGGCGTGGCTGTCAGTGACCCCCTGGGTTCCTTCGCGCAGGGGGTCGCTGTTTTGAATGCCACGAATGACTGGCTGAAGGTCCTGGACGGTCTCGTGAAAAAATACCGGGTTGCCGTTATCGTCCTGGGCATGCCCTTGCGGACCGACGGGTCGACGGGCCCCGAGGCTCAAAAAGTCGCAGCCGTCAGAAACGCCCTGGCCGAAAGGTACGGGGACATCGAAGTTGTGGAATGGGACGAGCGCTTCACCACAGTCAGAGCAGAGCAAGCCCTTCTCGAAGGCGATGTCAGCAGAAAAGGGAGAAAAAGCCGTATCGACATGGTGGCGGCGTCGATCCTGCTCCAGGATTATCTTGATTTCCTGCGAAGGGAGGGATCCCCCGAATGAGCATCACCAGGGGTGTGAAGGAAACCCCCATGCTCAGGCAGTACTCAAAATGGAAAAAGGCCTATTCAGATTGTCTCCTCTTTTTCAGAATGGGGGATTTCTACGAACTTTTTTTCGACGACGCAGAAAAGGCGGCACCCATTCTCGACATCGCCCTGACATCCAGGGATCCCAACCGGGAGATCCCGATGGCCGGTGTCCCCTGGCATTCCGCGGAAAACTACATCGCGAGACTGGTGCAGGCGGGACACAAGGTGGCAATCTGTGAACAGGTCACCGAACCTGACGGGAGAAATCTTGTTGACCGTGAAGTCATCAGGGTGATCACCCCCGGAACCTTCGTCCCCTCGGACTCTCCCCAGGAAGGACGACTTGCCGCGGCGGCCTTTTCCGGCGATGTGGCCTCCATCGCCCTCCTCAGGACAGGGACGGGGCGAATCGAGGCGGGCTCAATGCCCAGGGAACAGGCTCTTGCCGAAATTGCCGCCTTCAAGCCGCTGGAGCTTCTCATCCCACGCAACATGTCCCACCAGGAGAGGGAACTGCTGAAGCAAGTCTGTGATGCGTCTTTAGTGGAAGCCGATCCCGATGCCTTTGTCGCCTCCGAGGCTTCCCGCAGGCTATGTGGAGCCTGGAAGGTAGCCACACTGGAGGGATTCGGGTTTGATGAGGGGGCTCCCGAATGCGGGAGCGCCTGGGTGGTCTATGACTACCTCAGCCAGACACAGTTCGGCGCCGTGGGACACGTTCGGAGGATTTTCCCCCTGAGGTCTGGGCGGCACCTTTATATGGACCGGGCGACACAGCTTAACCTTGAAATCACCGAAAGCGACAACATGGCTTTGTGCGATGTCCTGGACGAATGCCGGACGGCCATGGGAAAGCGGCTTCTGCGGCAATGGCTTCTGCACCCGCTGCTCGACACTGAGGAAATATCCGAAAGGCACCTGGCGGTCGAGGTTCTGGCCGAACGCCCCGACGTGCTTCGTGCACTGAGAAGGGCCCTTTCTTTTTGTGGTGACGTGGAGCGGGCGGTGGCCCGGATGGGGATGCGCCTGGCGGCGCCGAGGGATCTCGGCGTCATCCGTGATACTTTGGCGGCTGTTCCGGGCGTACGCGAAGCCCTTGAAGAGACACCCCTGCCGGAACCGTATAAAGAGGTGAAAGATCCGCAAGCACTCAGGACGGAACTGCAGGAAGGGCTCGCCGACGAATTGCCGCGGACTCTCAGGGAAGGCCGTGTCATCCGCCAGGGGTACGACGGGAAACTTGACGAGCTGAGAAACTGGCGCAGCCGGTCGGAAGAACTGCTTCAGGAAATGATCGACCGGGAACGGGCCGAAACGGGAATCCGCAACCTGAAGGTCGGATACAACAAGGTCTTCGGCTATTACCTTGAAGTCAGCCGCTCGAACCTGGAGCAGGTTCCGGAACGATATCACAGGAAACAGACGCTGGTAGGCGCCGAACGCTATATCACAGGCGAACTGAAGGAATTCGAGGAAAAGATGCTTTCCAACGACGAGGAGATCAAAAGCAGGGAAGAAGAGCTCTACCTGTCGCTCTGCCAAAAAGTTACAGAAGAGACGGCGCGCATCCAGGATATGGGCGCTTCCCTTGCGGCACTTGATGTCCTGGCGTCCTTTGCGGCCGTCGCCCTCCAGCGCGGGTACAGGCGTCCAGGAGTGGACAGGAGCTTTGCCCTTGACCTGAAAGACGCGAGGCACCCGGTGGTGGAGGTCATGCTCGACGATTCCCCCTATACGCCCAATGACATCCTTCTAGATTCCGAAGGGGCGCGGATGGCCGTCGTAACTGGGCCGAACATGGCCGGAAAATCAACCTACCTGAGGTCGGCGGCCCTGCTGGTGGTCATGGCCCAGGCGGGTTCATTCGTCCCCGCCTCGGAGGCCAGGCTCGGGACGGTGGACAGGATCTTTTCGAGGATCGGCGCCAGGGACGAGCTTTCGAAAGGCAAGAGCACCTTCATGGTCGAAATGGTCGAGACGGCGAACATTCTGCACAATGTGACACCGAGAAGCCTGGTCATTCTCGACGAAATCGGCCGGGGTACGTCCACCTATGACGGCGTGAGCATCGCCTGGGCGGTCATGGAGTACCTCCATACGGCCGCCGACGGCATGACTAAAGTGCTTTTCGCGACGCACTATCATGAACTTTCAGCCCTGGCGGACAGAATGACAGGCGTGTTCAACCTGAGCTTTGCCGTGGAGGAGACGGACAAGGGAGTCCTCTTTCTCTACAGGCTCCAGGAAGCTCCCGCCGACCGGTCCTACGGGATAGAAGTCGCCAGGCTTGCAGGTGTTCCGGAGGCAGTGGTCAGCAGATCCCAAAAACTGCTCAGGAGATTTGAGGAAGAAGGCGCAATAACCGGCAACCGGGATGGAGACATCCTTGGGGGGGGTGCCGGAAAGGACAACAAAAAGGATGGACAGCTCCAGCTTTTTCGGCCCGGTGGCGAGGACATCCTGAGGGAACTTGCCTCGGCGGATCCCGACAGCATGACGCCACTGGGGGCGCTGGAATTCCTCTATGCTCTCAGGCGACGGGCGAAGGAGGCCCTGAAAGAATGAAGGCGAAAAGGATAAAACGCCTCGACGAATCCGTTTCGAGCCGCATAGCGGCGGGCGAAGTGATAGAAAATCCGGCAAGTGTCGTCAAAGAGCTCCTAGAAAACGCACTCGATGCGTCCTCGACGCAAGTCCGTGTCAGCCTTCGCCAGGGCGGCAAGGCCAGGATCGTCGTCGAGGACGACGGTATCGGCATCGCTTTCGACGAGCTCCCTCTTGCCGTCGAGCGTTTTGCCACGAGCAAGATCGACAGCGCGGACGATCTCGAATCCATCGGGACGCTGGGATACCGTGGCGAGGCTCTTGCAAGCCTTGGGGCCGTGAGCCGCCTGGAGATCCGGAGCCTCTCCGACGGGGCTGTCAAGGGAGGACTTATCAGGTGTAACGGGGGCATCGTGGAAGCGCACCTGGAGATTTCCTCCGAAAAGGGGACCAGGGTTCAGGCCGACGACCTTTTCTTCAATCTCCCCGCAAGAAGGAAATTCCTGAAGCAGGCCGCCTCGGAAACCAGAAAGGTGGCGCGTCTTTTGCGTGAATATGCCGTTGCGTATCCTGATGTGGGCTTTTCCCTGACCAGTGACGGGAAGCCGTTGTTTGACTCGGGAGGCGGAAAGTACCGCAAGACCGTCCTGGAGTCCCAGTGGGGAAAAGACCCAAGGCTGCTCTCAAGGAAAGGCCAATCGGGCGATGTGGCTATCGAGGCCTGGTGGCAGCCCCATACCACGGGAAGCAGGTTGACGCTGACGATCTTCGTCAACGGAAGACGCGTGAACGATCCGGCGGTGAGGGCCGCCGTTTCTTCCCTGGGGCCGAAAGCCGCAGGCACCTGGTTCCTTCTCGTCGATGTTCCTCCGCCGTCGGTGGACGTCAATATTCATCCCGCGAAAGCGGAGGTCCGTTTCAAAAACAGCGGCGAGATCTTCCAGGCAGTCTCAGGGGTGGCGGAAAGCCTGACAGGCGGGCGGGAGGGAAAGGCCCAATTTGAGGGATGGAACATCGGGTCCCGGGAGTTTCCGAAATCCCCTCTCGGGCCTTTGGGCAAAACACGCAGCCTTGAAACGTCCTTTCGGGGCGACACCACCGGGGCGGCGTCTCTTTTCGCCAGAGTGAGCGAACCGCCTCCAGACCCGAAGAGTGAAAAGGCCTGTGAAGCTGATGTGGATCACGACGAAAGCTTTCGTTATTTCGGCATGCTTGACAGCGGGTACCTGCTCTTCAAAGCAGGGGACAGCCTCGTGATCGTCGACCCCCACGCAGCCCATGAGCGGATCCTTTACGAAAAGGCCCTTTCGCGCATCGAGTGCGAAAAGGGCAAAAGCCAGAACCTCTCGGTCCCGGAAGCTCTTCCGCCGACGCTGGCGGCTTCGGCCGCGGATTTTACGAAGGCTCTTGAAAGAGAAGGTTTTTTTCTGGCCGAAAAGGAAGGCCAGACTCTACTGACGGCAGTTCCCGCTGTATCAGGCGGTCTGATGCTCACCCCCCTCGAAATGCTCAGGACGGCCGTGGAAGAGCTGGAAAGGTCACAGGGGGTCGAGTCCAGGCCGAAGCTGCAGGCGCGCTGGGCCCTTCTGGCCTGCAAGAGGGCCGTCAAGCTGGGAGAATCTTTCGAGACGAAAGAAGCCATGAGTTTGTGGCGGGATCTTTCGGCCTGCATGCACCCTGAATCCTGTCCGCATGGGCGCCCCACCTCGATATCCCTTGACGCCGCCAGGCTCGGGCGGCTTTTCGGGAGGGAATGACCGTGGTTTTCCCCCGGCGTATCCTGTGTATCATCGGACCCACGGCGGTGGGCAAGACCCTCTTGAGCCTCGAAATCGCGAGGCGCCTGGACTGCGAAATCATCTCCGTCGATTCAAGACAGGTGTACCGGCACCTGGACATCGGGACGGACAAGGTCACGGAAGAAACAAGAGAAAAAATCCCCCACCATCTTATTGACGTTGCAGGGCCGGAAAGGGTATTCTCTGCAGCGGACTTTGTCGCAATGGCGTCGGCGGCTATCGAGGAAATCCTGCTGCGCGGGAAAATCCCTTTGCTTGCAGGGGGGACGCCCTTCTATTACCAGGCGCTTTTCGAGGGAATTCTGACGAACGCCATGCCCCGGGACAGACACCTTTCAAAATCCCTGGACGGGGAGTGGAACAGTGGAAATTCCCAGGAAATGCTGGCCGAGCTCAAAATGGTGGACCCGGTCTCGGCGAAACGGATTCATCCCCATGACAAGCGGCGAGTACTGAGGGCTCTGGAGGTTTACCGTCTGTCAGGGTATCCGATTTCATCATGGTATGAGGAGGGAACGAGAAGGACAACGGTGCTGAAGCCCCTTTACCTCGGCCTGTACCGGCCGAAGGCAAGTCTCCGGGAGAGGATCGCGCGGCGGGCTGAAACACAGTTCGAATCGGGGTTCCCGGAAGAGGTGCGAGGGCTCCTGAAAATGGGGTATGATGAATCCTGTCCGGCCTTGCAGGGGTTCGGTTATCGGGAGCTTGTCCTCTATCACAGGGGCGAAATAACGCTGGACGAAGCCCTCGAGGAGGATATCCGGGCGACCAGGGCCTTTGCAAAACGCCAGATGACCTGGTTCCGGAAGTTCGCCCCCGCGCTGTGGTATGATGTAACCCGTTCAGAAACCGATGACGTGATAAGGCAAGTGATACTTCTTTGGGAAAATCACCTGAAAACGCGAAAAGCCTTCATGTTGTGACGGCTGAACCGTCGGGCTTCTGCTTCGGAGTGAAACAGGCTGTTGGGAAACTGGAAAAGGCCCTCCGGCAGCGCAGCCGCGTCTACAGTATCGGAAGTCCTATCCATAATCCCCAGGAAACGGCGAGGCTCGAAAAAATGGGGCTTGTCCTCGTGGGACGGGCCGAAGACATTCCGGAAGGTGCGGCGGCCTTCATACGGGCTCACGGGCTGCCCGCAAGGGATCGACAGAACCTCGAAAAACGGCGCGTCGAGCTGGTTGACGGGACGTGCCCATTTGTGCTGAATGTTCAGAGGAAAGCCGCATTCCTTGGTGAAAAAGGATATGACGTGGTTATCCTTGGCGACGAGAAGCACCCGGAAGTGCAGGCCATCGCCGGATCAGTCAAAGGTGGTGCTTTTGTTCTGCCCCCGGGGAAAAACGTGCCGGAAAGCCTTGAAGGGCGGCGGATCGGTATCGTCAGCCAGACGACGCAAAGGCCGGCAGACCTGTCAGATCTCGCCGCCAGGGCCGCGTTTGTCGGGGAGGAAACCAGGATCTACAATACGATCTGCAAGGCCACCGTCGGAAGGCAACAGGCGGTGGAAAAACTTGCGGGAGCCGTGGATGGTATGATTGTCATCGGCGGCAGAAACAGTGCGAACACGGGAAAACTGTTCACCATAGCCAAAAGCTTCAACACCCACACCCTGTGGATCGAACAGGCCACGGAAATGGACAGGAGGTGGTTGGAAGGAAAAAGAACGATAGGAATAGCCGCCGGAGCGAGCACTCCGGACCGGCTCATTCTTGATCTCATCACGATGCTTGCACCAACGCAGGGCGTCAAGGAGGATGGAAGGTAAAATGATGACGGAAGAACAGAAGAACGAAAACACCAGCCAGCAGCAGTTTGATCAGCCGGAACCGGCCGACGTGAAGGAAACGGCGGCGGAAGAGGAAGAAACAATGGAAACCGGAGAAGAAACCGGTGAAGAGTCCATGGAAGAAACCGGAGAAGAAACCGGAGAAGAAACCATGGAAGAAACCATGGAAACCATGGAGGATATCCTCGAGCAGTATGAAGTCGGGGAAATGCGTCGCGGCAAAGTCGTCGACGGCACCATTGTCGAGGCCGCCGAAGAAGGCTGGCTGGTTGACGTCGGCTACAAATGCGAAGGGTTTCTGCCTCGACGCGAGTGGTCCCACAGGGTTCTGGTGGAGAAGAAGGAAACTCCTGAAACAGGCGACACCGTCAGGGTCCAGGTTGTATCCTTCAAGCAGGGCGAAGAGGCGCAGCTTCTCGTCAGCAGATGGCGCTGCGAATTCGACGAACGATGGGCGGAAATCGAGGAGAAGTCTGATGAAAAGGACATCCTGTCCGTCAGGGGGCTCAGAAAGGTCAAGGGCGGCCTGATCGTCGATTGCCACGGCATCGAAGGATTCATCCCGATTTCCCACCTGGCCGAAGAGGGAAGAGGCATCAATCCCTCGAAGCTGGTAGACGAGACCTTCGACGCGAAGATTATCGAGAAGGATCGCAGAAAACGCCGGCTGGTCCTGTCGAGAAGATCCATTCTCGAGGAGGAGCTTACCCGCGAGCGTAATGCCTTCTACGAAAACACCAGCGAAGGCGATGTTCTGGAGGGGACGGTGACGACAATCACGTCCTTCGGGGTGTTCGTCAACCTTGGGCCCATCGAGGGACTCGTCCACAATAGCGAATTGTCCTGGCAGCGGAACGCCAAGCCCCGGGAAATTGTCTCGAGGGGCGACAAGGTGACTGTCAAGGTGATCGGCATAGATCAGGAACGCGACAGGATCTCGCTCAGCATAAAACAGCTGCAGCCCGATCCATGGGAAAGCATCCTGGAAAAATGGAACGAAGGAGACGTTGTCTCCGGGAGAGTGACCAATCTCACGGATTTCGGGGCCTTTGTCGAAGTGGAACCCGGAGTGGAGGGACTCATTCACATCGGCGACATCAGCTGGCAGCGGATCAGACATCCCAGGGATGTCCTGAGGAAAGGACAGCAGGTTGACGTCAAGATTCTTGGTGTCGATTCCGAGAACAAGAGAATGAGCCTGGGCTACAAGCAGCTCAACGACCCCTGGGAGGGCGTTGAAGACAAGTATGCTGTCAGGCAGGACTATCCGGTCAAGGTCGTCCGGCTCACCGATTTCGGAGCCTTTGTACAGCTTGAAGAGGGTATTGAAGGCCTGATTCATGTATCCCAGCTAAGCCGCAAGCGGGTGGAAAAGCCTGCCGACGTCCTCGAGGAAGGACAGGAGATCGAGGCCAGGGTGCTCGAAATCAAGCCTGAAGAACGGAGGATCCGCCTCAGCATAAGCGCCATAGAGGAAGAAGAATACCGTCGGACCCGCAGTGACGATAAAGACCGAAAGAAAAGCGAACCGGACAAGCAGCGGGTCCAGTTTACCGATGACGACCAGGCGGCTGTTACCATCGGAGACCTTTGGAACGAGGCTTTAAACAACAAGGATGAATGAAGCTTTCTTTTGGTGCGGTGCCGGCTCGATCAGCCGGCACCGGCTTCACGGGGGGAGATGCAAATGGCTGTTCTGCCGATCAGTGAGTATCCGGACCCCGTCCTCAGGGAAACCGCAAAACCCGTCGAGGAGTTCGACGAGAAGCTGAAAGCTTTCATAGAGGACATGTGGGAGACCATGAAAGAATATGACGGCGTCGGGCTTGCCGCACCGCAGGTCGGCGTGAGCTACCAGGTTGCGGTCATAGAATGGAACGGGAAGCGGTATGTCCTTATTAACCCGAGGATTATGGAGTCTGACGGAAAGGACGTCCGGGAGGAAGGCTGCCTCAGTGCCCCGGGGTTCTACGAGGAGGTCGAACGGCCATCGAGGATCATAGTGGAGGCCCTCGATGAAGACGGGACCCCTCAACGTATTGAAGAAGAAGGATTCATGGCACGGGCTCTCTCCCACGAGATTGACCATCTCAAGGGACATCTTTTCTTTGATCATCTTTCGCCCCTCAAGCGTCAGATGATAAAGCGCAAGTTGCAGAAACGCCGGAAGGAATGACGAAAAGGGTGAGGATCTGGTTCTGCGGAACGGGAAACTTTGCCGCCACGTGCCTTTCGGTTCTCGCGGGCAAATTCGCCGTCGAGCTGGTCATCACATCGGCTCCCTCCCGGTCTGGTCGTGGACTGACAGTCCGTCCGACACCCGTCGAAAAGGAAGCCGCAGTTCAAAAGATCCCTGTAGCGCACACGGTGGATCTGAACAAGGACGATTTTCTTCTCTGGCGTTTTCGTGGGGACCCTCCCCAGGTGATGCTCGTCGTAGATTTCGGTCAGATGGTCGCAGAGCCCTATCTTTCCCTCGATTCGCCGGGTTGCCTGAATATTCACCCGTCACTTCTTCCGGAATATCGTGGTGCCGCACCTGTGCAGAGAGCCATCCTCAATGGCGATACCACGACGGGGGTAACACTATTCCGCCTCGTTCGAAGAATGGACGCAGGGCCTATAGCGCTCCAGGAAAAAGTATTTATTCCCGAGAATGCCACGGCTGGAGAGATGCTCAACCTTTTGGCGCATCGCGGTGGTCAGATTTTTCTAAATGCTTTAGAATTGTACAAGGAAGGTTCATTGACATTCAGAGAACAGCCCCATGAAAGAGCGACCTTTGCCCCGAAAATAGACAAGAGGGAGACCGAGCTGAGTTGGGAGCGGCCCGCTTGCTCTGTGCACAACGCAGTTAGAGCGATGAACCCCGCCCCTGGAGCTTATATCATCCACCGAGGCAAGAGATTGAAAATCTGGAGGACGGAACGAACTCAAGAAGAAGGAGAGCCAGGGACGATCGTTCGTCTGGAAAAGGGCTTTCCTGTCGCGGCCTGCTTGGAAGGGGCAGTGCTTCTACGGGAGGTCCAGAGGGAAGGAAAATCGCGCCAGCCGGGCGACGCCTGGTTTCGGGGAACAGGTCTGAAAGAAGGTGACCTTTTGAAGTGATTCCGATTACGGAGCGGATGCGTGAACTTGTGAAGGAGTACACGTGGCCGAAAGCCGTGGCCGTCACGGGAGCTTTGGGCTCCGGGAAGACCGAATGGGTCTTGAATCTTGCCTATGGTCTTTTTGGCGATGGAGAAGATGTCACCGTCGCCGATATGGATATTATTAACCCCTATTTTTGTGTCAGACAGGTAAAAAATGCCCTCGAAAAGGAGGGCCTTTCAATCATTACCCCTCCGGAAAACACAAAATGGTCCGACATTCCAGTTATCTCGCCTGCAGTAGGCCGTGCACTGGCCAGCGAAGAGGGCAAGCTTCTCATTGACGTGGGTGGGGACGCATCAGGTGTGCGTGCCCTCAAGCAGGTCTCTGATCTCATAGAAAGGGCGGGATACCTCCTTGTTCTCGTCGTCAACGCTTTCAGGCCGAAGACGTCGGATAAGGAAGGCATCGCCGAAATGATCCGAAGGATGGAGGAGATCAGTTCTCTCAAGGTTGGGGCCATTGTAGGGAACAGTCACCTCATGTCGGAAACGACGGAAGACGACTTTTTCCGGGGACTGGAAGTAACCCGCGAGGCAGCCGATGCCACGGGGTTGCCCTTGCTTTACGCGACGGTTCCTCCGGGACTCCATGAACGGATCGGGATTCTTGAAGAGAAGGCCGGAGTTCCGCTGTGGCCTCTCCAGCGGCGGATGCTTTTGCCCTGGGAGAAAGGTTACAACTGGACCTGACCTGGAGGTGACAGGACCCTGCAGGGGGAAGTGTGCAGTCTGGTCAGGTCAAAATAATACACGAGAGGAGTTGACAGTGTCATGGCAAAAGGACGGATCGCCGTGCTCGAAAGCTTTTGCAAAAGCTGTGGCTTGTGCGTCGAGGCGTGTCCCGTCAAGGTTTTGCGGATATCCGAGAAGATCAACAGCAAGGGGTACAGACCTGTTGAGCAGTACAAGGAAGGTTGCATCGCCTGCGGGATGTGCTCGACCATTTGTCCCGACGCGGCGATCGAAGTGTACAAGTTCGAGGAGAATTCATAGAACCGGCCGGAGGTGATGTGAAATGGCACGTGTACTCATGAAAGGTACTGAAGCGATAGCCGAAGCGGCCATTCAGGCCGGTTGCAAGTATTTTTTCGGGTATCCGATAACGCCCCAGAACGAGATTCCCGAATACATGTCCGCCAAGCTTCCCTCCATTGGAGGGGCCTATGTCCAGGCCGAAAGCGAGGTTGCGGCCATCAACATGGTCATGGGCGGCGGAGGGACGGGGACGAAGGTCATGACCACGTCTTCAAGCCCGGGTATTTCGCTGATGTCTGAGGGTATCAGCTACATCGCGGGATGCGAGATTCCTGCGGTCATCGTGAACGTCATGAGGGCCGGACCGGGGCTGGGCGGCATCCTTCCCGCCCAGGGTGATTACCTGCAGGCCACAAAGGGCGGCGGCAACGGCGATTACCGCCTGCTCGTCCTGGCGCCGAGCACGCTTCAGGAAGCGGTGGATCTGACACAGCTGGCCTTCGATCTTGCTTTTACCTACCGGAATCCGGTGATGATCGCCGCTGACGGGTTCATGGGGCAAATGATGGAAGCCGTGGAGATCACCGAACACAAGAGTGAGGACCTTCCAGACGTAACGCCCTGGGCTCTGGGCAACATGGACAAAAGAGAAAGCAGGAGCGTCCTCAAGAGCCTCTACCTCGATCCGGAACAGCTCGAAAGGCATAACCTGAAACTCAAGGAAAAATATGACGCCATGGGCAAAGAGGTCCGCTTTGAGGAATATCGCACCGAAGATGCGGAATACCTTTTGGCGGCCTTCGGAACGACTGCCCGAATAGCCCGGTCGGCGATCTCGAACCTTCGGGAGGAGGGTGTGAAAGTAGGAATGATCAGGCCGATCACGCTCTACCCCTTCCCCGCGGAGCAGATAGGCAAGCTTTCAGAGAAAGCCAGACATGTTCTGGTTGTCGAGATGAACACCGGCCAGATGCTTGAAGACGTCCAGGCGGCGGTCTGCGACAGGGCACCGGTATCCTTTTTCGGGCGGTGCGGCGGTATCGCTCCCTCGGTGAGGGAAATCGAGGACAAGCTCAGGGAACTCCTGTAGGCGAGGGGGGAGAAGGTCATGAAAGAAACGAAAATCTATGAGCGTCCGAAATCCTGGATGAAGGACGTCCATACACATTATTGCCCGGGTTGCGGGCATGGCATCACCCACAAGATCCTGTGCGAGATTATCGACGAACTCGGTATTCAGGAAAAGACCATCGGTATCGCCCCGGTGGGGTGCGCCGCCATGATGTACGATTACATTGACGTGGATTTCAGCGAGGCCGCCCACGGCAGGGCACCCGCCCTGGCGACGGGACTCAAGCGCACCAGGCCCGACCGCATCATCTTTACCTACCAGGGGGACGGCGACCTCGCGTCCATAGGGACGGCGGAAATCATCCACGCGGCGAACAGGGGCGAAAAATTTACCACCATATTCATCAACAACGCGATTTACGGCATGACGGGCGGACAGATGGCCCCGACCACGCTGGTTGGCCAGAAGGCGACCACCTGTCCTTTTGGCAGGGATCCGGAACTCGCCGGCTATCCAATGCGGATGTGCGAACTCTTGACGACGCTCAAGACGCCGGCCTACATAGAACGGGTTGCCGTAGCGGAGCCAAAATACGTTATTGCCGCCAAAAAGGCCATCAAGAAAGCCTTGCAATATCAGATCGACGGAAAGGGCTACTCTTTTGTAGAGGTCCTTTCGAACTGTCCGACGAACTGGGGGATGCAACCCGTCCAGGCCTTCAAATGGACGGTGGACACCATGATTCCCTATTATCCCCTCGGCGTGTACAAGGATTTCGAGTAAGGAGGCGAACGGGAATGGCGAAATTCGAAAGAGGCCTGATCGCTGCCGGTTTTGGCGGACAGGGCATCATGGTTTTAGGTCAGCTCGTCGCCTATACGGCCATCAGCGAAGGGAGATACGTGACATGGATTCCTTCCTATGGACCGGAGATGCGCGGTGGAACGGCGAATTGCGGGGTTGTCATAAGTGATGAGGAAATCGCCTCACCCGTTGTTGCCGAAGCTGACGTCGCCGTGATCATGAACAAGCCCTCGTTGGAGAAGTTCATAGACACCGTCAGACCTGGAGGAACGCTGCTTTACAATTCTGACCTTCTGGATTACCCCGATCCGCGGACGGACATCACCGTGCTTCCTGTCCCGTGCCATGGCATCGCTCTGGAGCTAGGAAGCGATAAAGTGGCGAACATTGTGGTTCTCGGGGCCCTGGTTGAGTCTACAGATCTCGTCTCAAAGGATGTATGCCTTGAAACGATCAAGGAAAAGCTGGGGAAAAGGAAACCCCAGTTCTTGCCAATGAACCTTCAGGCTTACGAGAAAGGGCAGGAAATCGCCAGAAAAATCCTGGAGTCCTGAAAACAGATGGATGCCGAAAGGAAAATATCGAGCAATATCCTCTACAGGGGCCGGATAATCAACCTGAAAGTAGACAACGTCATCTTGCCGTCGGGGCAGAAAACCACCCGCGAGGTGGTGGAGCATGCACCTGCCGTTGCTATCCTCGCGACGGATCCAAAGGACAGGATCCTCTTGGTCAGGCAAAACCGTTATCCTGTCGGCGAAGCCCTGCTGGAAGTTCCGGCCGGCATTGTCGAACCGGGCGAAAACGCCAGGGAAACGGCGGTCCGTGAACTCAGGGAAGAAACAGGCTACGAGCCCCAAAGCGTGGAAGAGGTCCTCAGGTTTTACACATCACCGGGTTTCTCTACGGAGATGATCATCCTCTTTCTCGCCGGCGGCTGCGAATACGCACCCCTGGAACAGGATTTCGACGAGAACATAGACGTTGAGCCTGTCGAAGCCCGGCGCATCGCCGATTTACTTGCAGCGGGAAAGATCCGTGACGCGAAAACCCTGGCGGCGCTTTGCTGGTACCTGTATCACAAAACAGGCTAGTTTTGCTCGAGTGAACAAACTCTTGTTTTTTTGAGGTCGCTCTTGAAAAAGAAAGATGCACTGCTTCTCGATGAGTTCAAAAAATACCTGAGATATGAAAGAGGCTGCAGCGAGAATACCGTCAAGGCCTACGGGGCGGATCTTGCCAGGTGGGGTGCTTTCTGTGGAAAGCGGAAGGCACCCCTTCTTCCACCCGACGCCGATGTCGCCGCTTCCTTTATCCGCGATCTTGTGGAAGAAGGGTACAGTGATGCAACAGTGCAGAGGCATGCCGCTGCGCTTCGTTCCTGGGCTGTGTTTCTTGTGGAAGAAGGGATTATTGAAAAGGGAGTGTTCAATTGCCCGCTCCCTGAAAAAGGGAAGGCGTTGCCCCAGGTTCTAGGCGAAGGGGAGATCCAGCGTCTTTTTGAGGCAAGCCGCGGAGAACGCCCTCTGGAGCTGAGGGACAGGGCTGTCCTGGAAACGGGGTATGGCTGTGGACTCAGAGCGAGCGAGCTGGCCGGACTGCGCCTGCAGGATGTGGATCTAGAGGGCGGACTGTTGCGTCCATTGGGCAAAGGTGGCAAGGAAAGAATGGTTCCCTTTCTTGGCGAGGTCAGGAACCGACTGCGCATTTACCTCGAAAAGGGCAGACCTCTCCTTGAACGGGGAATTTCAGACCGTGTTTTCCTCAGCAGGTCAGGCAAGCCCCTCCGAAGGGAAGATCTCTGGAGGATCATCCGAAAACGGGGGAAAATGGCAGGAATTCCGGTTTCCAGACTTCACCCTCATATCCTCAGGCATTCCTTCGCGACCCATTTGCTGAGACGGGGGATGGACCTGAGGACCCTCCAGGAAATACTCGGCCACGCATCAATAGCCACAACGGAACGATACACCCATTTCGATCTCGAGCTCAGGGATGTCTACGACCGGACACACCCCCGAGCGTAGACTTGTGAAGGGGGAAACACTCATGTCAATAAAGGAAAGGGTACTGGCGGCGGCGGATTTTCTGCGAAGCAAAGTCCCTGAAATCCCGCGTGTGTCTGTTGTCCTCGGTTCGGGCCTGGGCGAGTTTGCCGAGAGACTTGAAGACTCGGTGTCCATTCCTTATGGAGAAATTCCAGGCTGGGCGGAATCGACGGCACCGGGGCACGCCGGAAGGCTTTCGGCCGGAAAGGTGCAGGGCGTGCCTGTCGTAGCCCTTCAGGGAAGGCTCCATTATTACGAGGGGTACAGCATGGACGAAGTTACCTTTCCGGTTCGGGTACTCGGGGAATGGGGAGTCAGAAATTATGTTGCCACCAACGCATCGGGCGGGATCAGTCACGGTTTCAGACCCGGTGATATCGTGCTGGTATACGATCATATCAATTTCATCGGAGACAACCCCCTCAGGGGGGCCAACGAGGATGACTGGGGGCCGAGGTTTCCCGACATGAGCTCCGTCTATGATGACGAACTCATGGAAGGCGCGGAAAAAAGTGCTTCCAGAACGGGCATGCAGCTCAGGCGTGGAGTCTACATAGCCTTTGACGGACCGTCATTCGAGACGCCCGCCGAGATCAGGATGGCCCGGCTTATGGGCGCGGACATCGTGGGAATGTCTACCGTTCCCGAAGTTATCGTCGCCCGACACATGGGAATGCGGGTATGCGTGTTTTCCTGTGTGGCGAATTACGCGGCTGGAATGACTGAACAGCCGCTGAGTCACGAGGAGGTCCTGAAAGCCATGCAGAAGACGTCAGGCCGGCTGGTACACCTGCTTCTTGACTTCATCCCAGGAGTTGCGGGTACTCATGTTTGAGATGCTCCCCTTCCTGGAATCCAAACGGGAGGGTCTTGAAACGCCGGCTGAAACCATGGAGGCCTTCGTGAAGGCCTGCAACGACGGGACCGTTCCGGATTATCAGATCTCGGCCTGGCTGATGGCGGTTTACTTCAGGGGACTTTCTCCCGGGGAGCTCAAAGCCTTTACTTTGGCACTGGCGCATTCGGGGAAGACGGTCCGGTTCCCTGACGGCATGCTTCCCGTGGACAAGCACAGTACGGGCGGAGTCGGTGACAAGACCACGCTCGTAGTGGTGCCCCTGGCTGCTGCGTGCGGTGCCAGTGTGGCAAAACTGAGCGGGAAGGGGCTTGGTTTTACCGGAGGGACGGTGGACAAGCTTTCGGCCATACCTGGCATGAAAACGGAACTTTCGGTACGGGCGTTCGTCGAGCAGGTCACAACCTCTGGATGCGCCGTCAGCGGTCATTCGGCGGATCTCGCCCCCGCGGAGGCCAAATTCTACACATTGCGGGATGTGACGGCCACGGTTCCATCTATTCCGCTAATTGCGAGCAGCATTGTGAGCAAAAAAATCGCCGGAGGGGCGAAACGCTTTGTTTTCGACGTAAAATCCGGCTCGGGTGCTTTCATGGAGGCGCGGGAGACTGCCCTGAAGCTCGCAGGGCAGCTGGTGGAGCTTTCACGCACCCTGGGATTTGACGCCGTCGCTCTTTTGACGAACATGGATCAGCCGTTGGGAAGATGGGTGGGAAACGCCGCCGAGGTGAACGAGGCCATCCAGGTGCTCAACGGAAAAGGCCCTGAAGACACCTCGCGCCTTTGCACGGAAATCGCCGGAGCTATGCTTTTCGCCGCGGGTTCTGCCCGGACGCAGGAAGCGGGAAAAGAAGCGGCCTTGAAAGCACTTGCAAAGGGGAAAGGGATTGAAAAGTTTCGGGAAATGATCGAACGACAGGGCGGAAAGCTCGATGACGATGTTCTTGACGGAAAAAAACAGCTTCCCCTCGGAAGACATATCTTCGAAATCAAGGCGAAAGAAACGGGTCGGATCATATCCTGCCATGCGCGGAAAATCGGGGAGGCTTTGCGTCTTGCCGGCGGAGGGAGACTGAGAAAAGAAGACAGACTGGACCTGTCGGCGGCGATTGAAATTCTGAAAAAGACCGGCGACCAGGTCGAAGAGGGGCAGCTTCTTGCGAAAGTGTACGCATCCAGTGAAAAGGCGCTTGAAGCAGCTGCCGCAAAGGCTCGGGCCGCCTTTGCCATAGGTGACGAGATCACGAAGGTGGAACTCATCTGGGGTATCCGGGACGGCAGGGGGTTTACTCCCGTAACAAAACAGCCAGGGAGCGGGCGGACAAATCCAGAGGATGGACAGTCTGCACGGGACACTTTAGAATAAACGAGAACGGAAGCGGAGGCGCATGGTGACTGGTGTTGCCCGCGGGCTTCAAACCCGTTGAGGGTCTGTAAGGCAGGCTCTGGTGGGTTCGATTCCCACACGCCTCCGCCATTTTACTCTTTTCGACCGTAGCGGCTTTTTTTTCGTGAAAAGAAAAAGCCCCAAGCTTCTGGATACCTCTTGAAACCGTCCCCTGTCCTGTGCGTGTTTTTCAAGCACGACGGGAGGCGCTGAAAGATTGAACGTCAGTCATGGTTCAAAGCGGACGCCTTTTGTCCTCGGTGGGCAGGTGACGCTTCGAAACAGGATGAAATTCGGCGGATTTCATCCGTCAAAAGAAATGCAGGGCGCAGAAGGTATTCGGCTTTTCTGGGAAGCATCGACACCATGGGAGGTGTGATTGTTGAGCAGAGATTTCCCCCTCAAGGGGTTTTGTTATCCCCTCACGCCCGGCGGCAAGTCCTCGGTCATAGGAAATTTCCCCTGGCATTATGGAACGGAATATCTGAACATCCTGTACAGGACAGATCCCGACGCTATCGCGGCCTATTTGCCCGAGCCGTTAAAGCCGGGACCGGAGCCGGACCTGGCTTACGTGGCTTTCAGTAGATGGTGGTCTCTCTCGGAGGAACAAAAAGACATGGCCTGGGTCAACCCTGGACGGACACAGTACCGGGAAGCGGCCATATGGACGGGTTGCAGCTATGAAGGAAAACCCGGCCAGATCTGTTTGCACGTTTGGGTGGATGATGATTTTACCCTGGCGAGAGGATGGTTTATGGGATTCCCCAAAAAGCTTGGCAGGATCCAGGTGACGGAATTCCATCCCCTGAACCCCGGAATGCCCGAGCCGGGGCCGGGTGTATCGCTGAAAGGCATCGCATCAGCCAATGATGAACGTCTCTTTGAGGGAACCCTTACGATAGAGAAAGAAGGGACCCCCGGGGACCTTCCCGGTCTCATGACCTCACCCCTGTACCACATCAGGCATTTCCCTTCCATAGAAAAGGGCGCACCCCCTTCGGTTCTCGAACTCGTGACGCTTGGGTCGGAAAACCGGAAAACAGGCGACAGTGCCTGGATTGGCAAGGGAGATCTTTCTTTCTACGAATCGGAAATCGAAGAACACATGCTTCTTGAGCCTAGAGAAGTCCTTGGGGCTTTTGCCTTTTCCTCGGGGTACACGTTCCCCGGCGGGAAGGTTCTCTACAGCTGGGTCTAGCAGGTTTCAGGACACCGGGGTCTCGGGGGTCAAGGCGGCTCCGGTACAAAGAAATCCAAATTCAGGAAGGGGATAAAACCATGAAAAAGGTGCTTGTGTTGCTCCTGGCCGCATGCCTTGTGTCCTTTGCGGCTCCCGCCATGGCGGCGGAAGGAATTCCGGAAGACGAACTGAAGGCTGGTTTCGTGTACGTTGGCCCCATCGGTGACGGTGGGTGGACCTACATGCACGAAAAGGGAAGGCTCGAAATGGAAGAAACCTTTCCAGGAATGGAGAGCATGTTTGTCGAGTCCGTACCCGAAGGCCCCGATTCCGTGAGAGTCATGGAGACTTTTATCCGTAACGGCGCGCAACTTGTTTTCGCCACATCCTTTGGATATATGGATTTCGTCATCGACGTGGCGAAAAAGCATCCCGACGTCACCTTCATGCACTGTTCCGGATACAAGCGTGGGGAGAACGTGGGGACCTATTTCGGGCGCATGTACCAGGCCCGTTATCTCTCGGGGATCGTCGCGGGAAATGCGACAGAATCGGATGTCATCGGGTATGTCGCCGCGAACCCCATCCCGGAGGTTGTCCGCGGCATAAACGCCTTCACCCTTGGCGTACGTAAAGTCAATCCGGACGCCCGTGTGAAGGTGGTCTGGATATTCTCCTGGTTTGATCCGGGCAAGGAGAAGGAAGCCACTCTCGCACTTATTGATGCAGGGGCTGATGTGATCGCCATGCATGCCGACTCGGGTGCCGCACCGCAGACGGCCGAGGAGGAAGGTGTCTATGTGGTAGGATATAACAACGACATGAGCCGGTACGCACCGACGAAACACCTCACGGCTCCGGTTTGGGACTGGGGCATGATATACAAGGAAGCGGCCCGGGAAGTGATCGAAGGGACCTGGGAATCGAGGGATATCTGGTGGGGCCTCGCCGAAGGCCTTGTCGGTCTTGCGCCCTACGGTGACGATGTCACCGAAGAGACCAAGGCGCTTGTCGAAAACGAAAGTGAACGGATCGTCTCCGGTGAATGGGACGTTTTCACAGGTCCCGTAAAGAACCAGGAAGGCGAGGTTGTCGTTGCTGAAGGTGAATGTATGAGTGACGGTGACATGCTCGGAATGAACTGGTTCGTGGAAGGTGTAGAGGGAGAAATCCCGGAGTAAAAACACCTTAAAAAAGAAGGGGGGCGCTTCCGGGCGCCCCTTTTTCTTTGAAAGAGGGCATCTCCCTGGTGTACAATTACTTCGTTTTTCAGCACGAAAAGTGCTCCCTTCTGCGGGGCGAATGGAGTGATGTCCTGTGGCGGTTTCAGGCCCACCGAAGGCGGCCCCCATGGTGTCCATGGAAGGGATCGTCAAGTCCTTTTTTGGAATAAAGGCGAATGATAACATACATTTCGACGTCCGGTGCGGAGAGATACACACCCTTCTGGGCGAAAACGGTGCCGGCAAAAGCACCCTGATGAACGTTCTCTGTGGCCTGTATACCCCCGAGTCGGGAAAGATTAGGATAGAAGGAAGGGAGCGGGTTTTCAGAAGTCCCCGCGATGCCATTGGGGCCGGCGTCGGAATGGTGCATCAGCATTTCATGCTGATTCCGTCCCAGACCGTATGGGAAAACGTTGCCCTGGGGAACGGGGATTTGCCGCAGATCCTTCCGAAAGATGAGATCATCGGCAGGATCCGGATGCTGTCACAGACCTACAGCCTGAACGTCGACCCCCGGGCTCCAGTCTGGCAGCTTTCCATCGGCGAACAGCAAAGGGCGGCCATCCTCAAGATGCTTTACAGGCAGGCCCACATCCTGATACTGGACGAGCCAACTGCGGTGCTTACGCCGCAGGAGGCTCGCCACCTCTTTTCAACGATACGCAGAATGGCCTCCGAAGGCCATGGAATCGTCTTCATTTCCCACAAGCTTGACGAGGTCATGGAAATATCCGACCGGGTCACCGTACTTCGCAAGGGGTGCAACGTGGGGACTGTGCCTGTGAAAGAAGCGACCAAGGAAAAGCTCGCCGAGATGATGGTCGGGCGGCGTGTCACCTTTCAGGTCAACAAGACGGTGCAGAATCCTGGAGAAGCCGTTATGGAGGTGGAAAACCTCACAATTCGAGATGACAGGGGAGCCTCAAGAGTCAACGGCTTTTCGCTTACTTTGCGGAAAAGGGAAATTCTGGGGCTCGCAGGTGTTTCCGGGAACGGTCAGCAGGAACTGTGCGAGGCTCTTTCGGGCCTGAGGAAACCCGATTCGGGGACGGTGAAAGTGGACGGGAAAGACCTTGCAGGCAAGGACCCCAAGACGTTCCTGAAACACAGGGTGACTTACATCCCGGCTGACCGGAAGGGCACAGGGCTTGTTCCCAACATGAACATACGGGAAAACGTCGCACTCCGGAAATACTGGAAAGAGGAATACACACGATACGGCGCGTTCATCCACTGGGAGAACATTGCGGGGCACACGGGACGTCTCGTGGAGAGGTTCAAGGTGGCGAACCCGGGTCTCGGATATCCTGTTCGGCTTCTTTCCGGCGGGAACATGCAGAAGCTGATGCTCGCAAGGGAACTGTCTGACAATCCGAGGGCAATTATCGCCATGCAGCCGACATGGGGTCTCGATGTAGGGGCTACGCTGTATGTCAGGGAGACCCTTCTTGCACAGAGAGACAGGGGCGCAGCCATTTTGCTTGTCTCCGACGATCTCGAGGAGGTCTTTGCCGTAAGCGACAGTATCGCCGTCATCTATGGTGGAAGGATCATGGGCATTGTGGATGATGTGGATGCTGTCACGGAAGAGGAATTGGGCCTCATGATGGCAGGCACCGTCCTTGAAAGATATAGATCCGGGAAAACGCCGGCGGAAGCCCCGGAGGTTGACTGACCGATGAAATACCGGATGATACTTGAACGACGTTATCAGGTTCCCCTTTCCCTTGAGATCCTTTGTCCCGTTGTTTCAATCATGCTGGCCCTCGGGGTTTCGGCGGTACTTCTTTTGGCTCTCGGTGTTTCGCCCGTCAAGGCCTTTTTCGCTATGTACAATGGCGCTTTCGGGGACTGGTATGGACTTAGCGAAGTGGTCGTGAAGTCTGTTCCTCTTTCTATATGCGGCATTGCCGTGGCACTTTCCTTTCGCATGAAGATCTGGAATATCGGAGCCGAGGGACAGATCTATCTCGGAGCCCTGGCGGCGGCGGCCGTTGTGCGCTACGCCTTTGTGGACAGCTTCCCGGTCATGTTCGTCTTCATGCTGGCGGCAGCAGCAGCAGCCGGTGCCGTGTGGGGCGGTATTGCCGGGTATCTCAGGGCACGATGGAACGTCAATGAGATTATTACGACGCTCATGCTAAATTACGTGGCAATCCATCTGACCGATTATTTCGTCTACGGACCCTGGCGTGATCCGGCGAGTCTGGGGTTTCCCATGACGACGCCCTTCCCGCCGGCGGCTCGTCTTCCCGTGCTGGGCGATACCCGCGTGCACGTGGGTATCCTCATAGCCCTTGTCCTCGTCTTGCTTTATCGGGTTGCGCTGCGATGGACACGATGGGGTTTTGAGATCAGGGCCATCGGAGAGAACCCGAAAGCCGCGGATTATGCGGGAATTCCCTTTTTCAGGAACGCGGTTCTCGTCATGGCTGTTTCGGGAGCACTTGCGGCGATAGCGGGAATGGGAGAAATAGCGGGTATGCAGGGACGCCTCCAGCCGGGGCTGTCTCCGGGGTACGGCTACACGGCGATTATCGTGGCCTGGCTTGCCCGGCTCAACCCATGGAGCATTTTCGGCGTTTCCTTTTTCATGGGTGGGCTTTTCGTCGGGGGAGAATCCCTTCAGGTAGTCATGCGGCTGCCTCTTTCAAGTATCCAGGTCATACAGGGCCTTATTCTCTTTTTCGTCCTGGCCTCGGAGTTTTTCAGGATCTACAGGATTCGCATCATAGGTACGGAGGCGGATTGACATGGATGTCATCGTGACCATTCTTACGGCTGCCGTTCGAAGCGGGACGCCTATTCTTTACGCGACCCTCGGTGAAATCCTGACGGAGAAATCAGGAGTCATGAACCTCGGCCTTGAAGGACTCATGCTCATTGGGGCCCTGACCGGCTTCTGGACGGTATCGGTGACGGGAAACCCCGCCCTTGCAATTGCCGTCGCGTTTTTTGTGGGGGTGGTTGTAACCACGGTTCACGCCTTCCTCTGCATCAGTCTCGGCGCGAACCAGGTTGTGAGCGGGCTTGCCTTGACGATGTTCGGCACGGGAGTCAGTTCGCTTTTGGGAAGGGGAATGATCGGCGAGACGATCAAGGGGTTGAAAGCGGTTCCGGTGCCTTTTCTCTCGGAGATACCGCTGATAGGCAGGGTTCTGTTTCATCAGGACGTACTCGTGTACGCGTCATATTTCCTCGTTGCCTTCATAGCCTGGTTCCTTCATGTAACAAGGGCGGGTTTGAACCTGAGAGCTGTAGGCGAAGACCCGCATGTCGTCGAATCCGTCGGCCTGAACCCGGTCCATCTGAGGTATTTTTACACATTGATAGGCGGTGGACTGGCCGCCATCGGGGGTGCCTATCTCTCCGTGGTCTACACGAAGATGTGGGGGGATCAGATGAGTGCCGGGCGGGGATGGATCGCCGTCGCTCTCGTCATCTTTGCCGTCTGGCATCCCATGCGGGCGGCCTTTGGGGCATACCTGTTCGGCGGAGTCGGAGCACTTCAGCTCAGAATACAGGCGGCGGGCACGAGCATTCCCGCCCCACTGCTTCTGATGCTTCCATATCTTTTTACGATTTTCGTTCTCCTCGTGATTTCCATGCGAAAAAAGCACGGGATCATCCTGGGCGCTCCGTCTGCCCTGGGGGTTCCCTATCAACGGGAAGAACGAACCTGACCGTCGTCGGTCCCTATGGACGCGATGGGTTGTATGTACTCGTACTGGGGCTGTGAATCCCAGGGGAAGAGTATCCATGTGTCCTGACTGACCTCGGTGATGAAAGTGTCTACTTCGGGCCTGCCGTCAGGCTTGGCGTAGACCGTGGCGAAATGGGCCTCGGGGAGCATTTCCCTTACGATGCGGGCCGTTCCGCCCGTATCCACCAGGTCGTCCACGATCAGCCAATCCCTCTTTCCGCCGGCTACATCCTTGAGGATTCTCGTTTTGCCCTGTGTCCTGATGGTGTAGCTGGAGACGCAGACGGTGTCGACGAAACGGATGTCCAGTTCCCTCGCGACGATTGCAGCCGGGACAAGGCCGCCTCGGGCTATGGCGACAATACGGTTCCACTTCCCGATGTCCAGAAGCCTCCACGCGAGAGCCCTGCAATCCTGGTGGAGCTGCTCCCACGTGACGGGGTAGACCTTGCGGTATCGATCTTCCGATGTGTTCATCATTTCCTCCATAACATGTCCGTCAGCCCTGAAAACCCGCGTGAACCAATTAGAGAGACCGTTTCCAGCGGGTTCCCTCGGGCGTGTCCTCCAGGATGATTCCCATGGAGGCCAGCCGGTCCCTGATGGCGTCGGCCCGCGCGAAATCCTTGTTCTTTCGTGCGCAATTGCGTTCATTGACAAGGGCGCCGATTTCCTCTTCATCCGGTCCGGCCGCATCTTCAGACTCGGTGCCGACGCCGATGACTCCAAGGGTTTCATCGGCGTATTTCAAAAAATCCGTCGCCGCCTTATGAAAGCTCTCATGGAGCGTCCTGGTTTCGGAGATGACCTGGTTGACAGTCCTGACGGCCTCATAAAGGTGCCCGATGGCTGCAGCGGTGTTGAAATCGTCGCAGAGGCTTTCGTCAAAGCGTGCACGGGTCTCTTCCAAAACACGGATCTTTTCATCCGCCCCTTTCTCTTCCTTTTCCGACAACACTGGAGCATTGGCGAGATCGTACCAGCAATTTCTGAGTCGCTGGGCGCCGTTTTGCGCCTGGTAGAGATTCTCCGGCGAAAAATTGATGGGAGAGCGATAATGGGCGCTCAACATAAAGAGGCGGATGGCCACGGGCGGGAACTTTTTACGGGCGTTGCGCGCCGTGAGGAAGTTCCCAAGGGACTTGGACATCTTTTCCTCGTTGATCATAAGATACCCATTATGGATCCAGTACCTGACGAAAGGTCTGCCAGTCGCCGCCTCGGCCTGGGCGATTTCGTTCTCATGGTGGGGGAAGACGAGATCGCTTCCGCCAGAATGGATGTCGATTGTTTCTCCGAGATATTTCATGGCCATGGCACTGCATTCGATATGCCACCCGGGGCGCCCTTTCCCCCAGGGGCTGTCCCAGAAGGGTTCTCCGGCTTTTTGGGATTTCCAGAGGATGAAATCAAGGGGATGTTTTTTCGAAGGGTTCACGTCCACCCTTGCGCCGGACTGCAAATCGTCGAGGGTCTGCTTTGACAGTTTCCCGTAGCAGGGATAGCTCTGGACATCAAAAAAGACATCCCCGTCAACGACATAGGCATGGCCCTTTTCCAGGATCCTCTCCACGAGGGATATGATTTCGGGGATGTGTTCCGTTGCCTTTGGTGTTACCGTCGGCCGCCGTATTCCCAGAGCATCGGCATCCTCGAAGTAGGCTTCGATAAACCGGTCGGCGAGTTCGCCGACGGATATCCCGAGTTCCGCGGCGCGGTTGATCATCTTGTCATCTATATCGGTGAAATTCTGGACATAGACGACTTCGTATCCCTGCTGTTCCAGAAATCGGCGTAGTGCGTCGAATACAATAAAAGGCCGGGCGTTTCCGATGTGGAAATAGTCGTAGACGGTTGGTCCGCAAGTGTAAAACCCCACGCGGCCTTTTTCAAGAGGCTCGAAGGGTTCCTTTCGGCGCGTCAGGTCGTTGTAAAGCATGATTTCCCTCAAGGGATCCACCTCCAGGCGGTGCGTTCAAAAAACGATGATATTGGCTATCCTATACCAATTCCGGTGTTTCCCTCAACACCAGGGGCACGGAGGCAGAAGACGAAAAGCGCGAAAAAGTTAAGACCCTTTTGCGAAAGAACCGTCGAAAGACTACACTTGTCACGATGGCATGAGCCGAATCTTCCTGGAAAGATGGAATCGACGTGTCAATAGAGAGCCTGCAGCAGAAAATACGTGACCTGCCTTCACGCCCCGGCGTCTACCTCATGCATGATGCCGGTGGAAAAGTCATTTACGTAGGAAAGGCAAGGTCTTTAAAAAAACGTGTACAGTCTTATCTTCGTCACAAAAACTATGCTTCACCCCGCCTGAGGAAGCTCGTCAGCGAGATAGAGGATATCTCGGTAATACGTACGGAAAGCGATGCCGAGGCATTTATCGTCGAATCCCGACTGATCAAGCACTATCAGCCATTTTACAACGTGGAACTGAAAATGGGAGAGCGGTACCCTTATGTGAAAATAACGGACGAACCATTTCCACGCCTGGTTGTCACCCGTCACAAGGAAAAAGACGGCGGCAGGTACATAGGCCCCTTCGTCCATGTTGGAGAGCTCAGGCGCTTGTTGCGTCTCATTGAACGGTACATGCCGCTTCGGACGTGCACGAACCCCGGCTCGTGGGAAAAATGGAACGATCGCCCCTGCGTGAGATACAGTCTGGGTCGTTGTCTTGGCCCCTGTGCTAGATGCTGTGACGCATCGGAATACAAAAAACGCGTCGCCGACGTTATACTCCTGCTGAGAGGCCAATCGGCGGAACTGACATCGCGCCTGAGAGACCGGATGGAAGAAGCGGCCGCACATATGGCCTTTGAAGAAGCCGCCAGGATACGGGATACCATCCGGGCGATCTGGAAACTTTCCCGCCAGAGGGTTTCGACGGCCCTCGCGGATGATGTGGATGAATCGACCTGGAAGGCTCTTTTGAGGGTTCAGTATGCACTGGACCTTGCTGTGGTTCCCTGGAGGATCGACGGGTTTGACATATCGCACCACAGCGGGAACGAGACGTACGGTTCCTGCGTCGTTTTCGAGCAGGGACTTCCGAACCCGTCCTTTTACAGGCGTTTCAGGATCATATCAGGCGGTGCTCCCGATGATTTCCGCTCCATAAGGGAAACAGTGCTGCGGAGATACCGGCACGTGCTGGGTGACGACGGATCTTTGCCCCAGCTCGTTTTGATCGATGGAGGTCCGCAGCAGTTGCGTTTCGCTGAAGACGCACTGAAGGAACTCGGCCTCGAGAGTCTTGAACTTGCCGCGCTGGCGAAGCGGGAGGAACTGCTTTTTCGTCCCGGAAAAGACGCGCCGGTGAGGCTCGAGGCCTCTGATCCGGCCCTGAGGCTGCTTCAGAGAATTCGTGACGAAGCCCATCGTTTCGCCCTGTCTGCACATCGAGGCAGACAGAAGAAACGGCTCGCCCGGTCTTCTCTCGAGGATATCCCGGGGATAGGAAAAGTGCGTGCAGCAGAGCTTCTGGCGCATTTCGGAAGCATTCCCCGGCTTGTGGAAGCCACGGAAGATGATCTCGCCGGAGTGAAGGGGATAAGCAAAAAGACGGCGAGACGGATCCTGGAACATCTGAGAGGTGAATCCATTGATGTCGGGGAGAATGCAAAAGACTCTTGATTCTTACTATATGTCCCTTGCCCTTGATCTGGCATTGAGAGGGACGGGGAAAACAGCGCCGAATCCCAGGGTCGGATGCGTCATCATAAGGGACGGCCGGATACAGGGCCGGGGATATCATCAGGCCTGCGGACTTGCCCATGCGGAGGCTGCGGCCCTCGAAATGGCGGGGGAGCAGGCCAGGGGTGCAACGCTTTATGTCAACCTTGAACCCTGCTCGCATCACGGAAAGACGCCGCCATGCACAGAGGCAATCATAAAAACCGGAGTATCCAGAGTTGTGGCGGCCATGCAGGATCCCGACCCGCGGGTTTCGGGAAGAGGGTTTGCCAGGCTCAGGGGTGCAGGCGTGGAAGTGGACACCGGAATATGCAGGGCGGAAGCCGAAGAAATCAACAAGGGGTTTGTCACAAGGGTGAAAAAGAACCGCCCCTGGGTGACCCTGAAGGCTGCCATGACGATGGACGGGCGCATTGCCCAGGAGGATGGCTGGAGCAAGTGGATATCGAACAGGTGGAGCAGGACCAGGGCTCATCTTCTGAGGGCCTCCCATGATGCGCTTCTCGTCGGAGTCGGCACGGTGGTTGCCGACGACCCGAAGCTGAACATTCGGGAGGTGTCCGGGCACGCTCCCAGGGTTGTTGTTCTTGATCCGTCGCTTCGAACCCCCAGCGATGCAAGCCTCTTCGGCTTCGGCTCTCCTCTGGTGGTCGCTTCGAACTATGCGGATCCCCGAAGGGCGAGAGATCTGAAAAATGCAGGTGCCGA
>JBKHBH010000022.1:0-28126 GCA_046542505.1 Thermovirgaceae bacterium | reverse complement strand
CTGCTGCAAAGAAATAGACCCGATACCTGCCACCAGATGCGGGAAGTGAAGGATTCCCGAACCGGCAAAGCAGAATGGGATCGGTTATGCTGTTCTTGCTCCGTATCGTGTGGTGCGTCCGGTTTTCCCAGGTGGGCGGGTTCAAACCCGCCCACCTGGGAAATGCCTTGGGGTTCGAACATGGACGACAAGTCAAAGAGACCGGCGAATACTGACGTCGTTTCTATTTCGCCATTTGTTTCCTGTTTACCCAATTCAAGGGAGTGCCCTCTGTCAGCGCCCTCACGATTTCCCTTGCAGCCTTCTGTCTGAGATCAATAGCGGATTCTTCCGAGTAAAATGCTACGTGGGGGGTTACGGTGACATTTGGCAGCTTCGCCAGAGGGGGGACCTCTTTGGGCGGCTCGTTTTCAAGCACGTCCATGGCTGCTCCCGCAATCGTGCCGCCTTTCAGGGCTTCATAAAGATCCTTTTCATTTATCAGGGCACCACGGGACGCGTTTACCATAAAAGCCGAAGGCTTCATCTTTTCCAGAATTTTGCGGTCGATAATGTGACAGGTATCTTCAGTCAAAGGTACGTGAAGGGAAACGGCATCCACCATCGAGAAAAAATCCTCGAAGTTGTCAATCCTTCTGATTTTCGCCTCGTCAAGCACTTCATCAGGCGCGTAAGGATCGTAACCTACCACTTCCATCCCGAAAGCGGAAACGCGCCTTGCGACTGTCCTCCCAATAGCCCCACATCCAAACAAACCGTAGATCTTGCCCCTGAGCCTGGGAATCGGCTTTGCATCTTCGATTTCCCAAAAACCTTCCTTGACTCTTTCAGACAGGTGAACGATCTTCCGGATGCCTGAAAGGAACAGGGCGACAGTGTGGTCGGCAACCTCTTCTGTACAATAATCGGGAACGTTTGCCACCATGATGCCCTTGCGTGTTGCCGCGTCGACGTCGATATTATTCACACCAATGGCGGCATTCGATATGATCTTGCACTTTTCAAGCCTGTTGATCACATCAGCGCCGACATGGGCGAAATTGACGAGCAGTGCGTCGCTCTCTTTGCCCTCTGAAAGCAATGCTTCTGGATCGTCGGAATCCGACAGCCTGAGTTCGGCACCTATTTTTGACAGTTCTTCTTCTTCAATGGACATATCCGGAAATATGGTGTCCGTCATGAGCACTTTGAATTTCGACAAGAGTAATCCACCTCTTTTTCGTTTTTTGCGTCCTGTGAGGTTTTCGGGATTCCAAGCGCAACATCGCCGTGTCCTCGCAGTAAATGCGCCTTTTTTCTCGTGCATCACCTGATTAGCCTGAGGATTCCTGTCGTGAAAATGGGAAAATTCGTGAAAACCAGCAGGCACAAGATCAAGACGACAATGAAAGGCAAAATCGCCCAGGAAATCTTCTCAATGCTTTCTTTCGAGACAGTTGAAGCCACGAAAAGGTTAATGCCGTAGGGCGGTGTAATGAACCCGATAGCAAGATTGAAGGTAATGATCAACCCGAAATGTATGGGGTCAATCCCGATTCGCGTCACCACGGGCAGCAGAATGGGCGTCAGGATGACCACGGCGGCAATATTGTCGATGAAACAACCTATCGCCAGCAGGAAAACATTGATAATCAGCATGAGAATGAAGGGGCTGTCTGAAAAGCTTGTCAGAAAGGCCGCGATCTTTGCCGGAACCTGTGCCAGACTGATATAATTCGCAAAGGCGATAGAAAGGCCGATCATAAACATTAGCGAACCGTTAATTAAAGCAGTTTCCCGCATGCTTTTGTAGATCATCTCGAAGTTCAGTTCCTTATAAACAAACACCCCGATAAAAAGGGCGTAAACCACTGAAACAACAGCAGCTTCTGTAGGCGTGAACACGCCCCCGTAGATACCCCCCAAGATGATCACCGGTATCATCATGGCCCACCATGCTTCTTTCAAACTTGTCAACACACCACGGAACGTCGGCCGTGTTGTGCTGGTAACATAGTTTCTTTTGCGGGCCATGACGTAACAGGTGGCCATGATGGAAAGACCTATGATGATCCCGGGAATGATGCCTGCGATAAACATGTCTCCGATGGAAACCTGGGCGACAATGCAATAGATAACGAAGGGAATCGACGGAGGGATGATAACACCGATTGTTCCGGCTGTAGCGGTCACGGCGGCGGCGAAACCTCCCCCGTAATCCCTTTCTTTCATGGCAGGGATCATAAAAGAACCGATTGCCGAAACGGTCGCGGGTCCGGATCCCGAGATGGCCGCGAAAAACATGCACGCCATGACCGTCACCATGGACAAACCGCCAATGATGCACCCTACGAGCGTTTCCGCCAGATTGATAAGTCTTTTCGAGATACCTCCGTTGCACATTAACGACCCCGCCAGGATAAAAAACGGCACCGCGAGAAGGGGAAAGGAATCCAGCCCCGTATATGCCTTTTGAGCAATGGACATAAGGGGCATGGAACCCCAGAAAAACATGGTTACCGCAGTTGAAACCCCGATGGTTATCCCAATCGGAACACCGACGAAAATGAGTAGAATCATGAGTCCGAACAGAATGGCAATACTCATTGAAGGGCTTCCTCCCCTCCAGATGGCACCTGCTGGCCCTTCAAAAACTTCTTCAGTTCCAGCAACAACCTCGCAGCCATCAGGGCTGATCCTGTGGGAACCGATGCATACGTCAAATACATTGGTATATAGAGTGCCGGCGATGTCTGCCCCATTGACGCAATGAACGATGTGATCTTCCAGCCCTGAAAAGCAAGAAATATTGAAAAAGCAAGCCAGATACCAAGAGACATCAATTCCAGCATGCTTTTTGCCTTACCTCCAAGACGGTCCGCGATCATCGACACTTTCAGGTGAGCACCTTCCCTTACAGCAAAACTCGTTCCTATCCAGGAAAACCAGAGAAACACAAAACGGGCAAGCTCTTCGCTCCAGTAAAGCGAATTTTGAAAAACATAGCGCATCACAACCTGGGAGAAAATGAGGACGACGTTGAAAGCCAGGGTTCCTACGAGAAAATATTCCTCAAGCATGTTGAGCTTTTTGAGCATTTGTTTCATCCTCTTTTCCGTCGCACTTGGGAGGCGGTTTGAACCGCCTCCCAAGTGTCCAATTTACGCGCGTAATTTAGTCCTGATTCCGTATCTCGAGCGCAAGGTCAACTAACTCGTCACCAACAACCTTTCTGGCTTTTTCGTATACACTCACTGCCTTCTCGGCAAAGGCATCGATCTGTTCAGGAGTCAATTCGTTGACTTCCATGCCGTGTTCTTCAAGGCGGGCTCTTGCGTGTTTCTCTTCTTCATTGATAAGCTCTCTTTCAGCCGCGCAAAAACGCCTGGACGCCTCCTTGACGATTTCCTGAAGATCCTCGGGAAGGCTGTCGAACCAGACTTTGCTTGTGACCAGCATTGTCGGTGAATACACATGTCCCGTAAGGGAAACGTATTTTTGAACCTCGTAAAATTTCGCTTCAAGAATCAAAACAAGCGGATTCTCCTGTGCATCGACAGTTCCCTGCTGGAGTGCCGTGTAGAGTTCGCCCCAGTTCATTGGGGTCGGGTTCGCTCCGGCAGCCCTGAAGTATTCAATATGAGCCGGGTTTTCCTGGGTACGGATCTTCAACCCCTTGACATCTTCCGGAGAGTACACTGGTTTGCGATTGTTGGTGATATGACGGAAACCGTTTTCGAAATACCCAAGATTGTAGAGATTGATCTTCGGGAGGTACGAATCCAGGGTTTGGCCAAATTCTCCATCAAGAGAGCTGTATGCCATTTCCTTGGTTTTGAAAAGATACGGGAGCGTGAGGACCTGGAAACGCTTATCGAAGCTGCTTAGAGTGCTTGGCGTCGCACAGTCCATGCCGAGAGCACCATACTGGAGCATTTCCACCATTTCCCTGTCTCCTCCAAGCTGGCCATTGAAATAAAACTCCACCTTGATACGGTCCCCCGCATGTTCTTCGATGTAGGGAACGAAAACCTTCTGGAAAGTCTGATAATAGGGGTGACTTTCGTTTGTAACGCTTCCGATCTTTAGAACATATTGCTCCTCTGCAACTGCCCCAACGGTCGCCACCAGACTCAGCACTATCGCCGCGATGAGAAAAACTGATGCTTTCCTGATCATTCTCCTCGTACCTCCTCTTTTTTAGTCCTTCCTGACATGTTGCACTTATCGTTGTTGCCTCACGTATCCGGCACCCCTGCCGGATACAAACCACCCAACGTTTATTGAAAACCCGGCTACGCGGACCGGTCTTTCCCTTCTATTTGCCGGCCGCAAGCTCTTGAGCCGCCTCCCTGATCCGCTTCATACCTTCTTCTATTTCTTCATAGGACCTGCAATACGCTATCCTCACGAAGCCCGGGCTTCCAAAAACTTCTCCAGGTACGACAGAAACCCCCTTTTCCTTCAGCAAATACATGCAAAAATCGAGGTCGGTCATCCCGAATCGCGAAATACTGGGAAATACATAGAAAGCTCCGTCGGGAACAACAACATCCATTCCTGGGGTTTCCTTCAAATATTCAATCACCAGGTCTCTGCGGCGACGATATTCAGCTACCATGGCGGTGACGTCGTCATGTGCCTCCCGCAAGGCAGAAGTCACACCTGCCTGTGCAAAGGAGTTGCCGCAGGATGTAATGTTCTGATGGCATTTCACCGCGTAAGGGGTCATTTCAGAAGGCATGACAAGCCAGCCGATTCTCCAGCCCGTCATTGACCACGTCTTGGAAGCACTTGACGCGATTATGGTTCGCTCCTCCATGCCCGGAAAAGATGCAATGGTCTGGTGTTCTCCTTCATACAAAAATTTTTCGTAACATTCGTCTGAAAGGACCCAAAGGTCTTTTTCACGGGCAAGTTCAGCGATAGCCGAAAGATCTTCACTGGTAAGGACCGCTCCTGAAGGGTTGTTGGGAGAATTGAGAACAATGAGCTTCGTTTTCTCTGTAATGGCTTTTTCGAGATCCTGAACCTGAAGCCTGAATCCGTTTTCCATCCGGCAGTGGACGGTAACCTGTTTTGCTTCTGCAAGTGCGAGCTGGTCCGAATATCCGGGGAAATAGGGCGCAGGCACTATCACTTCGTCTTCCGGTTCAAGAAGCGTCAAGAAAGCTACAAGCATTGCTTCCATGGCACCGACGGTTACAAGTACATTGTCGTTTGCATCGACATCAAGGCCATATTCTGTTTTGTACTTCTCTGAAATCGCCTGGCGGAGACCTTTTTCTCCACGAAAATCGGTATAGTGGACGTTTCCGGCATCGAGTGCTTCTTTTACACGCTCCTTTGCGCATGAAGGGGAGTCAAAATCCGGTCGGCCTATTTCCATGTGGATAATGTTTTTTCCTTTTGCTTCCAGGTCATCTGCAATGGCGAGAATTTCTCTTATCCCTCCCGAGAGGGGGATTTTCGCCATTCTGCTGTTGGGGAAACCAAGTTTGGTCGGCACTGAAGCACCACTCCTTTAAAATGCGGATAAATTTTTCCTTTTCCAGATCACAAGAACGCTTTGCAAACCTTCAAAGGGCAAACTCATGGCACCGCTACCCGGTTTGTTGATTTAATATTAAAAAGGAGCAAAACCACGACTGTATCAAAGGCTCTCTTTCCCGGCTTCCACAAAGGCCAGAATGTTTTCATGATTGGTTTTCGGAGGAAGATCGCAGCCTGTACTGAGAATAAAATTGTCGTAGTCTTTCATTTTCCTTCGCAGGTCCAGTGTGCTCTCGCGGACTTTTTCCGGTGTCCCGTCGAGCATGACCCGGACGGGATCGACATTCCCGATGAGTACCGAGTTGGGGACGCTGTCGACCACTTCGTCGAACTTGACCGCTGTGTCGAGACTCAACCCTTCCGCCCCGGTAGCGGCCATCTCCTTGAGGATGTATGTCGTGTTGCCGCAAATGTGCAAGACAGTCATGCATTCAGGCAAGGCATCAAAAATCTCTTTGACGTAGGCTCCGGAAAATTCCCGAAACTGCTTCGGAGAAAGCATGGAAGCCGTCGGTTCCAGAATCGTCAAAATATCCGCCCCCGCCTTGACAAGAGCTGTCGCATAAGGTGTTATGACTCTGGTCATGAAAGTCAGGATCTCTTTCAGGCCGCCGGGATCCTTGATCGTGGAGCGCAGGGTGTTTTCGACCTTCATCATTTCTCCAGCGAGGGTGTAGGGACCTATGACATAGGCTCCCACAGGGAGGGAGAGTCCGGTTTTCATTTTCTTGACCGTTTCCACAAACACCGGCATTCTTCCGTCTTTTTGCGGATCCGGAATCTTCATGTCTTTCAGTTGTGCCCTTTCCCTGAGCGGGTGAACCTTGACGGAAGGTGACTCGTCTTCGGGGAATCGGACCTCGGCTCCCAGAGTTTCAGCCTCGATGGTCAGGTCCATGAGATGAAACAACCCGTCGACGTCATACCTGCGCGCATTTTCCTCCATCCCGTTGAACTGGATCTGGGCGTCCCTTACGCCCTGGCTGATGGAGTTGCCCAAAAACTTGAGTCCCGGGAATCCCAAAAGCGGAAAGACTGGTATCCTGCCAAGTTCGTTGACATATTCCAACATCTTGTTCACGAGAAAAACCTCCACTCTCATCGAGCCTTAAAAAGGTTCATTCGGACACTTCGGACACAAAGAGCAACTAATCACGTTGCCCGCCGGTATAGACAGAGGTTCTACAAAACGAACAGGAACGTACAAAATTCCCTTTTGAAAGGTTGAGACCTGCTCAACCTCAATGGCTTTTGCATAGAGGAAAACACACCGGTAAAAAAAGCGTACATACTCGAGAGGGAACAGCTATATCGAAAGGCACATCCATACATGCAAAACCACAATGATTTTGCACTTTTTTTAGAAGGCCTTTCCAAAATGCCAGATGGAACAAATTACTGCAACCCGAAGATCCTTCTTTAAAGAACACCTGCTTCCGGCTGTTTCGACTTCCACCGTTCCCATGATCACGGTATGTCATCGCAACACCAAAACGGACTTTTCAGCTGCTTGCTATTCTGTCGGAGCTTTCGAATCCGGAACAACCTGAACGGTGGTTCGTCGATGCACAATCACGTCATCGAAGAGAGGTCTCCGGTCCTCCAATACAAACCGGGACACACATCATTACGAAGACGGACTTTTCAGGGCAGGCCCTTATAATGGGCTAAGGAATTCGGTATCGCCTGTTGCACCGCTTCTTTCTTCTTTGGAGAAAGAGAACCGGTTCTGCTTCGCACCGTTCTGCCTGCTGGTCTCAGCATTCCGTGCCCGATACGTTCCGTGTATTGAAGGTAAACAATACGAGAACCGTGAAGGGAGTCACGAATGAAGCATTTTACAGTTTACGTGGAAAACCGGGACGGACCAACACCGGAAACTTTTGAAAAGCTTGAGGACACACCGATCCTTGTTGATCTGAAGAAACTGGAAAACCAATATCGGCAAAAAAGCACCGGGACCCGAAAGGCTTTTGACTCGTTCCTGGAGTTCTGGGAAAGCGCTTCCTGCGAAGAATTGCTTGAACCGAAGGGACTCATCGGTTTTATCCCGACAGGAAGGCTGATGGAAGGATTCAAAGACACGATCCATTCGGGAACGGGACAAATTTTCCAGCAATTTCTGGGAAAGTCACCGCGAACTGCCCTAATGGCCTGGACCATCGGCGACGCAATCGAAAAAAAGGTTACGGAATTTTCAAGGGAGGGGAACAATCTCAAGGCCCTCCTGATAGATGTTGCCGCTTCTCTTTTGTTGAACGGGATGCACCTCAAACTCAGAGAAATCGTAAGGGAAAAAGCAACATCGGATTTCGGGCTCTATCCGATGCTGGATCATTACCCGGGCGGCGGGAGAAAAGGGTCAGAGCTCATTCCAGCTGTTTTTGAATTGACATCGGCGAGCAAAGTCCTCGGAATCCTCCTCAACGAACAAAATGTCATGCATCCGCGCAAATCGGAATGCTCGATCCTCCTTTTGGGAGACGAGGAAAGGGAACTCCAGAACACACCATGCACTCCCTGCCTGGGGAGGCGGTGCCTCTATTATCAGCTTGGCGGGTGCCATGCCCCTGACAAGGTTCGTGAAAAAATCGAGTCCTGAACACATGTGAGAAAAATGACCCGGTTTTTAAAAACCGGGTCATTTTTCTTTGTCTACGCCAATTCTCCGACTTCAGCTTCGACTGCGGAAAGGATATCTCCGGATTTCACCAGCTCTACCGAACGCTTGATAAAAGGATGAAGGAAAGTGTCTTCTTTCAGGTAAGGGAGCTCTTTTCTTACCGCCTCATAGGCCGCTTTCGTACCTGTTCCAGCCGAGAGAGGAGCCGAAAAGTCGATCCCCTGGCATGCGGCCATGACCTCGATGCCAAGGACCTTGAAGGCATTCTCCAGAATTTGTGAAGCCTTGCGGGAAGCCCAGAACCCCATCGAAACATGATCTTCCTGGTTGGCCGACGTGGGAATCGAATCAACCGATGCCGGGTGTGAAAGGGTCTTGTTTTCGGACACGATGCTTGCACAGACATACTGGGGAATCATGAAACCGCTGTTCACACCGCTGTCTTCAACGAGAAAGGGAGGAAGGCCCGAGAGCTTGTGGTCCACCAGGCGGGCCACCCGTCGCTCTGAAATGCTCGCGATTTCTGCCATGGCGATACCGAGAAAGTCCATTGCAATGGCAATGGGCTGTCCGTGGAAATTGCCCCCGCTTATGACATCCTTGTCCGCAGGGAAAATAATCGGGTTGTCCGTGACCGAATTGATCTCGATCTCAAGTTTCTGGATGACGTATTCAAGGGCGTCCCTGGTTGCCCCGTGAACCTGGGGAACACAACGAAGAGAATAGGCATCCTGAACCCTTTCATGTTTGTGCTTTTCGATAATCTCACTCGCGTCAATCAACCGTCGCATATTCTCGGCAACGTTCTTTTGTCCCGTATGCGGGCGAAGCTCATGGGTCCGCTTGTCAAAGGCAAAGGGAACTCCGTGCAGGGCTTCGAGGGAAAGAGCGGCCGAAATATCCGCCGTTTTCAACAGTGTTACCGCATCAAAAGCGACCAAAACGGCAAGGGCCGTGAGGGCCGTCGTCCCGTTATTGAGCGCAAGCCCTTCCTTGGGATTCAAACGAATTGGTTCGAGGTCGACTTCCTTCAATGCCTCTTCCGTGGACATTTTCCGGCCCTTGTAATTGACCTCCCCGATCCCGAGAAGGGACACCGCAAGATGGGAAAGGGGGCAAAGATCTCCACTGGCCCCGACGGATCCCTGACTCGGGATAACCGGATGGATTCCGAGATTCAGATAGCTGACGAGCTGGTTAAGGGTTTCGAGGGAAATACCGGAAAATCCCCTGATGAGGGTATTGACCCTCAGCAACATTGTCGCCCGCACCACTTCCTCGGGCAGTTCCTCTCCGACGCCGCAGGCATGGCTCTTGAGAAGATTTTCCTGAAGCGTCCTTGACTGCTCCGGAGAAATGGTAACATTCGCCAGGTCGCCGAAACCTGTAGAGACTCCGTAAACAACCTTTTCGGAATCGACCCACTCCTGCACCATTTCGGCTCCACGCCTGACAAAGGCGGCGGCTTCACTGTCAAGTTCGACGGTAGCGCCTTCCCGTGCGACCCTCACGATTTCCTCGATGGTCAGTGTATGTCCCGTCAAGACAATTCTTGAACCGCTCATTTGAATACCTCCAGGCAACAAATTTTTGGTATATCCGGGCAGACCGTGCAACAGTGAAAATCACGAACAGTGTTTGGCAGAAGGGCTCGCCGATCAACACACCCGCCCGCCTATTTCTTTTTGAAGGACAGAACGTTACCTGCCTGCAGATCTTGATGACATTTCCAAATCTTCTCCCAAGGACATCAAAAACCATCAGTACAAATTCATCGCAAAATCTCGATTGAAAACCCTGCTCCGCAAAAGAAAACACTTCAAGCCGTTTTGTGAAAGCTTGCAGTTTTGTGCATACACTAAACTTTGTTCCCGTCCACGTCAAGTCAACCGGGTCACCCCCCGTTTTCTGTTCGTAACATTGCTGGAGCCTGTTTTTTTAAGAAAACAAGACTGCCTGAAGCAAGGCGGGGAATCCGCAATCCTGATGTACACTGAAAAAATCACCGGAAGGGAGGGGCATACCCATGAATTCACACAATTTTGAAGATATCCTCGTCCTCTGGACCACAGCCGAGAGGGAGACGGTGGAAAACATGATCTTCATGTACACCGTCAATGCGAAGCTGAAGGGATGGTGGAATGGCGTCACACTGCTCGTCTGGGGTGCCGCGACAAAGCTGGCTGCCGAGGACGAGTCGGTACAAGAAAGCCTGAAAGCTTTCAGGAAAAAGGGCATCAGGACCATTGCCTGCAGAAAATGCGCCGAGAATCTGGGCGCCGTGGAAAAACTCGAAAGTATCGACGTGGAGGTCTTCTACACCGGAGAATTTCTAACAGAATGGATGAAATCCGGCAAAGCGCTTCTTTCGGTCTGAAGCGGAGGTCCCAAGCAGAGGATCATAAAAGCCTGTCGAACAAAAAGGAAACCCCGGCTGAATCCGCGCCGGGGTTTCCTATGCTGTCACACAGTCTTCAAGCACCTTGAGCTAGAGAATCTCTGCGTACTGCTCCGGAGTTTGGCCGGGGCGTATGGAACCATCAACGTTGACATAGATACACACACTTGCCGACAACACAATGCAGCACCTGAAACCTGACTTTTCCACGAATTCCATCACGTCGAGAACAACCGATGCGTACCCCTCCCGGGTCAGGTACTCCCCTTCATAGGGGCGGGAGCAGGCCACTATAAAGCCGTTCTCGAGAGGATCAACATAGTGCCCGAGAAAGTCCACGAACTTGACGATCCGCAGCACCGGCACGGGACTTTCTATCATCACATAGGGATACCGACCCCGCGTCACGAGCTGGTATTCCCCGGTCGCGGGGTTTTTAGCCACTACATAGGTCGTTCCACCCGTGGTCATTCTGCTTGCCATTGGAGTTCCCTCCCCGCGAAACCACGACCTGCCCCTGGATGGGGCACCTATTTTACCCTAGTATAGTAATAGAGTATATTTTCGCCCTTCTGCTGTCAATGCCAAAAACCCGCAAAGAATCCTTCATTTCCCGGTTTTCGGAAAAGCAACGGCGGATATTCCCTGCATGCTCACGGGGCGCGCCGAACTGGGCTGTCCCGGACCAGCTTTCACGTTTTTCACGAGGCCGGCGCCGGTGCAACCTCCGAAGGCATACGCACCTTGGTGTATTTGTCAGCCACCTTGATGGTCGCGCATTCCGGTTTAAGGCGGCAGGTGTATCCATAGGCGGTCACCATGCCGACGATGGCGCGGATTACTTCCCTGGAAGAACCGTTTTCTCCAACATCGGCATCGATAGTCAGGCATTTAACGTCGCCGCATATGTCGCACTTGAGCCTCACGCCCAGCTCATTGATACGCTGGGCCATCTGGAGGCTTCGATAAGCCTCCTCGATAAGTCGGCTCTGGATGGTAAAAGTCTTTTCCGTCAGCCTGCTGTTGATGAAAAAGATGGCTCCTTTCGTGACACGGTGCACGACGATTGAGGTGACGAAAAGCGTCTTCCCGTTTACGACCTGCGAGTCGGTTCCCACGAACAGGTTGTATTGCCCTTGCTCCTGTGAAAAATCTCGTATCTTGAGAATGGCTTTCTCAAGGGTCAATCTCCCGTGGGTACAGCTGTAGACATGTTTCACCGGCCTCACAACCCTACAATGAATTTGCCTGACGGCAAAAAAGACGTGCAACATAACAGCGTGAAGGGAAGGTCAGAAAAATCCAAAACGCAGCTTTTTCCGGCGGGTATAAACGTGATGATTGCACGTTTGAAAAGATTATACACGCACTCGGTCCTTTTGCGAAAATCCCACGGCTAGGGATCAATCACTACGACAGAGCCTTCTTCCACGTTTTCCACGACCTCCAGGAGGTGCTCATTTCTCACCCGTATGCAGCCCTCGGTGGTCGTCGTCCCCAAAGTTGACGGGTCATGAGTGCCGTGGATGCCGATCCCCTTCCATCCCGTTTTCAGGCGGATAAACCAGGGCCCGTAGGCCCCTTCCACGGGGCCGTCGCCAAAATCATGGACCCAGGCGCTCGAATCATGCAGGCTTTCCACGGTAAAGATCCCCTCTGGTGTCCGGCAATCGCCGACTTCCTGCTTGTCCCCGGGGTTTTCGCCGATGGCGATTTCATACACGGCGACTCTTTCCGTCCCCCTGAAGGCCGACAGGGTAAAATCCTTCTTCACGATCCAGAGCCAGTATTCGTTCTGGAGACCCTTGTCATTGACTACCTGGAGGACCCTGGTTTCGTATTCGGGTGGAAGTTCCGGCATTTTCGCCTTCTCCGTCACGGTCCTCGCAGGCTCCTTTTCTCCCAAAACGGAAACAATGGCGCCAAACTGCGTTTTCGCGAGATACACGCCCAGCCCGGCGACAGCGGCTACAAGAAACAGCAACAGGATCCGTCTGGGCCAGGGTGACTTTCTTCTGAAATCCACTGTGGGGCGTCTTCTGAAAAGTCGCATTCGAAGGCTCTCCTCCCTTCGCAGCCATTATAAGCGCCCGGGCCATATCAAGAAAACACAGAAGCGGAGGCTTCCTGAAAGCCTCCGCTTCTGTGTTGATGTATTTGCGCTTTCACTACCTGTCCCGACCACCCCCGGTAAATTCCTCCCATATTTCCGACCTGGGAAAGTACAGGGTCCTTCCACCCGGTCCTTTATGATGGCCAGTGTAATGTGATCCTTCTTTCTAGAATGCCGGCACCACGCCACCCTCGTACTCCGACAGGATAAAATCGGCCACTTTCCGGGACTGCAAATGTTTCAACACCACGGCGATCTGCTCGTCCTCCCCGTCGCCTTCCCTGACGACAAGGATGTTGGTATAGGGGGACTCGCCGTCTTCGAGAAGAATGGCGTCCTCTGCAGGGTTGAAGCCGGCCTCGAGGGCGTAGTTGCCGTTGATGACGGCCCCGTCAACGTCTGGAAGCACCCTGGGAAGCTGGGCGGCCTCGATGCCCTTGAACTTGAGCTTCTTAGGGTTTCCCGTGATGTCGCGCTCCGTAGCGGCAAGCCCCGCGTCATTGTCCACGTCGATAAGCCCCTTCGACTCGAGGAGGAGCAGTGCCCTTGCCCCGTTGACGCTGTCGCTTGGTATGGCGATCAACGCCCCCTCTTCGAGATCATCCACGGAATCCGCCTTTTCGGAGTATAGCCCAAGGGGCTCGACGTGAACTGTCCCGACGGGAACGAGTTTCGTCCCGTGGGTGGTGTTGAAATCCTCAAGATAGGGAAGGTGCTGGAAGTAGTTGGCGTCAAGCTCGCCGTCGTTCAGGGCCAGGTTTGGTTTCACGTAGTCGGTGAATTCGACGACTTCGAGCTGGACACCATCGGCCGCCACGTCGTCCTGGATGAAATTGAGGATCTCCGCATGCGGAACAGGCGTGGCCCCGATCTTGAGCACTTCCCCGGCCGATACCGAAAGGGGACCTGCTGCAACTGCAAAAAGGGTAAAGACAAAAAGCGAAAGGACCGAAAGTTTTTTCATTCTCATCATTCCTCCATTTGGGAAAAGACTTTTTTCAGTGCGAGACCCGGCGCGCGAGAGCGTTTCCCGCGCCCTGGATCACCTGGACCATCGCAATGATCACGACAACGGCCGCGATCAACACATCCGTCTGGAAGCGGTGGAATCCATAACGAACGGCAAGATCACCCAAACCACCCCCTCCGATGGCTCCGGCCATGGCCGAATAGCCGATGATGTTGATCACCGTCAGCGTCTCTCCAAGTACGAGTAGCGGGAGCGCCTCCGGAATCAGGACCTTGAAGATGATCTCTTTCGGGCTGCTTCCCATGGAGACCGCCGCTTCTACCAGACCTTGGTCGACCTCCTTGAGGGCGCTCTCCACCACCCTCGCCACGAAGGGCGCGGCGGCGATGGCCAGGGGGACGATGGACGCCGTGGTCCCGATGGTGGTACCCACCACGACCCGGGAGAGGGGAAAGAGGATGATCATCAGGATGATGAACGGGAAGGACCGCAAGACGTTGACGATCCCGTCCAGCACGCGGTACAGGTGTTCGTTCTCGAGGATTCCGCCCTTTTCGGTCACTACCAGGACGATTCCCAGGGGAAATCCCATGAGTGTCGCGAACAGCGTCGAAAAGAACACCATATAAAGCGTTTCCCACGTCGGGGTCGCAAGGAGGCCCGCGAGTTCGGCCAGATTATCCATTCCAGATCACCTCGGTTTCCACCTTTTGAGAACGCATATACGACAGGGCTCCGGCAATCTCCTCTTCGGTCCCGGCAAGCTGGACCGTCAGACTCCCCACCCGTGAGGCGGGTAGACTGTCGATCTCACCAGACAGGATATTAATCTCCGTCCCGGTCTTTTTGATGGCTCTCGAGATGATGGGCCGGTCGACCGTGCCACCGTTGAAGGAAAAAGTCACCACCGGCTTTCCCGGCTCCCTGGGGAGCCGGTCCACGTCGTAGCTTCTCCGGGGCAGGTGGCTCAGAAGTTCTTTTGCCGTGCGGGACCAGGGCTTCATGAAGACATCACGAACCCTTCCCTGCTCCACCACTCTTCCGGCCTCGAGGACGGCCACCCTATGGCAGATTTGCCGGATGACGCCCATTTCGTGAGTCACCAGAACGACAGTGATGTCCATTTTTTTATTGATGTCCTCAAGCAGCGCCAGAATGGACTGCGTGGTTTTGGGATCGAGAGCACTCGTCGCCTCGTCGCTCAGCAAAACCGACGGCTTGTTGGCCAGGGCCCTGGCGATTCCAACGCGCTGCTTCTGGCCCCCGCTCAGCTGTGACGGGTAGTTCTGGGCCTTGTCCGAAAGCCCTACAAGCTCGAGCATCTCCGCCACTCGACGGGATATGTCCTTTTTGGCCCATTTGCCCACTTCGAGAGCGAAGGCCACGTTGCCCGAGACAGTGCGGGACGAAAGAAGGTTGAAGTCCTGGAAGATCATCCCCACCTTCCTCCTGAGGCCCCGGAGACCGCCGGAGTCGAGGGTTGTCACGTCCGTTCCGCCCAGGATGATCTGTCCCGAATCGGGTTCCCCCAGCCTGTTGATGGCTCGAAGCAAGGTGGATTTCCCCGCACCGCTGAGGCCGATGATACCGAAGATATCTCCCGGTTCGATATGGAGGGAAATGTCCTTGAGGGCTTCAAGCCCTTTCCCGCCCGAACTGAAAGTCTTTCCAACGTTTCTGATTTCGATCATGTTCCGCACCTCCGGAAAATCCGCCGCACCCGGCGGCAAAAAGGCATAAAAAAAGCCGGGACCTTCAAAAAATGAAGGTCCCGGCCTGAAAGGTCTTTCGACGGCAGCATCAAGCTGCGCCGATCACCCCAGGGGGACCGCCGCACATGCACATCATCATGATGCTGGTAACTGCTGCCGGTGCCGTCTTCCGTTTCACTGCTTCAACCACTCTTTCCTGTCGGGGCCCTTGTCCCCGAAGTTGAGGAGTATCTTAACCAACTTGTACCGTCCTGTCAACGAAAGAAAATTCAGACTTTATTCAGAACCCTAGGAAACATGCCTGTTTCCTAGGCTCCGGCGCCCGCCAGGAAACCTTCCCTGGTGGCCTCCAGGGCGTTGCGTGCGTCCACCGCGTCGCCCACGACGACAACGTCCGCCTTGCCCTTGAGCTCTTCGACCAGGCCCTTTTCGGGCGTCATGCCCAGGGCCAGGACCACCGTGTCGGCTTCGATCTCCGTGGTGTCAGGCCCTGTTTCAACCTGTACCCCCGTATCGGTGATCATGGTGATCTTCGTGTCGGTCATGACGTCGATGTGCTTTTCCTCGAACATCTTGAGCATCAGCACCCGCCTGGTGAACTCCTCGTCGGCGGCCACCTGGGGAAGCATCTCCACGATGGTCACCTGCTTGTTCAAAGACGCAAGGTACGTCGCCGTTTCGCTGCCGATCATGCCCCCCCCGGCAACGACCACCTTCTGTCCGGTAGCGGCCCTGCCCCACAGCACGTCCGTGGCGGTCACCACGTTGGATCCGTCGATCCCGGAAATCGGAGGTCTGGAATGCTGAGCCCCGGTGGCGATAATCACCTTGTCGGGCTTTTCCTTCTCACAAAGCTCGGCCGTGTACTCCGTGTTCATCCTGATATCCACGCCGAGCTTCTCCACCTGCTTCGCCGCCCAGGAAACATAGCCCATGAGGTCCCCCTTTACCGGAGGGATGGCCGCCGTGGTGAACTCGCCGCCGAAACAGTCCGTCTTCTCGTAGAGCGTGACTTCATGTCCCGCCAGGGCCGCCGCACGGGCCGCCTCCAAGCCGGCCGGACCGGCACCCACGACGGTGACCTTCTTCGGCTTGTCGGCCTTCTTGAGCTCGTCCTTGTACTCGAATCCCAAAATGGGGTTCACGAGACACCGAATGGGTTCGTTGTTGAAAAGCACTTCCAGGCATCCCTGCTGACACCCGATGCATGGACGGATGTCCTCGTAGCGTCCCTCGAAGTACTTTTTCGGAAGCTCGGGATCCGCCAGAGACGCCCTGCCCATGGCCACCAGGTCGGCCTTCCCCGAAGCCAGGATGCTTTCGGCCAGCATGGGGTCATTGATGCGGCCCACCGTGGTCACCGGGATACAGACCACCTTTTTGACCTCTGCCGCGAGGTCGGCGATCCACCCGTTTGTGATGTTCATGGGCGGGATTATGGACCAGGTGCTCTCATAGGTTCCTGCCGAAACGTGGATCATGTCGATACCCTGCTTCTCGAGCTGCATGGCGATGGTCTTGGTCTCCTCGATCGTCCTGCCACCGGGCACGAATTCATCGCCGGAGATCCGGAAGTCGACCAGGAAATCGGGACCGCACTTTTTGCGGATATCCGCCACAATCTCGAGGGGGAAGCGGAGCCTGTTCTCCAGGGCACCCCCGTACTCGTCGCAGCGCTTGTTGGAGTACTTCGACATGAACTGTGCGATAAGGTACCCGTGGGCACCGTGCACCTGGACGCCGTCAAAGCCGGCCTTTTTCGCCCTCAGGGCCGTGTCGCCGAACTGGGAGACGATCTTTTTGATCTCGGGCACCGTCAGTTGCCTGGGCACCTCGCCCAGAATCGGGCACGGCAGCGGTGAGGCCGACACGGGCTGCTCGCCCACGAGGGCGGACATGGTTTGTCTGCCGCAATGGTAGATCTGGGCCACAATCCTTGACCCGGCGGCGTGTACCCGCTCCACCAGTTCAGCGTGGGACGGAATCTGCTCGTCCTTCCAGAGCCCCGGCGTCCAGAAGCCCCTCCCGATGGGGTCTACGGCATAGTCCTCAACGGTAATCAGGCCCCATCCACCCCTGGCCTTCTCCTCGTGGTACCTGATGAAACGCTCCGTGGCCATGCCGTCCTGGTCACAATAAACCGTCACCATGGGCGCGACCACTAACCTGTTCTTGATCGTGACGTTGCCGACAGTAATGGGAGAACACACTCTGACCGCACTCGAATTCTTCATCTTCGCATCCTCCTCGATATAGTTCTCACAATCCTGACTATCAGTTTAACAGAGTGCGGTTAAAAAGGCTTTGACTCTCCTGATACTGGCTGAGGCCCATGCACCGGTTCCATTCTCCTCTCCATTACTTCACCGTTCCGGCGGAGCGTTTCATTATGATCTCACGATGCCCTGTATTTTCGTCAACCCTGCAAGACACTGCCTTGAAGCCATGCTTTTCATAGAATCTCACAGCCTGCCTGTTCTCCCTGTAGACGGTCAGGCCCAAATCACCTCTCAGTTCCATCGCCTTTTCAACGAGCTTCCCGCCGATGCCGCGCCCCTGATAACGAGGGTCCACAAACAGTGCAGCCAAAGTGTTCCCGTAAAGGCAAAAAAACCCTTTGATCTTTCCAGATTCCTCGAACACATAGGTTTCAGAGGCGGGAATGTAGTTTTCTTGCATGTCTCCGGCCCTGGACCGCCAGAACCCGGGCTTCACGAAATTATGGACCTCTTCGGAGGCTTCAATCCAGATCCCGATCACTTCATCCATGTCCGAATTCCTGAAAGGACGAATCATGGTTTTTCCTCCTGCAGGAAATTTTAGCCCTCGTGAAGTAGGCGACAAACATGACCAGGGAAAATCCCACCGAAACTTTTTGTTTCAATCCACGCCCCCGCGAAGGGGGCGACACCTGCAGAGCTTGTGCTGGGCGTGTCATAACAGGTTTCAATCCACGCCCCCGCGAAGGGGGCGACACTCTGGGGTCAGCCCAGAAGGGCTCGGATATTTCGTTTCAATCCACGCCCCCGCGAAGGGGGCGACTCAAGGGCTTCATTGCTAAGTTTTGCGCCTTTCTCGTTTCAATCCACGCCCCCGCGAAGGGGGCGACGGAGGGCGCAGAATGAGGGAGATTAAATTTCGGGGGTTTCAATCCACGCCCCCGCGAAGGGGGCGACCCGATGAGGCGCTTGCTCGCTTTGACCGTTTCTTGGTTTCAATCCACGCCCCCGCGAAGGGGGCGACATACTGGAAAGTACCGGCACCACTGCCTTGAATGTTTCAATCCACGCCCCCGCGAAGGGGGCGACCCGATGAGGCGCTTGCTCGCTTTGACCGTTTCTTGGTTTCAATCCACGCCCCCGCGAAGGGGGCGACGGAGTGAAAGAGGATGGCGGAACGAATGACACGGTGTTTCAATCCACGCCCCCGCGAAGGGGGCGACCTAAGTCTTGCTTGACTTGAGTTACGATGCCCGTGTTTCAATCCACGCCCCTGCGAAGGGGGCGACCACCTGGGGCGCGACGCTCGCGGCAAGCGTGTCGGTTTCAATCCACGCCCCCGCGAAGGGGGCGACGGAAAAGGCAAACAGTGGACGCTCCTTTCCTACGCGTTTCAATCCACGCCCCCGCGAAGGGGGCGACAGAGTCAGTATCTTCAACGACACCATCAACATTTGTTTCAATCCACGCCCCCGCGAAGGGGGCGACAGAATCAGATATTCGGGAATGGGCGATCCTTGCTGTTTCAATCCACGCCCCCGCGAAGGGGGCGACCGATCGGATGTCGGCTGGGACGTCGGGCTAAACGGGTTTCAATCCACGCCCCCGCGAAGGGGGCGACGACAACTTCTAGCGGAGACACAGAAGTATCAGACGTTTCAATCCACGCCCCCGCGAAGGGGGCGACAAAATAGCGCCCCGAACGTCCCGCCCGGCGTGGCGTTTCAATCCACGCCCCCGCGAAGGGGGCGACACCAGGGACTTTGCTTCCTGTTCCGGCACGTCGTGTTTCAATCCACGCCCCCGCGAAGGGGGCGACATACACAGACAGACGCGACGTCAAGAGTGATCAGTTTCAATCCACGCCCCCGCGAAGGGGGCGACATGGCTCCAGCTTCACTACGTCGGCAGGACCATGGTTTCAATCCACGCCCCCGCGAAGGGGGCGACATTTTGCGCTATCTGCATGTGTTTAACGTGGATGTTTCAATCCACGCCCCCGCGAAGGGGGCGACTACGTCCACAGTCAATTACAAGCTTTCAAGTGGGTTTCAATCCACGCCCCCGCGAAGGGGGCGACGCCCTTTCTGGGGTAGCAAGTGCAGCGTTTTCTATGTTTCAATCCACGCCCCCGCGAAGGGGGCGACTATTCATACAATTTTGGGTCATCGTAGTCAATGTGTTTCAATCCACGCCCCCGCGAAGGGGGCGACCCATTACAAATCACTCCTCATACTGTCAGTAACCGTTTCAATCCACGCCCCCGCGAAGGGGGCGACTCCCGTATACCACTAAGACTGTGATGGAGATGACGTTTCAATCCACGCCCCCGCGAAGGGGGCGACTAAGGCAACAAAAACGATTAAAGGCACTTGTGAAGTTTCAATCCACGCCCCCGCGAAGGGGGCGACTTTGGTGGGGTAGCTTATTACTTCCTTGGGAGGTGTTTCAATCCACGCCCCCGCGAAGGGGGCGACCGTATCTTTTTTTCTCCTGTTATGGCAACGCTTTATTGTAGCTGTTTCGCGGAACCTAGAAATTCAAGTCCTTTCTGAGAAACAAATGTAATACTCACCCGGGATTTTCTAGTCAGCATCTGGATTTTCAGAGACACGCGAATCTGCGGGAAATTCCAGGATCACTTGGGGTTCGCGCAGCACAAGAAAAGTCTTAAAGGATCAGGGGGCCTTCAGGATCATACGTTTCCTTCGCACCCTGATGCTCTACGCGTTTCTTCCAATTTGCTCCAAGAAAATAAAACCTCAGACTATCTTTAGCTGGATCAAAGGCCTGAAGCAATTCATGACGTAAGGCAGCCCATTGCGCTGGATCAACAAGACACTCAAATACAGAATTTTGAACCCTCTGCCCATAATTCTGGCAGATTTTCGCAACTTTCCTGAGTCGTTTCGCACCACCTTCCGAAACAATGTTTACGTCATAAGTCACAAGTACCATCATCCGAGAAACACCTCATTATCGCCACCGGAACGGCGGGTAGGCATCGAGGTCGTTACGCAAATAGCGAGATAGGAGTAAAGCCTGGACATGCGGGACCAAGCCTAAGGGAATCCTTTCGTTGATAAATGGATGTGTGATTTCCTCTTGTTTTCTCTTTTGCCAAGCCTTGAGAATTTCCTTTCTCGCGCCATCCTTCATAAGGACTGCCCCTGTCTCAGTAACATCAAAGTCTTTGATCTTTATCTGCTGCCTGTTAACCAAGCTTAAGGCCAATCGATCAGCGAAAGGCGGTCTCAATTCCTCCATCAGATCAAGTGCCAAACCAGGTCTTCCGGGGCGATCGCGATGCAAAAATCCTACTGCCGGATCAAGCCCGACTCCTTCAAGCGCTGAGGCTACATCATGAACGAGAAGGGTGTATAAGAATGACAAAAGTGCGTTCATTGGATCCATCGGAGGGCGGCGCGTACGTGCAGGAAAGTGAAAACCAACAACTTGTGAAGTTATGAGGTGGTCGAAAACACTGAAATATTGTCTCCCTGCATCCCCCTCGATACCTCGCAATGTATCCAGCGGAACCAGATTTTCAAGGTTCTTCAAATGCCTTGCAAGAAGAGCTGCCACACTAGAAATCTCGGTCGTTGCTAAAGCATTGCCATTTTCCCGAGCTGCCCTCAAAAGCACCGTGCGGCTGTTTGCTATTTTCGCAATTATAACGGAACGTGCAATTTCGGCTGATTTTTCCTGATCATCAGATCGCCTATACTGTTCTTTCCTCAAAAGGACGTTACCGGCAACAGGACCTTGTACTCGAGCCAGAAATCGACCATTTTCTGAAAGAAAAGAGACGGAAACCCCTCTTTCGCCACATAAACCCAACAACGGCGGAGTGCAAAGTACCTGTCCGAAACAAATGATGCCGGATAACGTATGTATCGGGACACGCAGTTTCGTTTCATGCTCTATCCTTACATGGACCGTTTCGCCCTCTTTACAGAGGTAACTGCCTTGTGTCGTAACATAAAGAGTGTTGAGCAAATGTTTCATTTACCGTCCTCTTTGACGATATCTTCTTTCAAGGAGGAATCAATTATCGATTTAAGATACCTGCTGGCTCTTTTCCCCCGCTCCATAGATTCAGGGAGACATATATCCTTGAGAGAACAGCTCTCACAATGTTTGCCATAATTCGCTTTCGGGGTAATTTTTCTTTCTGTCAGTTCGTGCAACCGTATCGCCAATCTTTCGGTTTCCTCTCGTAATTCTGCTGAAAAGACAACCGGGTGCCTGCGCCTGGGTTTTCCGTAGAAGAAATTGCCTTCAGAAAGAGTCAGCCCCAACATTTCCTCCAAACAAATGGCTTGCGCACAGATTTGGACTTCATCACAATGGCCTATCTTCGGACGACCTCGTTTATATTCGATAATCCGAACAATGGAATTTTGCGAAGCTGTCTCTTCGAATTCCACAACATCCGTCTGTCCCACCAGCCCCAATTTGAATGAGCGGATCCGAAGGGAACGTATGACCTTCACATTTCCCTTGTATTCTGAGTCAGATTCATGGGCTTTTTCGTGCAACTGTTTTCCTTCGACTGTCAGGACATTGTCTTGCCAAACTTGCTCAAGATGGATCAATGCCCACTGTCGTTCACAAAAAGCCAGATGCTGCAGGGCTGAAATCGGCAGCAATTCATCCTCGGAATACATCAAGACCACTTCATTCAGTAACAGGAACCATATTGAAGATTTTTTCCAGAGGATCTCCGTCAAGCATTATTTTGTAGTCAGAGAACTCTCTTGCAGGCCCCTCAGATACACGCTCTGCAGTCACCCGCGAGAAAAGCTCATGTGCAGGCCTGTTCCCGAGGGCTGATTGATGCTCAAAGGCCACCACCGCCCTTGAGCACATTAACCCGCGGGCTGCCGATCGATCGTGTTCGAACATATTGACCAGTGCTTCCCAGAAAAGATCCAGATCTTCCTGCGAAAACCCGGTTTGTGATGCAAGATGTGCCGAAATGAACCCATGCGCCCGGTAAAGGCCATAAGGTACTGTAAACTTGCGACCCATGGTCCGATTATCTCCGCCTTGTTTTTCCGCTTCTGCCTCAGTTGCTACGGCCATGCGTGTAATGCTGTGCTCCAGGGCAACAATAGGTTCAACCGAACGCGCAAAGGTGAGTTGTACAGGACCACGAACTTGTCCGGCATTTTTCCCGGTCGTCATTACTGCTCCAAATGTCCTGATGTCGAAATACTTTTTACACATCCAATCTCTGGCTGCACCTGTTTTCTCCTTCTCGTCTGATTTTTCAACTTCTTCTTGTCTATGAGCTTCTTCTATCAAGTTATTGAGAACTGCTTTTTCTTTTACGAAAATGTCATAGCCTTTGAGTTGGACGTAATTTCTCACCTTTCGTTTCAAACAAACATCCGTTACCAGTCCCATTCCTGTCTCAGCATCAATCCTTGGCAAGTTGCCTGCATCTGGATCTCCATTGGGGTTCCCATCTTGAACATCAAAGAAAAACACAAAATCGTACCTTTTTTTAATAAGACTCATTTTATTTTCCCTCCAAATAAATCTTGTTTATTTATTTCTTTCTTCTTTCTTACGGAAAAATTCTTGCCTCTGGTGATAGTAACCGACGGCAAACAGAGCTTGTTGATCTATAGTCAAAAATCTGGGGAAATCATTAATCTCACATATTATTTCGCCTATTTCTTTCTCATAGAAAACTTTTTGACCTTGGTTTTCAAGTTTAGCGAGATGATGATTTTTCAATTTTAAAAGCCTTGGAAAAACAGAAACTGGACTTGACGAGGCAGCCCCGTAAAAACGATCTCTGATTGTGGCGTTAATTCCCGGGTGAGAAGCTTCCTGAATCCTCTCCAAAACCGCAAACAGTCTGCCAAGTCTATACGCGGTGTTCGAATTTTCTCTGTCTAAAGCCACACTTAAAACCTCCCTTCTTTCAGCCCCATATTTTCTTTGGTGACGGTTTATGCATCCTTTCAAGATTGCAGCTCGCGCTCTTCCTATATACTTTTCTGCTCTGATACGCATAACACACTGTTGCATGAATGGTTTTGGGTAAGGAGTACCATCCATGACACTTGTCAAAACATCAGCTGCGAGTTTTGGGAGGGCGGTTTCCATTTTTCTACCTACCGCGGTGGAGCGGATGAGTTGATAGAAAGTTAGATATTCGGCCTCTTTGGGACCTTTAACAATTTTGATGTCTTCAAAATGCTGGATCATTTTCTCTGAAAAATCCTTCAGTGTTCCTGATCTCCAAAAACGTACAGAAATCCTCGCTGCATTCGAAGCAAGTCCCAAAACAAAAAAACGTTCTCCGTTATTTGCAGGCATCTTCCCGGAAGCGGCAAATTGATACAGGGCTTTTACAGCTCTTACACCCCTGTCTGGATCATCTTTTGGAGGATCATTGATAAACAACGGAAAGTTCTCTTCCATGTCAAATAATTCCTGCTCCGCTTTTTCTGCCCAAAAAACGATGGTTATATTGCCTACAGAAACCTTGTTCTCTGAATCTCTCCGTAGCAAATAATTTAGTCCTGTCGTATAAGCAAAAACAGCATCGTTTGAGAGTGGCGCATTGAAGTTTTGCTTCTTGCCGTACGAGGAAAAAGCATCCAGATTAAACGAAACAACAGATGCACCGGAAGTGTTTGTGCCCCTGACGCCTTTGATAGCAGGATGTAATTTCAATATTTGTGCTTTCTTCCCTGAAACCAAACATACCCCTCTATTTTGTGGATCCACAGAACTTTCTTCTTTTGGGAATGTACCTCTTAATTCATCAAAAATCGTCTCGCTTTTACCATTCTCCAACCGGAAAGTGATAAAAGCGTTGCTATCGAGTATTTCTTCCAAAAGCTCTGAATCCGCAAATTTTTTATTGATTTGTTCCAAAGGATTTTTATCGAGAAATCGTTTTACAGCTAAAACGCCTAAAGGCTCCGTCCCTTCGGGGAATTCATCGCTAATCCTTTTTTTGAAGGCTTTATGTCTTTTCGAAACATCACTTCTGCCTCGTGGGTTCGCGCCCAAAACATATTCCACGTTGTCCCAAAGCAAATTAGGCTTGATACCAGAGCTCCTCTTCTCCCCTTGGATCACCAGGAAACTCTTCGCTCGCAATCTGTTTCCTTGCTTTTCCCGTGTATCCTCTATTGTTCGCAGGTCTCCTTCTTCGTTAATGACAAGCAGAAAGGGGAGTTCCTTCCATTCCCATCCGACGGGAGCCAAGTCGCTTTTCGGATCGGAAACCTTACGCTGATAATATGCGGCGAGTGCTTGCAGAATCACCTTCGCACCTCCTCGCTTTCCCAAGGTGGTACGTCAATCACACCTTTTTTAAGCATGGCTCTGAAAAAGGCCGGCTTTATGTCCTCGGGATCGGAAAAATCAAGATCATAAAGCATGAATCCAAGATCTCGCGATTCATCGATCGGTTCCGGCTCATTTGCAAGATCATCGACCAACCGAAAAGCACAGCTGAATTCACGACAACCAAGGTAAGGCTGGTTAAAACACTGACCTTTTCTTGCCCGTCGCTCAAAAATGGCATTGTATTTTCCGGGGTTTTCGTCTTTTCGATATTCAGATTCCTCTTCCCCTGAAACCAGTTCATCTGGGGCTTCAGTGGTTGTCTTGCCCCTGTCTTTCGGAGGTATATACTCGAGCTCTGCGTGGAGTCTATAGCGAACATCCTTCAGGAAAAGCCCTGCCCTTTGTTGTCTTTCGTTCTCAATAAAAATTTCTTTTCTTCTTTCACTCATTACCGCTCCCACTTCATTCCTACGTACCGAAATCCACTTGACAGGATTGAGGACCTCGATTTTCCTGACATGCCATTTTATGGCGGGCTTCCAAAAAATGGCTTCGAAGATTCCTCTCGCAGCTGATGGAGTTATTACATCGTAGCTGACTCTTTCGACTTTCATTTCAGGCCTCGTAAAACAAGCATACTCTCCCGAAACATCAAGACAGAAGGTTTTATTGAAGAATTTTTCGTTCATCAGTTCCTCCTTTCTCCCTTCCAGAAGCTTGCCGGGCAATTCCTACACCAATAAGACCTCTTCGCTCCATTGGCTTTCATCCGGCAATAATCCCAGCCCCTTCCGATACAAGGCCGGGCTCACCTGTACATAGAAACCGGAAACCTCCTCTATCATTCCCTTCCTGAAAAGTTCTTGACAACTATACCTGGGTACGGAGACAGTAAACCGTTGCAATTTTCTTAACAAAGTCCTGCTTGGTCCTTTATAACGAAGTTCTTTTATCAGGTCCGTGCTTCCCTGTCTGGCTCCATCATATTCAACGATGATTGATTCTTGTCTGCTATTATCGATAAGATTAAGATGATACGCCAAGGTCCTGAATTGAAATTTGAATTCCCTCGCTTCTTTGACAAGCCTGTCTTTAAAACGGGGCTGGTCAAAATCTATAACCTTGCCGTAAAAAATCCTGAAATATTCTTTGAAACGTTCCGGTCCTATATCCGAAAACCTCTCCTGCCGCAAAATTTCCATGCTTGCTTCCTCGCCTTTTCTCAATAGACCTGGCGGAGCAGGGCTTGGAGGCAAGAAAACAACAACTCGACCTTTCCTCCCTATGGCCTCGAGAGTACCCTCTCTGTTACACCTCCCCGCGGCTTGCGCGATCGAATCAAGGCCCCCAAGGGCCCGATAGACAACGGGAAAGTCTATGTCGACTCCTGCCTCAACCAATTGCGTGCTTACGACCCGAACCGGCTTTCCCTTTCGGAGCTTTTCCTTGACTTCGCTTACTAGTTCGCTTCTCTCTTCTGCGCACATGAAGCCCGAAAGATGAACGGTGCCCTTGGGCATTAGAGCATGGAGCTCTCGGCAATCTCGACGCGTGTTGACAATACAAAGAACCTGATCATGTGCTACAAGCTCCGTTGCCAGAGAATCCCAGGACAGGCGTCCCAAAGAGTCGGGATTGGGGAGACTCAGGTCCACTCTCCTAAATGCTTGTGCAAGTGATCGTGGATCATCAATAATCTCGGTTGCCTCCGGAATACCTGTAAATACACTTTTTCCAGAACCTATTTCCCCCTGAAGGGCGGGTTGCGTGGCAGTACATAAGAGCACCGTCACGCCAAAACGCGAGACAAGACCCTTTAACACCGAAAGGACTGGTTTCAAAAATTCGGGAGGTAACATCTGGGCTTCGTCGAGGATTATTACACTATTGGCTATGTTATGTAGTTTGCGGCACTGAGACGGGCGACTCGCATACAGTGATTCAAATAATTGGACATTTGTTGTAACAATTATGGGAGCATCCCAGTTTTCGGCAGAGAGCCTGTTTTTTTGATCTTCACGTTCCGGATCCATATTGCTGTGATGTTCGAGGACTGCCGATTCACCAAAAAGCCAGTCACCTCTTTTTTTGACGGCTTCAATTTCCGCATCATCGTCAGACCCGTATTTCAGCACCTTTGCAGTTTGTTCAATGATGCTCGTATAGGGTATTGCCATAATAACCCTGTCTTTCCCATATTGAAGAGCATGCTCCAGGGCAAAAGCCATTGACGAAAGCGTCTTGCCTCCCCCTGTCGGAACAGTCAGCGAAAAAAACCCCGGCTCCAGAGAAGCCTTTTCCCGGCATGTCTCAAGGATTTTCTTTCTTTGTAGGTTTATTGATGTTTTTGATGCCTCGCTGATTTTCCTTTGCATGAAGGAATCAAAACGCTTTTTTAGAGAAGGTAGAATAATTGCCTTGGCATTTTCTCCTGAGCTGATATCTTTGCTTGCCCGACATTCTGCTTTCACAGGATCCATAAATTCCTCTGTGTCGAGAAAATCAGCGTCTACAAGACACGAAAAAAGCATCCGAATCCACAAATGCAGGAATTCGTTGTCTTCTGTTGTAAGTGAAGAAATACCAAACGGTGCGGTTTGTGGCTTTTCACAGTAAATAAATGGTTCAGCTTCAGGAATGTTTTTTATGGCTTCCAGGATCTCCAAATCAAGTTCCTGATTCAGTGGATTTTTGTAAACTCTCATCGGCAGAGGGTTTCCCAAAGGGTCTTCCGGATCCCAGTCGGGAAGACCAGCATGATGGCCTGCTATAGGATATGCAAGAGCACGAGCTAAAGGTTGGGCTTTAGTGAACTCAGCAAATGCCAATACGGCACCAGCCGAGCTGTGATTTCCTCTACCTGCCACTCCTTCAATGTGGACCTCTTTATCAAACCCAGAACTGGTTTTTATATGTCGCTGCCACCCTGGATTAAATTTGCCCAGATCATGCCAGTAGGCAATAGTCTTTGCCCAATCCGGGTTGCCAAATTTCGCAGCAAACGATACCGCCTTATGTGCAGTACCTTCCAGGTGATCGCCCAAATTTTGGGTTTCCCAGGTTCCATCTTCTTCTTGACGGACGTGCGCAAGGAAATTCATTAGATTCTCCGTTTTTCCTCCGCCTTCTAGTTTGCAAACTTTTCAATCAAAAAATTTTTTATTTTTTTAATTCTTTTTCTTTTAAGTAAATATTACCATGCGAGTCTCGTGTTATAAAGAGGTCCCGTCGAGATTAAT
>JBKHBH010000106.1:0-6031 GCA_046542505.1 Thermovirgaceae bacterium | reverse complement strand
AGCATGATCTCCAGAAATTCGTCAATGCTTTCGGCGTACTGGACGGCCTTCCTGATCCTGACGAAAACGGGGATCCCCTCAGGGTCTCTTGCTTCGTTTGAAAGGGACGTTTCCGTGACCATCAGCCCGGTTTCGTTAACGTACCAATCCTGGCCGCTCCAGATGGTGCCTCCGGCCCCCTGGTACCGGAAGGCATGTCCTTCGGCGGGAACCACGTGATAGATAATGGGGTACATGAAATCCTCGTTGTAGGGGCACCAGGTGTTATGTCCTATGACGATCTTTCCGTCAGCCGTCGCCTCTCCCGTGGCGATGAAGGCGCTGCAGCGGCCTTCTTTTTCCTCTTCGTAGATCACTTCGTACATGCCCTGGTCGGCCCATGCGTTGACGGCGACCACGTCCCAGATATCCCAGGTGTAGCCTTTTGCCCTGAGACCTGCCGCGATGCCCTCGAGCTCACGCTGGTATTCTTTCGGGATCCGGTTCCAGAGGTACTTCTTCGCGATAATGCGGGAGAGATTGTGATAGTCGTCACCCGCCGGCCCCAGGTAGCTTTTGATCAGATAATCCGCCGACTCGGCCGTGTGGTATCCCCTCTGGAAGCCTATCTGGTAGGGCACTCCTTCGAGGTGGACCAGCGACCACCCGTCCTGCTTGACGACATGGGAGTCCTTCAGCAGGTACTCCTGGGCCGGGGAAAGTGCCGAGGCTGATGTAAAGAGGGAGAAAAGAAGGATGCACAGGACCGTCAAAACCCCGAAACGCCGTGCAAGGTTTCGCATTCTGTATCACCCCTTAATGATTTGTTGTGCTAATTTGCATTCTACCCCTCTTGCCGAAGAAGCACCAACACAACCGAAAACCGTTATGAAAGTGGTAGACTTGTTTTTGTTTGCATATTCCCTGTTTTTGCAGGACAAGGGGTTTCATCATGACGGCTTTCCTGGCATCGGCGGCGGTGATGATCGCCGCTTTCCTGATTCTTGGCACCCTTGGGTCAAAGAAAATTGACAGTAATTCGGAATACTCCATGGCAGGCAAGCGGGCGGACGTCTCACAGGTGGCCGGCGTTTTTCTCGGGTCCCTTGCGGGCGGGGCCACCACCGTGGGCACGGTGCAGATGGCCTATGAATGGGGTCTCTCCGCCTTCTGGTTCACCTTCGGGGGAGGAGTGGGCTGCGTCATCATGGGCATCTGGCTGGCCAGGCCCTTGCGCCGGTCGGGCCTGTCCACCATTCCGCAGTATCTTGACCGCAGCTACGGCCGCCCGGTGAGCATGCTGTCCCTCCTGTCCACCGCCGGTGGAACCTTTCTTTCCGTGGTGGCGCAGTTTTTGGCGGGCATGGCCCTTTTGAGGAGCCTGTACCCCTTCACGCCTCTGGGATCGGCCGCCGTCTTCGGGCTGTTGATCCTCGGTTTCATCTTCCTTGGCGGCATCAAAAGCTATAGCGCCATCGGTGCGGCGAAGACCATTCTCCTGTACGTGATCATGCTCGCATGCGTCGGCCTTGCGTGGTCGCAGGGCCACACGATACCCGCCCTCCTGCGTGACCTTCCCTTCGAGCCTTTCTTCAACCCCTTCGCGGGGGGAGTGGCCTTCAACATGTCTGCTCTGGCGTCCATTGTGGTGGGGATCATCTGTACCCAGATCTTCGTCCAGGGTGTCTTTGCCGCTTCCGACGAGGAGACGGCCCGGAAGGGGGTGCTCGTCACGTCTTTCGTGCTTCCCACAATGGGTTTTCTCGGCGTGGTCATAGGTCTTTCACTGCGGCACTCCGGTGTTCAGATCGAGGGGGCCCAGGCATTGCCATATATCATCAGGAATCTGTTCCACCCGGTCATTGGGGGCATTTTCTGGGCAGGGATCCTGGTGGCCATAGTCGGTACCGCGGCGGGCCTCATTTTGGGGATTTCCACCAACCTGATTTCCGACCTCGCCGTCCGGGCCTTTCCGGGCATGGGAGAAAGAACCCTGCTGGGGCTTTCCCGGGCATCCGTGGGGATCCTTGTCGCCGTCGGGGTCCTTGTTGCCGCGAGGATGGCCGGCAGCCTGATCCTCGAGTGGTCCTTCCTCAGCATGGGGCTGAGGGGCGCGGCCACGTTTTTCCCTTTTCTTTTTGCCATCGTCGCCCCCGGCCGGCTTTCCAGAGCCTGGGGCCTGGCGTCCTCTGCGGGCGGTCTGCTGACCCTGCTGGCGGTTCCCCTGACACACATGCCTTTTGATCCCATGCTTGCGGCCATAGGAGTGTCGGGAGCGCTTGCCGTCGCCGGATATGCGAAGGGGCCCCGTTGAGGGGCCCCTTGTTTTTTACCGCAGGTCTTCCGTTACGTCTTTGACGTTCTGGGCCTGTTGTGCGTCAATTGGCCTCTTGCGCACGCCGCCTTTCGCAAAGTCGATTTTATTCAGGTCAATCTTCCGTACCTGCCTGTTCCAGGCCGTGTGATAGTAAGTCACGCGGTCCGTCGTATCGTGGGCGACGGTCCACTGGGTTACCGAGGGGAGATGTTCTTCCTTCTTTTCTGCGGCACTCCGGACGCCTTCACCCTGGCTGGCGGGGACGTTGAAGCTGTCCATGATCCGGAAGAACTGGTTGACCGTCTCCTGCCCGCCCTTGGTGGGGAGGGAGATTTCCTTCAGCACAAGGGCCCTGACAAAGCGGGAAGGTGCCGTAAAATCTCCGGGAAGCCCCAAGAGCCCCGAACCGGGGGAGAGTGGTGTGATTTCAAGGTCCCCCCATTTTTTTGTTTCAAAAGGTTCGATATGCAGGTAGCCGTAGTTCCGCAGGTTCTGCAGGTGCCAGTCGAAAGTTGGATTGTTGGTAATGACGCCCACGGGGTTGTCATAGAAGACCGTTTTGCCATCGAGGAACTCCATGACCAGGGACTTGCCGCTCGGGTCGGCGATGAAGAAATGGACCGGAGGGACCGTTTTGATCGTCTCGTTTTCCACCGGAACGACCCGGACCTCTTTCATGCCTTCCCGTACTTCCTCGACAGTGGCGAAGTTGGACAGGATGTAGCGCAGCACGTCAGTAGGTGCCATGCTTTCTTTCGCCTTCGAAGGATCGTATTCGTTGTACTTGGCGAACCCGTCATGATAAAAAGAGCCGGCGGCGAGACCTTTTTCATTCATTCCGTCGCCGACGACGCTATCCACCAGCAAAAACCCCAGAAATCCGTGTTTTGCTTCCCAGGAAACGCCGTTCTCTCCCTCCGGCGTTGTCGCCTGGAAGGATTTTCCCCGGGGGTAGACCGTCGCCTGGGTCTCGAAATCAAAGGTTCCCCATTCCTGGGTCCGTCCGTAGATGAAGGTGCCGTCTTCGCCTTCCAGCACAATTCCGGTACAGGCGGAGGCTCCTTGAGGGGAGAACGCAAAAAACGCCATGACCGTCAAGACAACTGCAACAACAAAAGGTGCCCTCTGTAACATGTTGACCTCCCTTTGAATCTTGTTTCCCAACAACAAAGAGGCCCCATTGAAAGGGCCCTTTTTTGTTGTGTCGAAAAGTTTCTCGCCGGAACCTGAAACTTACTTCAGGTCAGTCGTCCTGTTCTTGATGCTCTGGACGCGCTCTTCATCGAGGGGGGTCTTGCGCACTTCGTCCCCGGTGAAATCGATCTCTTTCAGGTCGATCTTTCTGACCTGTCTGTTCCATGCCGTGTGATAGTAGGTCACGAGGTTCGTCGTGTCGTGGGCGACGGTCCACTGGGTATCCGAGGGAAGGTGGTCTGCCTTTTCTTCGGCATTCCGGTTGCCTTCGCCCTGGCTGGATGGGACGTTGAAGCTGTCCATGATCCGGAAGAACTGGTTGACCGTTTCCAGTCCGCCCTTGGTGGGGAGGGAGATTTCCTTCAGCACAAGGGCCCGGATGAAACGGGAAGGCGACGTATAATCTCCGGGAAGCCCCAGCAGGCCGGAACCCGACGCCAGCGGCGTGATCTCGAGGTCTCCCCACTTTTTTGTTTCAAAGGGGTCGATTTGCAGGTACCCGTAGTTTCTCAGGTTCTGCAGGTGCCAGTCGAAGGTGGGGTTGTTAGCGATGACGCCCACGGGGTTGTCGTAAAAGACGGGCTCGCCGCCGCGGTACTCGATGACCAAAGATTTGCCGCTCGGGTCGGTGACGAGAAAATGAACCGGCGGAGCCTTGCCGATTGCGGGATCCTTGACCGGAACGACCCGGACTTCCCTCATCCCCTTTTTCACTTCCTCGACGGTGGCGAAGTTCGACAAAATGTAGGGCAAAACGTCTGCCGGCGACATGCTTTCGTCCGCCTTTGCGGCATCGTATTCGCTGTATTCGGCGAAGCCTGAGTGGTAGAACTGGCCGATGGTAAGGCCCTTTTCGTTCATCCCGTCATTGACGACCCGGTCCAGAAGCAAAAAACCCAAAAAGCCGTATTTTGCCTCCCAGGTGATCCCGTTTTCACCGTCGGGAGTCAAGGCCTGCCAGGTCTCTCCTTGAGGATAGACGGCTGCCTGTGTTTCCATGTCGAAGCCTGACCATTCCTGGGTCCGGCCGTACACGAAGGTGCCGTCTTCCGCTTCCAGTACCACCCCCGTGCAGGCAAAAGCCGAAGCCGGGACAAGTACGAGGATCGCCATGATTGCGAAAGCAGCTGACAAAAGCCGGTGGTTTTCTCTTCTCATCGTAACCTCCCTTTCATGATGGACAAATATGTAGCTAGCTACCCTGCATTGTAATGCTTCTTTGTATGATTTCCAGTTTACATCACGATCTGTCTTTTACCATTTTTCTTTTGCTGATTACAATAAAGAGTAGACCGGACACCAAAGAGGAGGCGCAACCCAATGGCGAAAAGCTTCATCTCAGCGATAGAGATGCTCATGAGCATGCAGCGGTGGAACTTTCTGCCCCGCATCGAGACCTGGACGGAGGCCGAAAACGCCGCCTACGTGGCCCACCTGGGCTATGCCGTTGCCCGCGAAATGGGCGAAGACGACGGCTTCATCCGGCACCTCATTCTCCGGACGCTGCTTCAGTCTTTCACCAAGTACGAACTCTCGGATATCCCGAGGCACACCGTGGAAACCCTCGAGGAAATCCCCGTAAAAGGACCGGGAACCGGCCGAAACTACTACGACATCCTTCGCGACGATGCCACCCAAAAGATCTCGCCTCTGTTCCCCCGACCCATCGGCGACGTGCTCGCGCCCTACATGAAGGCCCGGGAGGAATTCTCACGAGAGGCCCCGGAAACCACCGGGCGGATCGAAAACCTTTTCAACTACTGCAAGAGAAGGGCCGCCCTGGAGGAATGCATCACCAACAAAAAAATTTACGAAAGGGCCTACAAGGAAAGGGAAGCCGAGATCCGGCGCAGCATCGGCGAAATTCCCGGCAACGAGGAATACGAAAGGATCGTTTCAGGTTATGAGGAGTACTTTCTCACCGTGCGCAACCTCAAGTACCTCATCCGCTGGAACCGCATCAAGCGGAGCCTCGAAAGCAGCGTCCTGGCCCACACCTACGCCGTGGCGCTTCTGGCGACGGTCTACTCCCTCTACGAGGAGAAGATGTTCGCCGGCATCTACGAGCCCCATGTCTTCGACAGCGAAAAGCTCCAGCTCGGCGCCGTGCTGCTTTCCCTCTTCCATGACATCCTCGAAAGCCTTACCGGCGACGTGATCACCCCGGTGAAACACAAGATCAACGACCTTACGGCCTCCACGGAGCGGCGCCCCCTCTGGGATCAGGTGGAGGACAAGCATCGGGAGATCATCAAAAAGACCATGCCGCCCGGGGTGAAAAAAGACGCCGAATCCCGGGGCCTCCTCGACGAGCTCGCCATGGACAGGGCCTTTTCGGTGAGCTCCTTCACCAAGCAGTGCGACATGCTGGCGCTGGTCATCGAGTGCGTTTCGGAATTGCGGAACAACCCCGCCATCCCCGAGATGCGAGCCACAGCCAACGACTACATCGAGCGCCTCAGGAACTCCGAGTGGTTCTCTCTCCGCCAGCTTGCCCAGGAGATCGGCATGGAATACCCGGAGGTGCTGCGGGAGTAGGGG
>JBKHBH010000105.1:0-6076 GCA_046542505.1 Thermovirgaceae bacterium | reverse complement strand
ATGGGAGTGGCGATGTAGCCGAGCGCCTCATAGGTCTTCGAGCAGGCGGCCAGCGGCATGACCCGGACCTTCATTTTCTTGGGAACGTTCGGATCGCCTGGTGAGGGCGGCATCTCCCGCAGCGAAACGCCGGCCATGCCTATGGGCCACACGGCGAGAGGCTGGATGTCATGCTCCTGCCAAAGGTCCTTGATAATGTCGTAGGCCCATCCGCCGGGGGAGTAAGCTTCCTTGCCCTCTTCAATGGTGCGGACCACGTAGGGCATGTAATAGGCAAAGTTCAGCTTCGGGTCATACTGGGCATTGGCGATCTGGAATCCCATCTCGACGGCACCGCGCTGAATGAGTTCAAAAGTCTCCGTCCAGTCGCCGAGCTGGTTGTTCGGGAAGATGTTGATTTCCACCCGTCCGTCGGTTTTTTCCTTCACGAGGTCCGCAAACAGGTGTGCCGCCTTGTCATAAGGGGTATCCACCGGGTTCGGGTGACCCATCTTGAACGTCCATTCCGCCGCCGTGGCTGCCGCGCCAAAGGCAAGAATCATGGTGGCTACAAGCAAAAACGCAAGAATTCTTTTCATCTTTGAAGAGCACCTCCTCTTGATCTGTTATTGACTCTCTTTCACCTTGTCTCCCTTTTGCTACCGCTCTTTCGGGCTTGATTGCTTCAAGCCTTCGGGGCGTCCACCTCCCTTCCGGTTGAAATGATAGCGCTCTCAGCTGCGGCCGCCTATTTCACACCCATGAGGAGGCCGGGCAGCCACATGGACAAACCGGGCATGTAGGTCGTCATGATGATGACCGGCACCTGCGCAAACAACATGAATTTCAGCGCCGGCCTGAAGTACTCGTCAACGGACGCCCCCCCGATGCGTCCCGCCAGAAACAGGATGGGGGCACAGGGAGGAGTGACGTTTCCGAGGCCGAGGTTGGTTCCGACGATAGCCGCAAAGTGCACGGGGTGAATCCCGACCTGGACCATCAAGGGCAGCAAAAGCGGCGCCGCCAGCATGGTGCCGCTGAAGTCGTCCATCATCATGCCGATAATGATCAAAAAGGCGTTAACCATGAGAAGAAGCACGATCTTGTTGTCCGAAACGGACATCATGAACTCTGCCAGCTGCTGCGGGATCCGCTGCATGGTGTAGACCTTGGCCAGGATCGACACGAAAAAGAGCATCAGCACGGCCACCCCGGTGGTGGTGGATGAATCGACCAGCGCCCTGCCAAGGACCTTAGGCGTCAGTTCCTTGTGAATCAGGAAGCCCACAATGATGGCGTAGCCCACGGCGATGGCCGCCGACTCCGTCGGCGTCGTGATCCCGCCGTAGATGCCGCCAAGGATGAGGACAGGCATGAGCAGGCTCCAGATGCCGTGCTTGGTGGCATGGCCGATCTGTTTCAGCTTTTCATCAAAGGAGATCTGCGGTTCCACCTGGACGGTTCCCATGCGCTTGACCTCAAACCAGTTGACAACGCACATAAGGATTGTGGTAATGATGCCGGGAATAACCGTGGCCAGGAAACAGGCGGCCACCGATTGCTGCGTGACCCAGGCGTAGAGGATCATGGGGACGCTCGGCGGGATCAGCTGGCCCAGGACCGATGCGCACCCGACCATGGCCACCGAATAGTACCGCGGGTAGCCCAGCTTCTCGAGGCGGGGGATCATGATCCCGCCGATGCAGGCCACCGCCGAGGAGCAGGTTCCTGAAATGGCCCCGAAGATGGCGCAGGCGACGATGGTGGCGGCACCCATGCCGCCCCTCATCCGGCCGAGAAAGGCCTGGGCGAAGGTGGTCAGCCGTTCGGCGATCCCCGAAGACGACATGAGGGCCCCGGCCATGATGAAAAACGGGACCGACAGGAGAGTCAGGGAGTTGAGGGCGTAATAGCCACCCGGAAGAAGAAAAGAAAAACTGAAGTCATAAACGATTCCCATGTATATGGCCGCCGTCATGAAGCAGAAAGGCACCGGCAGGCCAAGAACGATTAATCCGATGAGGATCCCGAGGTTAATCGCAATAACCATCTGCATCACTCCCTAGCGTAATCACTGGACGGTTGGATATCTTATCTGGCCACATCATCGATTGCCACCGTATCCACCGGTTCGCAAACCGCTTTGTCTTCCAGGGGCTTCTTGCCTATGGCCTGGAGAAAGTAATCGAGGAACTCAACACAGAAATAAAAGAACATCAGAATTGCGCCGAAGAAAATGCTGCTCTGGGAATAGATCATGGGAATCTGCAGCGTCGGCGAAGCCTGCCCTTTCTGAAGCCCCCACTGGAAGAAGGTGTACCCCCAGAACACCATGGTGCCCGCCAGGACGACGGAAATCAGGGCCGTTATGGTCTTTACCCATATGAGTTTTCTCTGGTCCTTGATGACAGCCTGCATTACGTCTGCCTTGATGTGGGTTCTATCCGCGGTACCCCAGGCGGCTCCCATAAAATAAAGCCAGAAGCCCACCATGGTGGCCACTTCTTCGACGCCCATCAAGGGTATCCTGAAAATATAGCGGAGTGCCACCTGTACTAGGACAAGAACCATAATCGTCATCGAAGAAACGACCATGATGATTTTCTGAATCATGCCGAGGTGCTTCCAGAACTTCGTTGTCTGGATTGCCAGCATCAATTCGACCTCCTCTCCGCGTTATGTTTATTTTGTGCTACCTGTTTAAATAGTCTTCTGTCCGCAGTCACTATTATACTCCTCCGCTTCCCTGTCGATATAGATTCTCGGGACCCGCTTCGTGGAGATGAGTGTCGGAGGGACGCACGCCAGGGTGCCCAGCTTTTCGGCGACTTCTTCCAGGCTTATTTCCTCACCTCCCTGCTTTCCGATCATGACGACCTCGTCCCCGACGGCCACATCTTTCACTCCGGTCACGTTCACCATCATCTGGTCCATGCAGATACGGCCTACCAGCGGACACCGCAGGCCACCCACGAGGGCCTCGGCCCCTTTCGACCAGAGCTCCCTGTAATATCCGTCGGCGTAGCCCATGGGCAAAACCGCTATTTTCTCGGGCCCTTCCGTCCGGTAATCAAGGCCGTAACTGACACCCGTGCCTTCGGGAAGCTCCCGCAGGGCACCGACGGCCGTCTTGAACTCGAAACAGGGTTTGACGGTGATGGAACGGGCAACCTCCGGCGAGGGATACATTCCGACAATGATATGACCCGGCCTGACGGCGTCAAGGCCCATTTCAGGAGCCTCGAGGGTTCCCGCCGAATTGCAGCAGTGTCGTATTTTCGGCCGTATGCCCTTTTCGGCCAGCTTTTCAACGACATCCATGAAACTTTTGTACTGCTCCCAGGTGTAGGTCAAATCGCCCGTATCGGCGAGGGCGAAGTGGGTGAATATCCCCTCCAGTTCCAGCCCAGGTAGCGAGACAATCTCCGCGGCGGCTTTCAGGGCATCTTCGGGAAAATACCCGATACGCCCAAGGCCCGTGTCAACCTTGAGGTGAACGTAACCTGTCTTCTGTCTTTTGGCGGCAGCCCGGGACATGGCCCTTGCCATTTCCATGTCGGTTATGGCGGATCTGATGCCCCATTTGACGTACGAATCGGCGGCCTCGTAGGGCGATGACCCCAAAACGAGCACGGGGGAGGCTATCCCGCCGTCGCGAAGCTCAAGGGCCTCCTCGGGAGTGGCTACGGCGAAAAAGCGCGCTCCGGCCTGGCGGAGAGCCCAGGCCGCCGGAACGGCCCCCAGGTTGTAGGCGTTCGCCTTGATGACCGCGATGACGTCCGCCCCCTTCACATGTTCCTTGATAAGCCGATAGTTGTATCGCAGATTGTCGAGACTGACTTCCATGCGGGTGGGTCTGAGAGCCACTTTTCATGCTCCTTCCTGCGGGGAACTCCCCTGCTACTTCACCGTCACGCCATTTTCAGCCAGAAGTTGCGTCACGGTATTATCGTCGAGGCCCGTGTCTTCAGCTAGAAAACGGGCATCTTCCGGTGTGAGCGTCCTGTCATCACCGAGGCTGTTCGCAGCATGGCGGATGTAGGAGGAACGCAGTCTTGAAAGATCCACTTCATTGACGGCGATCTGGGCGGGGTTCCGGGGAATGATAATATTTTTGCCGGGTTTTTCCTCCTGCGGATCGCCGCGCCGGACTTCCACGCCCATTTTTTTCGCGAAATCCAGCTGGGCGTAAGGGTGCTTGCCCGCTCCGGTGTATTCAGTCTCGTTCACCACGATGACCTGGTCTTCCGGCAAGGTTTGGGCGAGAAAGAAAGCCGCCGTCAGGGACGTGTTCCCAGCGGGACCTCTTTCCAGTCCCTCAAGCTGGGCCAGGGCTTCGGTGATGTAAAACACCGATCCCTGGGGAACCGTGACGTAGCGGTCGAGATACCGCAAGACCCTCGCGGCGTTGCGCGGGACATCGGACCGGTCCGGCCAGACAGCAAAGGGGATGCCGAAACCAGTGTGTCCCGTGGTGAAGGACTTTCGGTTGAAATCTTTGTCCGAGGCCATATGGAGGCCCTGGAGGTTCACGCTCGCTCCGATGACGGTCGTTTTTTCACTTCCTGCCTTTTTGGCTCCCCTGGCGGTTCCGGTGGTGATACCGCCTCCCGCGTGAGTGCTGACGATCACGTCTGGGTCCCGTCCGGTCTGCTCTCTTGTTTGTTCGACGATTTCCGTACCCAGGGTCTCTATTCCCGCCACCGAGAAGGGCGTGTACAGGGACGCATTGAAGTATCCCGTCTCTTCGAGAACAAGGAGGAACATGTAGAAAAGCTCCGGCCCCACGGAAAGTTGCAGGACTTCTGCGCCGTAGGCTTCACAAGCCCTGCCTTTTTCGGCGATCTCCGGCTGTTCGAAGCCCCGGCTGTCGAAGACTTCCTGGACGATGATGCAGCCCAGGTTGCTCCTTGCGGCCTGGCTGGCCACAGCCGCCCCATAGTTGCCGCTGGTGGCGGCCACGACTCCCGGGTATCCCTTTGCCTTCGCATGATGCACGGAGAGCGAGGCCCGCCGGTCCTTGAAAGATCTGGCGGGGTTGTTGGCCTCGTCCTTGACAAAAATCCTGGCGCCGAAGCCCGGATCTGAAAGCTTGCGGGCGAGGGCGGTAAGGTTCTTGAGCTCAATCAGGGGAGTGTTGCCGACGTTGGCTTCCTTCTGGATGGCCAGGGTCTCTTCGAGAGGGTAACCCGTTTCCAGCATCATTTTCTCATAGTCGAAGGCGATCCTGCCCAAGGCGTACCGGCTGTAATCGATGCCTACGGATTTCTGCATGATTTGGGCGCGGCGCTGCATGACGGAGGTATAGTCACGGGGTTTCATGAAAGGGCCTCCCCCTTGAGGAATCGTCGCAGTTCGTTTCCCACCGTCCGAAGCTCGCCCGGAGGCGGACCATAACCGACCTCATAGGCAGGATTGACGGCGACCAGGCTGCCCTCGAGCCTCCTGCCGATGGCCGTTTCAATTGTCACGAGGTCTCCCTGTTTCGCCGTCTCATTCACGAGAACGCCTTTGACCTTCATTTCAAGGGGAACTCGGGCAGTGTCTTCCGGGATCTGTGGTGCTCGTTCGCCTGCTTTCAGGCCGACCTGGTGGACCTGGACCCAGTCGCCTCGCTTTGCTCCGTCGCTCATTTTCACATTCTCCCCTTTATCTTCACGGATCGTGTATCCTCGTGTACAAGGAAACCGTGCGAATCTGATGTACGGAAAGGTGGACAAAACCAGCGCGCTCATTAACAATACTCTGTGTTCATTACGGACGGTCCGGTTTTCTTCCGGAACCGGCTGCATCCGGAAGGAAATGTTTTTATTTCACTGCAACGTTCTCTTGCCCTGAATCGCATATGTCGGGAAAATTCGATCCAGGTTCCTGATGAATGGGGAAGACACTGGATTTCGGAGTTTTTCGGCACGCTCCGCATACCTGAACATTGTACAAATATGCAATATTATGGGCTCTATGTCAAAGTGTTGAAATATGGATACAGTATTCAAAAAACATGTCCGTAACCATTTTGTGTTGTGACAAGGAGGGAAATACATGGTCACCAGGAATATCCCCGCCCAAAGGCTGGAAATGGCTTATCTGCCGACGC
>JBKHBH010000021.1:0-28984 GCA_046542505.1 Thermovirgaceae bacterium | reverse complement strand
GAGCAGGCCGTGCTTTTCATAGATTTCAACACCATCGGACTGCTCATGGGGATGATGATCATCGTCGGCGTGCTTTCGAGAACCGGCGTGTTCCAGTTCATCGCAATCAAGACGGTGAAGCTGACCCGGGGCAACGTCCCTTTGACCTTCGTGGCGATTGCTGCGGTAACGGCAACGCTTTCGGCCTTTCTCGACAACGTCACCACCGTCCTTCTTGTCAGCCCCATCGTGATTTCCCTGGTGGATCTCATGGACGTGAATCCCCTGCCTTTTCTTGTGACCGAGGCCTTTGCTTCCAACATCGGAGGCACGGCCACCCTCGTAGGAGACCCGCCCAACATTATAATAGGCTCCTTCGCAGGACTGTCTTTCGCGGATTTTCTCGTTAACCTTGCGCCGGCGGCATCAATAATTTTTTTCGTCGTCGTGGCCTATCTCATGTATCGGTACAAGGGGGTGCTTTTCAGGGCAAAGAGAGACGGTGAAAAAATATCCAGGGTTGATGAAAGCCGTGTCATAAAGGACAAGCCACTTCTCGTCAAGACGTCCATTGCTCTTGCGGGCGTGTTCCTCGGCTTTCTTGTTCACCATCTCCTTCATCTTGACGCCGCCGTTATCGCCCTTTTCGGTGCGGCTCTTTTGCTCATTGTGATTCCCGTGGACGGGGAGAAAGTTCTGCAGGGTGACATTGAATGGGCCACGCTCGTCTTTTTTGCCGCCCTTTTTATCGTTGTGGGCGGACTCAAACATACCGGTGTGATCAGTACCGCGACGGGGTGGGCGGCCCCCTTTCTCAAGGGACATCCCATTTGGGCACTTCTGGCTGTATTATGGATATCAGGGCTGACATGCTGTTTTATCAATAATGTTGCCTTTGCGGCAACTTTTGTCTTTCTCGTCGATGAGATGGCCCTTACCCTGGGCATGGAGCCGGAACCGCTGTTCTGGGCGCTGGCGCTGGGAGCATGCCTCGGCGGGAACGGTACATATCTTGGAGCCGCGGCGAACATCATCGTAGCGGATATGGCCGAGCGCGAGAACGCGAGAATCACTTTTTCGGCCTTTATGCAGACAGGAATGCGTGTTGTGCTGATTTCACTCGCGGTCAGCAGCGTGTATGTTGTAATCCGTTACGGCGGAGTCTTCTGAGGCGAGCCCCATTGACGGCACTCGGAAGGCCTGCAGAAGCCCAAACCGCCGTGGCCTCGATGTGGCGGAGGTGAGCCTATGAGAATCGGAGACCTGATGGACAGGGATCTGACGGCCATAACCCCGGAGACGACCGTGGCCGATGCCGTAGAGGTCCTTTCGGTACACCGGATATCCGGCGTTCCTGTGCTTGACGGCGCGGGGGAAATTCAGGGTTTTATCAGCGAGAAGGACATCGTCAAGGCCGCCTTGCCGGGCTACTTCGATCTCCTTCAGGATCCTTCCTTTCTTCCTGATTTCGATCAGTTCAGCAAACGTCTTCGCAGAATCAGCCTCGACCCGGTGGAAAAATACATGATCCGAGACGTGGTAACCTTTGACGTGGACGACAGCGATTTCCAGGTCGCCATGATCATGATGCGGGAGAATCTCAAGAGGGCTCCCGTTGTGTCCGGCGGGACCTTTATCGGGATGGTGAGCCGCGCGGATCTGCTTGATTACCTGCTCAGGAGCTCAGGCACGGCGGACGCATAAACGCCTGTGAGCCAGAAGGTGTTATCCGTGCGGATCAGGATCAGGTATCACGGGCCATACAGGAATGACTCCGGGCGGGATGAAGAAACACTTCGTCTTGCAGGTTCGGCTTCCGTCGGGGATGTCATGGATGAACTGCGAAGCAAATACGGGAATGCATTCATTGAAAGAAAGGACGGGCTTGTCTGCTTGATGGAAGAGGGCTCGCCGAAAGCCGCGGCTCTGGAGGACCCCCTTTATGAAGGGGCTCTTCTGCTTTTTGTCGGGACCGTGGAAAGCGGTTGAAAAAATTCGCCGGTATGAATCTGAGGTATCATTTCAGGGGGAGGGAACAGAATGTACGGGTATAACGGTAAAATCGCACTCGTTGATGTGACGAATCGAACCGCCAGGACGATAGATTTTGATGAAGACTTTGCAAGGACCTATATCGGCGGATCCGGTATGGGGACCTTTTTCCTTCTCAAGTATTGTACTCCCGGAACGGAAGCACTGGCACCGGAGAACCCGCTGATCTACATGACCGGTCCCTACCAGGGAACAGGTATCCCGACGTCGGGAAGACACCAGGTGGTTACCCGTTCCCCGTTGACGGGTGCATTTCTCGAATCTGACGCTGGAGGCACCTTCGGTTTTCATCTGAAGCAGGCCGGATTTGACGGTCTGGTCATCCTGGGCAGGTCCGAGAAACCCCTGTGCCTGACCGTTTTTGAAGGGATCATCGGCTTCAGGGATGCTGAAGATCTGTGGGGTCTCGATACCATGGAAACGGCTGAAAAGGTGTCCGAAATCTTCGGGCGGAGCATGGGCCTTTCCTGTATAGGTCCAGCGGGGGAAAACCAGGTTCTTTTGGCCGGGATTTTTCATGACGGTCCCGATGCGCGGGCTGCCGGGAGAGGCGGAGCAGGTGCCGTCATGGGATCAAAGAACATCAAGTGCATCGTTGCCGGAGGAAACAGCACTACCAAGGTCATGGACAGGTCTTCGCTGACGGCGTCGATCCGCGAGAAAAACGCTTTGCTCAAGGAAAAAGCTGCAGGTTTGACCCTTTACGGAACGGCCGGTGGCACAGCCGCCGCGGAAGAGCTCGGCGACCTTCCCGTAAAAAACTGGAGCGAGGGTTCATTCCCCGCAGTGGAAGCCGTCACAGGCCAGAAGATGGCCGATACCATTCTTGCGGATAACTACGGCTGCAAGGCCTGCCCCATCAGGTGTGGGCGTGTCGTTGAACTTGACGACAGGAAATGCGGCGGACCCGAGTACGAAACGGTTGCCATGCTTGGAAGCTGCTGCCTCGTGGAGGACCTCGAAACAATCGCCAGGGCCAATGACCTTTGCAACAGAATGGGGCTCGACACCATTTCCACCGGCTCGGTCATCGCCTTTTCCATGGAACTGTACGAGAAGGGGCTTCTTACGGAAAAGAGCAGTGAAACACCCATAAAATGGGGAGACGGCAGTGTTGTGCTGGAGCTGATTGAAAAGATGGCCCGCAAAAGGGGCATAGGGATTCTTCTCGGGCAGGGTACGAAAAAGGTGGCGAAAAAAATAGGAAAAGGTGCCGAAGCTTTTGCCATCCAGTCAAAGGGCCTGGAATTCCCGGCCCATGACCCCAGATGTTTCAAAAGCCTCGCATCAGGGTATGCCACGTCGGTCAGGGGCGCATGTCACCTTAATAGCTACAGCTATCCTTGGGAGCGATCCGCCGCGTTTCCTGAACTGGGCTACCCGGAAAAGAGCGACCGCACGAAAGATGAAGGCAAGGGTGTTATGACGGCGAAATTCCAGAACCTTTCGAGCATGCTTGATTCGCTGAAAATCTGCAAGTTTGCCCTTCTCTCCGGCGTCGATGTAGGTATCATGCGGAAATGGCTCACAGACATTGCCGGGTGGGACATAAGCCAAAAAGAATTTTTAGAGACCGGAGAGCGGATCTACAACATGAAACGACTCTTCAATACAGGAATGGGATTCCGGCGGTCCGATGACACGCTCCCCGAAAGGATTCTCAGGGAAGCAAGAGGCTCGGGTGGTTCGCCGGATCTGTTGCCAGATCTTGAAATGCAGCTTGAAGAATACTACCGCTTTCGCAACTGGGACAAAGAAGGAGTCCCCGAGGCATCTTTGCTCCGACGGCTTGGCCTTCAGGAGTTTATCAACTGGCTTCCGGGATAATGATAACGGATCGTTCATGGAGACCGCCAAATTTGTCTGAAATCTGAAGACTTGATGTGAAGTGGCTCATAGAGGTATACTTGATATTGTGCAAATACAATAAAGAGCTGGTCATGACCAAAAAACGACCGAACGCAAAGACGGAGTGCAAGGGGAGGGCGATTTTCCATGGAAGTGCTCAAGGTCTCTGCAAACTCTCAACCCAAGTCTGTGGCAGGAGCGATAGCAGCCGTACTACGGGAAAAAGGTTCTGTCGAGGTTCAGGCAGTCGGGGCGGGTGCCGTGAACCAGTCCATCAAATCCATCGCCATCGCTCGTGGATATGTCGCACCAAACGGAATCGACCTGATTTGCATTCCCGCCTTTGCCAAGATAGAAATTGATGGCGAAGAAAGAACAGCTATCAAGTTCCAGCTTGAGAGCCGCTAACCCCGGCAGGATATTACGGAACAGATTTTAATGGAAAAGAAGCATTACCCGGAGAATTACAAAGGGCCTGCCTTTTCGGCAGGCCCTTTTCCTGTGTGCCCCTCGTTGCAGAGCATCCCGTGGATGGTACAATTTAACGATGTGCAAACAGGACATTTCTGCCCTCCGGAAAGTCTGGAATGCGGGAGCAAGCGGCGCTTTTATACAAAGTCAAGGAGGATGTTGCATCATGTCGAGTATCAAGGCTCCAAGAGGTGTACGCGATATTCTTCCCGAAGAATCCTGGAAATGGGCGCATGTCTTCAGGATAAGCAGTAAAGTGGCCCATGACTTCGGATACAGGGAAATACATTTGCCGATTTTTGAACACACCGAGCTGTTTTCCAGGGGTGTGGGAGAGACGACGGATGTGGTGGAAAAAGAAATGTATACCTTTATTGACAGGGGAGGCAGGAGCATTACCCTGAGGCCGGAACTGTCGGCATCCATGGTGCGCTCCTATCTTGAAAACGGCATGGCCAAACAGCAACAGCCGGTGAAACTCTGGAACGCCGGCCCAATGTTCCGCTACGAGCGCCCGCAGAAGGGCCGTTACCGACAGTTCTGGCAACTTGACTTCGAGGCGATAGGGGTCCAGAATCCCCATGTTGACGTTGAAGTGATCGACCTTTCCCTGGAAATATTCAGACGGCTCGGTTTACGGGGCCTCGAGGTAAAAATCAATTCCGTCGGCTGCCCTGTGTGCCGTCCCGCTTACCGGGACGTGCTCAGGGTCTTTCTCAAGCCCCATCTGGGAAAACTGTGTTCCTCCTGTCGTGAAAGGTACGACAGGAACCCCCTTCGGATACTGGATTGCAAGAACCCCGAGTGCAAGGCGATCACTGAGAATGCGCCACAGACTCTGGACCATCTTTGCGATGAGTGCAGCGAACACTTTGAAGGAGTCGAAAAAGGACTTCGCGTCCTGGGCGTGGAATTCAGCACCGACAAGCGGCTTGTGCGAGGGTTGGACTATTACACAAAAACGGCCTACGAGGTGCTCTCCGGCGACCTTGGTGCACAGAATGCCGTTTGCGGAGGGGGACGGTACGACAACCTGGCGGAGGCCATCGGGGGAAAGCCGACTCCCGGCGTAGGATTTGCCGCCGGCGTTGAACGGATCGTCTTGACCATGGAGCAACAGGGCTGTGATTTCGGACCCCCGCCCGTGATCGATGTCTATGTGGCCTCCGCCGGAGATGAATCCAGAACTAGAGCTTTTGAGGTCATGCAGATGCTGCGCCGCGCCGGCTTTTCTTCCGATATGGATTTCCAGAACCGGAGTTTGAAGGCACAATTCAAGACGGCGAACAACATCGGGGCCAAATACGTCTGCGTCATCGGCGAAGACGAGCTTCAATCGAAGACAGTGACGATCAAGGACATGGAATCCGGGGACCAGCAAATCCTTTCGGTGGATGAAAGCCTTGAATTTCTTGAAAAGGCCGGGGTTTGACGGGCGAACCGGTTGAGACATGGAGGAAAGGGACACCATGGCGATTGATATTTTTGACGAAGGCTGGAAGCGCACAACCAACTGCGGGTTCATTGGCGGGGATCACGAAGGCACGGACGTCATACTCAACGGCTGGGTCCGACGCAGGCGGGATCTGGGAGGCATCGTTTTTATCGAGCTTTGGGATTATACAGGAATCGTGCAGACCGTCTTCAGCCCCGATCTAGGCGACACCCTCTACGAGAAGGCCAAAACGCTTCGGAACGAGTTTGTCCTTGCCGTAAGGGGGGCTGTAAGGAGGCGCCCGGAAGGGACGGAGAACCCCTCCGTGGATACGGGATATTGGGAAGTGGCCGTGAAGGATTTCATCATCCTTTCCACTGCCCAGCAGCCTCCTTTTGAACTGGTGGAAAAAAACAGCAAAGTCGATGAAAACATACGGCTCAGATACCGCTATCTCGATCTGAGAAGAACCCGGGTACAGGCGAATCTTCGCACCAGAAGCACGGCGTCCAATTTCACGAGAAACTTCCTGACCGCCAGGGGCTTTGTAGAAGTGGAAACCCCGATGCTGACCAAGTCCACGCCTGAAGGGGCGAGGGATTACCTGGTCCCAAGCAGGGTCATACCCGGCCGTTTCTTCGCGTTGCCCCAGTCGCCGCAGATCTTCAAGCAAATCCTCATGATAGGCGGGCTGGACAGGTATTTCCAGATCGTGAAATGTTTCCGGGACGAGGACCTTCGGGCCGACAGGCAACCGGAGTTCACCCAGATAGATATCGAGATGAGCTTCATCACCGAAAAAGATATCCTGAATCTTGTCGAAGAGTATGTCAGAGGGCTTTTCGAAGCCGTCATCGGTGTTGTGCTCGAGGATGAGATCCCGCGGATACCTTGGCGGGAAGCCATGGACAGGTACGGCTCAGACAAGCCCGACCTGAGAATACCTTTCGAGATCATCGACCTTTCCCCTGTTTTTTCGAAAACGGATTTTGAACCCTTCGGGAAGGTCCTTGAATCAGGGGGGGCCGTCAAGGGCCTCTGCGTTCCCGGTGGCGCTGTCCTGTCACGAAAAGAGCAGGCGGATATAGAAACCCGGGCCAAAGAACTGGGTGCTTCAGGCGTTGCGCCTTTCAGGCTCAAGGTGGATACGCTCAAGGGGCCCCTGGCGAAACGCCTTTCCGAAGAAGAGACGGATCGTCTTATCAGGGAGACGGGCATAAAAGAAGAGGATGTCCTGTTTCTCCTCGCCGATGCCGACCCTATGAAGGCGAACAAGGTGCTTGGGCAGCTGCGGGTCGAACTTGCTCGACAGCTCGGCAAGGTGGAGGAAAATTCCTGGCGTTTTGCCTGGATCACTGAATTCCCGCTACTTGAATGGGATGACGAAGAAAAGCGATGGACTGCCTTGCATCACCCCTTTACGGCGCCAAAACCGGAGGATCTGCCCCTTTTTGAAAAACAACCCGATGCAGTCCGATCCAGGGCGTATGATCTCGTTCTCAACGGTTACGAGATTGGCGGAGGATCTATCAGGATTCACGATACAACCGTCCAGAAACGGCTTTTCAATGTCCTGGCCTTTACGCCCGAAAGGGCCCGGGAGCGTTTCGGATTTCTTCTGGATGCCCTATCCTCAGGCACGCCGCCTCACGGCGGGATTGCCCTTGGATTTGACCGGCTCGTAATGCTCCTGTGCGGGAAGTGTTCGATACGTGATGTGATTGCCTTTCCGAAGACTCAGAAAGCCCAATGTCTCATGTCGGGGGCACCTTCACCTGTCGATGAGGCCCAGCTCGATGAGCTTCATCTTTTGCCCAAAAATTCCGCTGCTGGAGAGGAGTCATGGAACGAAGGGGACGAGGTGTAAGTCTCGACGGGTTGCAGTCTCGGGACTGGAGATACCGCATTGTGGAGGACTCATGCACTGATGTGACAGTGGTGATAACGGCCGACGGCTGGGAGGAAAGTCGGTCATTGTCGTACTGGTTTGAGGCCAACAGGAATAAAAAGGTTCGATGTGTCTTTTCAGAGGGGAGCATCCTCCATCTATGTGCCGTCGGGATCGCCGTCCACGAATCGGGACACTGGAGTGAGACGGTCATGAAGATGAGAGTGCCGATGTCATGATGAGTTCAGTAAGGGACGTCCGGAAGACTTCTCCTGTTACATAGAGAAAGACCTCAACGGCACAGAGGGTACAATAAAGGCATCAGAAAAAAGGAGGGATAGTGATGGTTTCGATCCGTTTTCTCGGTCATTCAGCCTTTTCCATTGAGGGGGAGGGGCTCAGGGCGCTCATCGATCCCTTCCTCAGCGGCAGCGGTGTCGCACCCGTCGATATTTCCGATTTCAACGACAGGAACTACATATTCGTGACCCACGGGCATGCAGATCATATCGGCGATACCGTGGAAATCGCGAAGGCCAGTGGAGCCACGGTCATCACCAACGTGGAGGTCTGCCATTATCTCGCTTCGAAGGGCGCAAAATGTCACCGCATGCAGGTAGGAGGCGTCTTCTCTTTTCCCTTTGGCAGGGTCCGGATGACACCGGCATGGCATGGTTCCGGGATCGTCGAAGGCGACAGGATGATTTGCGGAGGGACTCCGGGTGGTTTCGTGATCGAAGTTGAAGGCAAGAAGATCTATCATGCAGGTGACACGGGGCTGACCATGGAGATGAAGCTTCTCGAAGAAGAGGATATCGACCTGGCCTTGCTTCCTATCGGCGGAAATTTCACCATGGATATCGACGATGCTGTAAGGGCTGTCGGTTTCATCCGCCCGGGAGTCGTCGTCCCCATGCATTACGACACCTTTGACGTGATCCAGGCCGATCCGGAGGAGTTTGCCGCCAAGGTCCCTGAAACGACGGAAGTCAGGATCCTTAATATAGGCGACTCAATGGAAATATGAAAAGCCATTGGCGAGTAAAAAGGGGGAAGGCCTCGAGGCCTTCCCCCTTTTTGTATATAAGATGATACCTGCCGTTTATGTATACTTGAGCCCGAACACGGGATGGAAGATGCGCTCGTCGTGGAGAAATTCCGCCTGTTTTTCCATGGCTTCCCGGGTTTTGTCGCCCATGTTGACGGCCAGAACCGAGGAGAGAATGTGTACGAGAAAAAGAGGTCCGATGACGCTGCTCCCGAACATGGGGCTTGCCGCGCTTACGAAGAAGGAAAGATCGGCATACCGGCATATCGGAGCGGCGGGACTGTCAGTAATCGTAACAATCCGCGCGCCCTGCTTCGATGCCTGAGCGACGGACTCGGTCACTTCGATAGCGAAGCTTGGGAGTTCACACACGACGACCACGTCTTCCGTGTCTATGGCCCTTGTCTGTTCCTGGATCGTCATACTGGATCGCTTCAAAAGGACTGAAGGCATTCCCATCACGCGAAGCCTCATATACAAAGATTCCGCTACGAGTGAAGAAATACCCCAGCCAAGACAATAAGTAATCCGCGCATCACGTATCATCGAGCAAAAGGCACTGACGCCTTCAGGCGTAATCTGCGTCCAGGTGTCGTCAAGATTGGCGTGTTCAAGTTTGTAAATAGTCTGCGGGAGATCCTGCCTGCTGCTCATGACCCGTGCGAGCATAGCCGCGGGGTTGACCTGTTCCAGTATTGCTTCCTGGAGGGCGCCCTTCAGTTCGGCGTACCCGTCGAAACCGAGCATCCTGGAGACCCTCACAAGTTGCGCCTTTGAGACGTCCAGTTCCTCAGCGACATCTCCAATTGATTTGAAAGCCGCCTCTCTCATATTGGACAAGAGATAGCTGACGACACGCCGGGCCTTGTTGGGCATGTCTTCAAGGTTTTCCTGGAGCCTTTTTTGCAATTGTGCAGAATCCAAGGATGTCACTTCCAATCCGGTTTAATGAACTGTCACCCGATATCTGTTGACTCAAGTTTAGATTCCTCGGATGTTTTCGTCAACGGTGGTGTGGCTGCGGGCTCGGTTTTCTTCCGCTTTTCCGTTATTTCTTCGTGTATTCGTCTCATGACGAAGGAGAGAAAAAAGAGCGACAAAAGTCCGGAAGCCGCCGTTGAGAGCGGCTGGCACCACCAGACGCCGCTGAGGCCGAAAAAGGAGGCAAGGAGAAGTGCCGAGGGAATTCTCACGGCGAGGGAGCGGGCGAACTGGCTGACCATCCCGTAGACGGAATAGCCGCTTCCCTGGAAAAGTCCCCACAGGGTGATGTCGACAGCCGCAAAGAGATAACCCGTAGCTGAAGCCCTGATTGATGCCGTCGCCATGGATGTTACCGTTTCGGACGGTTTGAAAAAGGTGAGGATCGGGTGAGGCCATATGTATATCAGCGTCCCTATGGAGAGCATGATGATCGAAGAGCCGACGAGGGCCGTCAGAAGCGCCGATTTTACACGTTTATAATCTCCCTTGCCGATGTTGAAGCCGACAAAAGGTACCAGAGCCCCATTCAGCCCGAAGACGGGGAGAAAAGCGAGGCTTTCCACGCGGTTTCCGAGCATCCAGGCACCAATGGCTGCTGCCCCGTAGCGTGCGAGGATCCTGTTCATTGCCGCCGACCCGATTGCCATGCTTCCCTGTGAAAGGAAGACCGGAATTCCGATGGCCACGATCCGTTTCCATCTGGAAAGCATCTTTTGAGGAATCCTGAAGGAGGGCCTTAGATCGCTGTCCGCCCGCAACTTGTAAACCACATAGGCAAGAGATGTGAACCTGCTGACGAAGGTGGCGAAGGATGCTCCTGCGATACCCCACCCAAAGGTGAAAATAAACAGCGGATCAAGAAGGGCGTTGATGCCGTTTCCGAGGACCATAGCCTTCATCGGTGTGACCGTGTCCCCCTGACTTCTGAAAAGGGAGTCGCCGAGAAGGGAGAAAGCCATGGGGGTGATGCCGACGATCATCCAGAATGAGTACCGGTAGCTTTCTGAAAGAACCGGTCCTTCTCCTCCGAGGAACCCGAAGAATCCGTCGGAAATGCCAGGAAACAGAAGCGGTACGGGGATGAGAGAAAGAGAAAGAAGAAGGATCAGTGAAGCGTCGCAGAAATCGCGGGCTTCCGTATCGTTCCCGGCGCCAAGCTGGTTGCTGACCGTTGTCGTTGTCCCCACAGCGATGCCGTTGATAAGGGCGAAAATAATGAACATGACCGGGAAGGTCAACGACATCGCGGCCAGGGGATACTCGCCGAGCCAGGAAACGAAGACCGTGTCCACGAGATGAAAAAGAGTATGAAAAAGCATTGAAAAAATGGAGGGAAGAGCGAGTTTCCACAACGCTCGCGGAACACTCCCGCTCCCCATGTCGACAGATCGTTTCATTTTCGAGGACACCGGTGTCCCTCCTGGAAAAAGACGTCCTTGCATTGTAAGTATTCGCATATGAAAGTGCAACAGCGGGGAGAAGCCGGAAGAAAGCTAGATCCAGAGAATGTTTTCCCTGATGACCTTAACGGGCGTTCCGGTGATTCTGGAAAGCGCCTTGTACCCGTACCCTCCGTGACCACACAGGAGAGATCGTTCTTTAGAAGGGACCTTCCAGGGGCCTGAAAGTGAGCCCCGGCCCAAATGAATCGCCAGGGCCTCCGCCCTTGCCAGTTCTCCGAGAGCGGGGTGGGCGGGGCCTGCCAGAACAGATTTCCGCAGAGATGCCGTTTCGTGCAGACCGACGCGGAGAATCTCGAAGCCGAGCCGCCGGGCGAGATCTATGAGCTGTCCCGTTTGCCTTGCACATTCTTCCGTAGACAGGGGAGTGTACCGCTGCTGCTCGTAAAGCGTCGCCAGCAGCGTGTTGGGGAAGACAAGGCATGGATAGATCCGCAATTGCATTTTTGAAAATCCCTTGAGGCGCGCAAGGATATTTATGTCATTTTTGGAACTGTCCAGATCCTGGCCGGGAAGGCCCGTCATCAGCTGGGCTCCCGGAGTCATGCCTTCGGTGAGGATCATTTCGAGGCGTTCCAGAACCGTTCCGGCGTCATATCCCCTGCGGCAAGTCTGGAGTACGGCGCTATCAAGGGATGTTACGCCGAGTTCCACTACGTCGACGGAGAAAAGGGTCAATTCTTCAAGCACTTCCGGAGTTATGCATAATGGATGGGTAGAAAGTCTTAGACGGCTTCCTTTGGGGGCGGAATTGGCGGCTTTCAGGAAAGATCGCCTAAGATGCGGGGGAAGACAGGTGAAACTTCCTCCAAAAAAACAGATTTCCATGGCTTCCGGCAAGGCCAGTGCGGTGTTTTCTACATCTCGGGGTGACAGGCCCTGGCTTTCTCCGGTTATCGCCTGCTGGTCGCAGTATATGCAGCGTCCGGGGCATGCCTGCATGGGAAGGAAAAAGGGGAGACGTTTCACTGCACCTGGTCACCGAACCAATCCGGACGGATGGCGGCCCAGGCGAACATGTCGGCCTGGAACTCGAAGCTCGAAAGGGGGGTTGCCGTTACGGCCCAAAAGGCTTCCCCCCGCTTGTGATGAAGCAGGTGATAGAGTTCGTGGAAAATCGTGAACCGTTTCCACATACCGGGCAGGCATCTGTTCACGTAGATGCGTGCCCGGTGTCCCCTGGCCACATGAAGTCCCCAGAGCGTCGGAGGAAGAATCGCTTCCCGAAGTTCCAGCGTCCGGCCTGTTTTCGCTTCCGCTTTGACGAGGATGTCAAATTCATCAAGGTCTGCCCACGGTTTTGCCTCTTCCAGCGCCCAAAGGGGAATGTGTTCCGGCGGATTCGGGAAGTCGAAATCCGTTGCTGTTTCAGTCCGTTCCATTGCCCTGTTCCCTGTCCCACTCGCTCAGGGCGGCGTCCACGAGTTTCTGGACCAGCTGGATTTCCCTGTGCGAGAGTTTTTTGCTCCGGTACCAGATTTCGATGTCTTCGACATTTTCCAGCACTTCTTCGAGTTGAAGACGGCCTGTCCTATCGACATTCTCGTTCTGAACAATGTCGGCGACCCTGACATCCAGAGCTCCGGCAAGGCGCCTGAGCAGCTTCATCGAGGGAAGACGTCGGTTGCTCTCGAGGGCCTGGATGTAGATCCTGCTGACGTCAACGAGGTCCGCAAGCTGCTGCTGTGTCAGTGACTTGGCTTTCCTGAGGGTCTTGATCCGAAGCCCCAGGCTCATGTCTCCACCTCCTCGGAAAAGTTACAAATATTATACTCTGCGGGGTTGGTGTTGACAAACTGATTCGGGTACCCATCGATCCAGTGAAGAAACAGTGTGCACGTCAAAAGATCGGCGGCGCCTCCCGGACTGATTCCCTCGTCGCTGAACCGGGTGTCGACATCGAGGACGACGGCCATATCCTGTTTCGAAAAGGGCGGTTTGAGCTCGAGGAGTGGGGCAAGCATTCTCCTGTATTCCCCAATCCAGAAGGGATATCCTTTCCTGGCTACGATATTCGTGTCCTCGCAGACGTCCATGATGTGGAAAAGGGCATACAAAGCACTGTCGTTGAGACTGGCTTCGGAGGCGAGAGCCTTGCGGAGAGAAGGAAGCCCCGCGGCCAGAGCCGACGGAAACCCCGATTCAGCCTCACCGCGGATTCCCCTGAGCCCGTGGGCAAGAAAAATTTTCTCCCCGCTCGTCAGCTTTCTTTGGGGTGGTGCATCCTTGAGGGCTTCGAGTTCTTTCCTGCAGCATCCTTTGACGGCCGCTGCCGCTGACTTGGCTGTCTCTTCCGGTGTCAGCCGCCGCCTGGAGCAGAGCAAAAAACCTGCTCCATACAGGAGAAGGGAGAGGGCGAAGATAAGCCCCTTGTGGGTGTTGACCCCTCCGGTGGCGGTGAGCATGGCCCGGTCCATCAGCAGCCCCTGTTTCCTGAGGAAGACAAGCGCTTCATTGGGTTTCATCCCGGCGAGACCGACGGTGGCCTGAGGAGCCCAATAGGGGGCCAGGGCCATGGAACTTGCCAGGAACGTTGAATAATCCATGTCCCTGTGGGCTCCCGGGCCTGCCCTGTCGACAAGGCCGGGTTTCGGTGCCGCATGAACTTCAGCGAGGCATGCCGCGGCAGCTGTTGCCGCGAGAATGGTTTCATGTTTCACGAAAAGGCCTCCTTGACGGGGGGCGGTGTGAGGATCATACTGAAACTACAAATAACGAACAATGCTAGGAGAGGCTAACATGTTGGCACTCACCGCCCGGAACGAAGATTACCTGAAAACGATATACAAGCTTGAGACAGAAAACAAGGTCGTCCGTGTAAAGGACCTGGCGACGGGGCTCGGCGTCCGATCCCCGACTGTGGTCGGGAGCATCGCCCCCCTGAAAGATGCCGGTCTTGTTGAACAGGAATATTACGGGTATATTTCTCTCACAGAAAAAGGGCGGGGCATTGCCAAATCCCTTGTGGAGCGGGAACGACTTCTGAAAACATTCTTCGTAAAGATCCTCGGTCTGGATGAAAAAGAGGCGGACTCCAATGCCTGCAGTATAGAGCATTACATTACACCTTTGTGCCGTGAAAGGCTCGTGGGATTTATACGATTTCTCGACCAGTGTTCCGAGGGGACCCCGAAATGGCTGGACCACTTCAGGTATTACCTCCGAACGGGCGAAAAACCGCCTTGTGACAGATGCGGAGAAACCACGGGAGGGCCGACGCAAAAATGAAAACCCAAATGGCAAGTATTATTGCAGGTGTTCTCCTGTTCTTCCTTTTTGCTGGAACCGTTCGCGCAGAACTGATTCCGGGCAAAATCCCTGAAAACATGCAAAAGCTTTTCTCGTCGAGAAGGTGGGATATGCTGGATGCTGCTTTCGAAAAGGGTGGATCGGGCCTTTCCGTCAAAGACAGGGTTTTGTATGCGAATGCGCTCTGGTTTCAGGGTGACTACGAGAAAGGACTCAAGATTTTCCGCGAGGAGCAGAACACTGTTCCAGCCGGGATTCTTCCCTATTTGAGGATGAGGATAGTCCTTGGCCTTGAGCGCACTGGTAAAGCAGATGAAGCCCTCCAGGAGGCCATCGCCCTAGGCGAGGATAAAGACTGGATTCTTGCTCCCTATGTCCAGTATGCAATTGGAAGGATTGCCAGGAGTACGGGGAAAACGGAGCTCGCCGTAGAGGCCTTCAGGTCAATGGCGCGGCTTGCGCGGGATGAAGCTCAGCGGCTGACGGCCCTGGAAGCGCTTTTCGACCTTTCAGCGGCTGAAATCCAGGAAGCAAGGATGCTTTTGGCCATAGAGTCCCGCAACATGGACGCCTTGGCGCTTCTTGAGGACGCGGGGCCGCCCTATCCAGCGAAAGACGCTCTTTTCCTGGCGGAGGCCGCACTGTCCGAGAAACGGCCTGAGAAGGCTCTGGAATATCTTGAAGATACACGTTTCGAAGGAAAAAAAGAGAAAGACCAGGCGACGCTCCTCACCGCGAGAGCTCGTGCCGCTCTGGGTGAAAAAAAAGAAGCCGCCGACATGCTCTACCGCCTGGCCGTTATGGAAGATACCGGGCCAGCTGATGTCGCCCGAGCCATTTCCATAATGAAACAGATGGCCTGCGAAGGGGATGGCGAATATGCAAAGGGGCTTTTGGCGGCCATTGCGGAGTCCGGCACCTCCCGCGCATCGGCCCTTTCCATGGCGGCCATGGCCGAAATCAATAGACGGGATAAAGACGGGAAACGGAAGACCTATTGGGAAGACAGGCTTCTGGGAACTCATCCAAACAGTCCACTGACTGTACCTATCCGGTGGGAGCGAGGCTGGAAGGCCTGGAAACAGGAAAGCCCCGAAAAGGCAGCGAGGCTTTGGGAAGCTGCCTTGCAAGCAGGACCTGACGGCAGGGATGAGGCAAAACTCCTTTTCTGGCTTCGCCGTGCACTAAACGAGACCGGGCAACAGACGGACCTTATCTCAAATCGGCTTGAAGAAAACCATCCACTCGATTTTTACACCTTCGCGGCTTTCAGGGACCGGGCTCTTCCCCTTTCGGAGGAAAAATCCATTCTTTTGGAACACGAGAGACATGAGCTTGAAACCTGGGGGTTCATGGTTTATGCAAGGATGCACCTTTCAGAGGAGGGAACCCCGGGGGCTCTTTACCGTGCGTCACAGATCTCCCAGTGGCTGGGAGACCCTCACGGTTCCTATATGCATGGTCAAGCGATTTTGCGTGCCATTCCCAGGGACGGGACTCTTCCCCCTGAGCTCGTTCAGATATTGTTCCCCCGACCCTTCGATGAAGCAGTGCGGAAGGCTTCGGAACGTTTCGATGTTCCAGTTTATGATATCTGGGGCATCATGAGACGTGAAAGCGCGTTCAACCCATTGGCGGTGAGTTATGTGGGTGCCATGGGACTCATGCAGCTCATGCCGCCGACGGCGAGGGAGAACGCGCGTTTGCTTGGTCTCGATGAGGGAGCGGATTATTTTAGCCCGGAAGTGAACATCCGTTTGGGTGCCCATCATTTCGGAAGGCTGCGAGGCATGTTCGAAAGAACAGAGCAGGCGGTAGCCGCCTATAATGCGGGTCAGGGCCGGGTCCGATCATGGCTTGAAAATACAGGTAAAAAAACGGACTGGATGGAATGGGTCGAGGAGATTCCTTTTGATGAAACGAGGGAATTCGTCAGGCAGGTGATGGCGAACAGAAATGTTTACATGCGCCTGGAAGACGGTGAAACCGAATCTATACATTGACTGAGGCAGAATTTCTGCAGTGGTCGGAAGTCTTGGGGAACAGGTTTCGGGAGTGATTGAATATGACGAAGATCAGTCAGGAAGAAAGGGCCATAGCGAAAGTACGTGAATTTCTTGCCCAAAACGGACTCGACGGGATTATACGCGAAACGGATGAAACCATACGAACCGTTGAAGATGCCGCCCGGGCGGTTGGAGTTCCCACTGGAGAAATCCTCAAATCCATTATTCTTCTTGCGGACGAAAAAGCTGTTCTGGCGTTAATGTCCGGCCCCAACAGGGTCGACATGCGCAAGGTTAAATTCATTTTGGATGCCAAAAAGATTTCCATGGCCCGACCTGACTGGGTGTTCAGTTTTTCCGGCTACAAGGTGGGTGGCGTCCCGCCGGTAGGGTATGATACCCAGCCCTTGACGCTTCTTGATGAAAGTCTTTTTCAGTTCGATACCGTTTGGGCCGCTGCGGGAACTGACCATGCCTTCTTCCCGATCGAACCGGATGAATTGAAAAGACTGGCAGACGGAATCGCTTGTGACATCAGGCAAGACAAGTCTTCCGGCTAGCGTTTTTCAGGGATTATTGCCTCGAACCAGCCGTTGTTTTCCCTCCTGAGGCGGAGGGATTTCATCGGTAAAAGGGAGATCTCCAGATTGTGGTCGCAACAGGCCTTGAGGATGTGACCGCTCAAGGTGGCATGGTCTTGCCCGTTGAAAACGGCGTGCAGGTGCGGATATAGGGAGTTGCCGCGGTAGCTGATGTTTCCGGAAAGGGCTGCCAGTTCGAAGGGCCCGGATACGTTTTCCTGGATATATTCCATTCCTGTGTACCAACCGAAGGTGATGTCCCGGATCATTCCAAGTCCGGTGAGCACGATGGCTGAATCGATAGAATACTCCTCGCAGGCCATGGAAAGCGACCGGTGGAGGTTCTCACCGTCGGAAAGCCGCAGGAAAAGCATTTCTTCACTTGTTGCATATCGCATGATCCGTCCCTCCCTGTGAGTTCGGGCCAATCTGATAATATTGTAGCACGTCAAACAGGAATCCTGTGGTAAAATGCTCTAACCTTGCCCCCGTGCAGAACTGGAGGAGAAATTCATGCCGGTGTATCTGCTGATTGCCACCTTTGCCATAGGAACCTGTGCCGGGTTTCTCAATACCATAGCCGGAGGCGGAAGCCTTTTGGCACTGCCCTTTCTGATTTTTCTCGGCCTCGATGCCTCGGTAGCCAATGCGACAAACAGGATCGCCATCCTTTTGCAGAATATCGTCGCCACGGGACGTTTCAAAAAACGAAACATCCTTTCTTTCAGAGAGGCGGCAATCCTGGCGGCACCGGCGACGGCGGGAGCCGTCTGCGGGACTCTCCTCGCGGTGCAGCTCGACGAAAAATTCCTGAAGGTTCTCATTGCCATCATCATAACCGCCATGGCGGTCCTGCTGGTGACCAAACCCGACATGTGGGAATCCCAGAGGGAAAACAGGTGGCCCAGGTGGCTAACCATGGCTGTTTTCTTTTTTATCGGTGTTTACGGCGGGTTTATCCAGGCAGGGGTCGGCTTTATTCTGATCTGGGCCCTTGTGGGCGTCGTCGGCAAGGATCTGGTGCGTGCCAATGCGCTGAAAGTGGCGATTGTCATGACCTACACCGCTGTAAGCCTTGCTCTTTTCATGTCCTACGGCATGGTCAATTTCGGTATCGGCTTTGCTCTGGCAGCGGGAAACATGACCGGGGCCTGGGTTGGCACGTGGTTCGCCGTGGAAAAAGGCAACCGGTGGATACGCTATATTCTTGCCGGTGTCATTGCAGTAAGTGCCGGCAGGATGATCCTGGAGGCACTGGGGATATAAAAGCCCGGCGTTGACATGAAGGGCCGGATGAAAAGCGTGCGCCCCCGGGTTTTATTCTCCGCCAAGCAGGTATTCCTGGAGCCTGTTCCCCTTGTATCCCGCCCCGAGTCCTACGGCGAGCCTGAGGCGAGCCTGTTCGGGACGAAGCATACCTCCGTCGAGAACGCCCAGCTCGAAAAGCTTCCGCGCGCTTCCCTCAAAACCGAACTCAGTGATGGTGTATCCCCTTGGACATTTCGAGGTGACCACAATCTGTGTCCCTGCTTTTAGGAGGGCTTTTATATACTGTATCCACGAGGGGGGGACATTTCCGCCGCCGAAACCTGCGAGAACAAGACCTTCGAGCCCGGGTCCCGACGAGAGACATGTCAGGGTGCGAACTCCTCCTCCAAGTGAAGCCCAGAGGATTTCCACGTCCTTTGAAGGCGTGATGCCACGGTCTACCGAAGGTGGTCTTTTGGGTTTCCTGTTGACTCTTATTTTCCCCTCCACGAACTCGCCGATGGGGCCTTTCCCCGGGGATGCGAAGGCGTCACGCCTGTGACTTACCTCTTTCGTGATTTCGGATGCGGCGAAAAGCTGGTCCTGGAAGCAGGCGACGACGCCCATTCCCCAGAGTGCTTCCGATGATGCGGCAGCTATGGCCTGCCGGAGATTGACAGCAGCGTCAGAGCTCGGCTGGGATGCCGGTTTGAGTGCACCCGTAAAGACCACGGGCTGCGGATAGAGCCAGAGGAGGTCCGTCAGGTAGGACATTTCCTCGAGTGCGTCGGTACCGCTTGAAACGACGATTCCCTTGCATCCGTCCTGTACGAGTTGCCCGAGAAGATCAACGAGATCGGTGGTCATACGTATGGTATAGTGACTGCTGGGCTGGTGGCTCCAGTCGACGGGTTCGATTTCCCCTGCGATATCCTGGGGAAGGAGCTCAAGCAGCGCTTCGGCGGGCTTGGTCGGGACGAACCCTTCCTGGCGTTCGTTGTAGGTCATACTGATCGTACCGCCTGTTCCCACAAAGGCGATCTTTCCGCGTCGCGGCATACTGCCACCCCCTGTTCCGGACAAGTGTAACATCTTTCCCGGAGGATACAGAACGTGTATGCTGGTCTTCTCGTAAAGGGGTTGATGCTTCTTGCGCGTTGTCGTTGTAGGGGCGGGAGAAGTCGGTTTCAGCGTCGCCGAAAATCTGTCCGACCAGGGGCATGATGTGGTCGTCGTAGAAAATGATGACCTGCGGGCCGAGAAGGTCGAAAGCGACCTCGACGTGATGCTTGTCCGCGGGAATGGTGCCCGGCCTCCTGTTCTTGAAGAAGCCGGAATCGTGCCTGGATGTAATGTGGATATCCTGATAGCCTGCACGAATCATGACGAAGTCAATATTTTGGCCTGCTGGATCGCCAAGCGGGCCGGCGTCAAAAGGGTCATTTCCAGGGCGAGGGGTCTTGAATATACGGATAGCCCGACCTGGGCGAAGGAGCTCGGGATCGACGTCATGATTTCTCCCGAACGTTCCGTGGCCCGGGAGATAGAGGAATTGCTCTCAGTGAGTTCCGCCGTCCACACTGCCGAATTTTTCGGAGGCCGCGCGGGGCTTTATGCCTTCCGTGTTTCAGAGGGGTCTCCAATGGTGGGGGATACATTGCGCCGCCTGCGCCATCGGTATCCGAAACTGACAGCCCTGATCGCCTTCGTCGAAAGAAACGGCAGCGGGTTCGTCCCCTTCGGGGAAACGGAGCTCAAGGTGGGTGACCTTTGCTTCATCATCGTACTCAGGGGACAGGTCCATCAGCTTGAAGAACTTTTCCGCCGGGAACGCAGCAAGGGCCTCAAGCGGGTAATCATCGTCGGTGGCGGGAAGATAGGATTCCAGGTCGCCAGAAGGCTTGAAATGCGGTACCGGAACCTGGATGTCAGGCTCATTGACCAGGACCGGGAAAAATGCGACAGACTGGCCAGGGAGTTGGAAAGAACCATCATCCTGGCCGGTGACGGGGCCGATGAGGAACTCCTCCATTACGAGGGTGTTAAGGATGCCGACGGATTTGTTACCACAACAGCAAGTGACGAGCGAAACCTGTTGATCGGGGTGATCGGGAAGGCTCTCGGTGCGCGAAAGAGTATCGCCGTGGTCAGAAGAAACCTGCTGATGAAACTGGACGACTACATATCCGTGGATGCCCTCGTCAACCCGAACCAGGCACTGGCCTCGGTGATAATGCGGCAGGTCCGGTATCCCTTCAGTTCCGGAGCTCTGTCCATCATAGAAAAAATCGACGCCGAAATGCTCGAGGTCACGGTGCAGGAAGAAAGCGAGATCGTCGGCAAGCGGGTCATGGATCTGGGTCTTCCCAAGGGTATTCTTCTCGCCCTTGTATGCAGGGATGAACAGGTCTTTGTGCCCTGGGGCGACACGGTGATCCAGTCCTATGACCAGATTGTTCTCTTCGCATCGTCGGAACAGATGCCCAAGGCAGTGGAGATACTGGGGGTACTGTAAGCGTGCGCGTTCGGGTTCTTCTCAAGGTGCTCGCCCTGATGGCTGCTATCGTTTCGCTGTTCATGTTATGGCCCCTGGCGTGGGCTCTCAAGGACGGAACAGAGGATGTAAAGGCCTTTCTCGCCAGCATTTTCTGCGGTCTTTCCTTCGCGGGGGTCCTTTACGCGCTGGGCCGGCGGGCCGGCACGCGGGACCTGGGTGTCAGGGAGGCTTTTGCGGCTGTCTCATTGTCATGGATCATGGCTTCGGTTATCGGGGCCCTTCCATTTCTTTTTTACGGGAGCGTACCCACTTACACTGACGCCTTTTTCGAAGCCATGTCCGGTTTTACCACAACGGGAGCATCGGTCCTGCAGGATATCCAGTCGAATCCCCGGGGCATCCTGTTCTGGCGCGATCTGACGCATTGGCTCGGCGGCATGGGAATCATTGTCCTGAGCCTTGCTGTACTGCCATTTCTGGGGGTCGGCGGCATGCAGCTTTATCGTGCCGAGGTCCCCGGCCCTACGCCGGAAAAACTGACACCACGGGTCAGACAAACAGCTCTCCTGCTTTGGGGAGTGTATCTCCTTTTTTCCCTCCTGGAGACGACCCTGTTGCTTTTGGGCGGCATGGAGGTTTTCGAGGCCCTGACCCACACCTTCGGTACCATGGCCACGGGCGGGTTTTCGCCTCTCAACGCAAGTATCGGCCAATACAACAGCTCTTATTTTGACTGGGTCATCATCGTGTTCATGTTTCTGGCCGGAGCGAATTTCGCACTCCATTACCTGATGCTTACCGGGAAACTGTCGGCCTGGTGGAAGGATGAGGAGTTTCGGTTTTACGTCAAGATTCTCATCTTTTCCATAGGGACCGCCTCGGCGTTGCTTTACGCCAGCGGCACCTACGAAACCGTCATGGATTCGTTGCGGTACGGGGCCTTCCAGGTCGTCAGTATCATAACCACAACGGGTTATGTTACGGCGGATTATGAAAAGTGGCCCTTTTATATCCAATATCTTTTGCTGTTTCTCATGTTTGTAGGGGGCTGCGCCGGGTCGACCGGTGGAGGGATGAAAAATATACGGATCATGTTGCTCGCCAAGCAGGTAAAAGGAGAACTCCACCGGCTCCTTCATCCGAAAGCCGTCATTCCGGTTCGGGTAGGGAAAAAGGCGATCAGTACCGATGTCATGGGATCCGTGACGGCTTTCTTCGCTCTCTATATGGGACTCTTCGCTTTGGCTGCCCTTGTCATGGCGGCCCTTGGTGTAGATGTCCTGACGGCTATTGCAAGCGTCGCAGCGACGATAGGAAACATCGGTCCTGGTCTGGGAACAGTCGGGCCGACGGAAAACTATGCCCACATTCCGACTGCCGGGAAGTGGGTGTTGTCTTTTTGCATGCTTTTGGGAAGGCTCGAGATTTACACCGTCATGATACTCTTTTTGCCTGCAGCGTGGAGGAGATAAAAAGGGCGAAGCCCGGGTTTCAGGGCCCCGCCCGGGGGTGTTCAGTATCCGAGCGCTTCGCCGACGATGAACACGTGAGCATCGCGGCCAAGGGGCGGTCGTTCAAGGATCAGTGTGGCCCGGCAGAGCCTGTTGGGGCTGTTGCAGTCGACACAGTGACCGGTTTTCGTACAGGGCACGTCAATGCTGAGCCTGAGGGCGTTCGGGGGGGTCGCTGTATCTTTTACGCGCTGAATTGCGCTTTCGAGGTCACGGCAGATTTTGTTGATGCCGACGACGAAGACAAGAGTGTTTGTACCCCATGCCATTCCCGCTACCCGGTTTCCGGTCCCATCGATATTGACGAGCATTCCGTCGTGGGTGACCGCATTTGAGCTTGTCAGGTAGAAATCGCTGGCAAGTTCCTCCTGGAGTCGTGTCAGTTTTTCATCAGCAGACAGGTTCGGGTCCCAGTGATGAAAAACGTTGCAGCCTTTCTTCTCGAGCAGCTCGAGAAGATTCAGTTCGCGAATCGTCGATGTTCCCGGTATCCCGACGCTTGAACCCGTCGGAACGAGATCACAGACGGCTCTTGCGGCTTCCGTTGCGGTAGGGACATAGGACGCGGTATACTCTTTGTCGTTGAGTGCCTTGACAACGGTCTGTCCGATGTTGGAATGGTGTGTTTGCCAGATAGGGGTGTTTTTCTCCTGCATGGCGTTCATGGACATCTCTCCTTTCAGACCCTGGTATGGCCCCTATTTTGGCAGAAAGGCGGAAGGGGCACAATGAAGGGCTTTCCGGAGTGTGACAGACGGAGAATATCGTGTTAATCTAGCTCGTCGAAGACAAACAAGGAGGCGTTTGAATATGTGTCAGGTTATTACACCCGATTCGTCAGGTATGCACGGCCATGTGGAAGATCCCCTTTCAATCGCCGAGCTCCTTCGGGAAACGTTGTCGGAAGAGCTTCAGGCCATGAACAATCTTTCGGCCCGTTGGCATATGGTAGAAGATGACGTGACGACACATGCCCTTGAGCATCTCATTGCGAAGAAGCGCGAAATGCTCAGGGATCTCTGGGATCTGCTGAGGGATGTGGAAGCACGGGCGTTTGCCCCCGACGGCCATTCTCATGGGCACGGGCATTCCCGCAACCATACCCATACACAGGACGAAGCCTAGATCAGTGTTGAAATTTTTGCCATATCAGCGCTGAAGACAGCGGCGGAAAGTTATTCGTCGCTGTCAAGTATTTTTCCTTGACACCGTTTCATTCAATCCCTATAATTTCCCTGCCTATAGGGGGAAGGGAAAAAATGGATGACAGATTAACCAGAAAGATCCAGCTGGATCGGCTCTATGACATCTATGGCCCCCTGCTGACGGAAAAACAGCGTCAGATCTTCATGCTGCATCACGAACGGGACTGGTCGCTTGCGGAGATCGCCGAGACCATCGGCATGACGCGCCAGGGTGTTCATGACCTTTTTCAACGTGCCAGGGACCGTCTCAAGGAACTCGAAGAACTCCTCGGCTGTCTTGAAAGGGAAAGCCGGTTGACGGAGGCCCTTGAGAATCTCAGCCGCATCTGCATCGAACAGGGATTGTCCCTTCCGACGGATATCACGGAAGATCTGAGGGGACTTATCGAGGCTGAAGAAACGGAGGGAACGGGCAGGCTGCATGTTTGATTCTTTAAGGAACAGGCTCGAAAACGTTTTTGGAAAGCTTCGTGACAGGGGGAAGCTTACCGAACAGGATGTTACGGAAGCCACCCGGGAAGTCCGACGGGCGTTGCTCGAAGGGGACGTCAACTACAAGGTCGTCAAGGATCTCGTGAGTCGCATCCGTGAGAGGGCACTCGGGAAGGCTGTCCTGGAATCCATTACTCCGGCACAACAGGTTCAGACCATTGTCTTCGAAGAAATGACCGAGCTGATGGGCGGCAAGACCAGGGGAGGGCTGAACTATGCGCCCCAGCCTCCCACGCATTGTCTGCTCGTGGGCCTTCAGGGAGCAGGCAAGACGACAAGCTGCGTCAAGATTGCCAAAAACATTTCCGGCAGGCACAAACCGCTGGTTGTGGCATGTGACCTGAAACGGCCCGCTGCGGTTGAGCAACTGTCGATACTGGCCGACCAGGCGGGTATCGGATTTTTCGGGCCCGAGCCGGGAGAAAAGGACGTAGTCTCCCTCGTGAAGCGGGCCGTTGAATATGCACGACAGCGGTTGTACGACGTGCTCCTTTTCGATACGGCCGGACGGCTCCACATGGATGAGAATCTGATGGCGGAGCTAGAACACATGAAAAGTGAGCTTGAACCACGGGAGATTCTTCTTGTGCTTGATGCCATGACCGGCCAGGAAGCCGTCGATGTTGCGAAAGCCTTTCACGAAAGGCTCGGTTTATCGGGCCTCGTTATGACCAAGCTCGACGGCGACGCACGGGGCGGTGCGCTTCTGAGTGCCAGGGCGGTGGCTGAAGTCCCGGTAAAATTTGTCGGAACCGGTGAGCGGTCTGAGGACCTGGAAGCTTTTGACGCCGAGCGAATGGCGCAGAGAATCCTGGGCATGGGGGACATGGCGGGTCTGGCGGAAAAAGTCCGACAGGCTACTGAAGATACCGATGTTGAAGAAATGACGAAATCCCTCCGCAAGGGACGGTTCTCCATGGAAGACCTGCTTCAGCAGATCAGGCAGCTCAGGAAAATGGGCCCCCTGGACAAGGTCATCGAGATGCTTCCCGGGGCAAACAGGCTGAAGGGGCTTGCCGACGCCGAGGTTGACCAGGACCGGATCAAGCGGATAGAAGCCGTCATCCTTTCGATGACTCCCGAAGAGCGCCGAAACCCGAAAATCATAAAAGGGAGCCGGAGGAGACGAATTGCAAGAGGGTCGGGAACGACGGTTCAGACCGTCAATCAGGTGCTGGCCCAGCACAAGCAGATGCAGGAACTTATGAAGCGTTTCGGCAAGGGCGGCAAAAAAATGAAGCTCCCTGGCGGCTTGCCTTTCTGAGAAAAAAGCGGGAAAGTCGCAGTGGTGGAGGATTTTAAAAAGACGGAGGTGCAATGTACATGGCGGTACGAATCAGACTTGCAAGGTTCGGGCGAAAGAAGAAACCCTTTTACAGGCTTGTGGTGGCCGATCACCGGGCACCCAGGGACGGTTCCTACATCGAGCAGATCGGCACCTATGATCCCATGAAGGAACCTTCGGAAATAAAAATCGAAGAGGAGCGTGCACTTTACTGGCTCGGCAACGGTGCACTTCCCTCTGAAACGGCCAGATCCCTGCTCGCAAAGTGCGGCGTCTGGGAAAAGTTCACGGCCGGCAAAAAGCAGTAGGCGAGGCCCATGCCTGACTATGAGGCACTTGTGGGTTTCGTGGTGAGTCACATTGTCACGAAACCGGAGGAAGTCCAGATCACGGCTCAAAGAACGGAGTCGGGAGTAGTGAACCTCTCGGTCAAAACTGCCCCCGAGGACATCGGGCGGGTTATCGGGAAGCATGGAGCAACCATCAACGCCATCAGACTGATCGCGAAAGCTGCGGCAGTCAGGCCCGGCGATAAGGTGGACGTGGACATCCTGGAAGATTGAGGTGTTGAACATGTCCGCAGCGGAATTGGTTACTATCGGCAGGATTGCCGGAGCGCATGGCGTCGGCGGGGAATTCAGAATCGTTCCACTGACGGATTTCCCCGGTCGCTTCGAACAGATGGACCGGTTGGAACTGTACAGTCCCGACGGCGGACATAGAATGAGTCTGGAAATCCTTTCGATACGGTTTCAGGAAGGGAAGAACCAGTATCTGGCGAAGGCGGCGAAAATTGTCGACAGGGACGGCGCCGAGGCGATAAAAGGGCTCATCGTGAAGATCCCTCCTGAAGAACGGGTTCCATTGCCCGATGACGGATTCTGGATCGATGATATCATCGGGCTTTCTGTGAGGGACGAGGAAAGCGGCACGACGCTGGGGGTCGTCTGCGAGGTTTTTCCCACCGGAGGCAACGATATTTACGTTGTTGAGACGCCGGAGGGTTCCAGGAAGATGCTTCCAGCCATCAGGGATGTCATCAGGCTGGTGGACCTCGACAGGGGCATCATCTCTGTGCGATTGCTCGAGGGTCTGTGGGATTTATGAAGTTTACGGTGATCAGTGCCTTTCCGGAAATTTTCGAACCCTTTTTCGAAACCAGCATTATCGGCAGAGCCGCAACAAAAGGCCTGATCAGCCACGAAGTGTTGAACCCTAGGCATTTCGCAGAAGCCCCGCACAACCAGATCGATGATTACGCTTATGGCGGCGGTGGAATGGTGATGATGGCGGAACCCCTCGCACGGGCTGTGAAGGCGGTGGAAAACAACGCCGCAAAGGTGATTCTTCTGAGCCCACAGGGCCGGAAGCTGGATCAGGGACTCGTAGAAGAACTGGCAAAGGAAAGTCATCTCATCCTTCTGTGTGGTCACTACGAGGGTGTGGATGAAAGATTCGTCGAATCATCGGTGGACATGGAGGTTTCCATCGGAGACTTCGTCCTGACCGGGGGAGAGATTCCAGCCATGGTCCTGATGGATACTCTCTCAAGACAGGTACCGGGAGTCGTGGGAAAAGCGGAGGCCGTCGAGGAGGATTCCTTTTTCAGAGGGATGCTCGACACGCCCCACTATACGAGGCCTGCAGAATGGCAAGGGAAAAAGGTTCCGGAGGTCCTTCTGAGCGGCGATCATGGGGCTGTCAAGGCCTGGAGGAGACAGGAGGCCATCAAGCGGACCCTTGAAAGAAGGCCTGATCTTCTCGAGAATGCGGATATACGGCCATATCTCCGGAAAGGAGCTTACGCCCTTTTCAACGTCACTCTGGATGAAGAAGACAAATCTGACGGGATTGTTCTCGCGCTTGCAGAAGATGCAGCCGCAATGGGTTGCAAAAAAGCCTTCCTGGTGTCCGGCAGGGGAGAAAAAGAAGCCAGAAAGTGCGTAAAAAGGCTGAAAGAACGTTTCTCGGAAGCTGCAAGTCCGGGTTTTCTGAAACCCGCACGGACAGTCGAAGGCGTGTCGGAATGGGTGAAAAAGCGGGAAAAAGCGGAACCTTGCGTGGTCCACATAGGCGTTTTCCGAAGTGGTACAGGCACTGCTCTGAGAAAGGTGAAACGGGAAATTCTCGAAAAGGGAAGCCCTGTCATCTTCTGTTTTGGTCATTTTGGAGACGGCCTCGGGAAGCGGTCAGGTTTCGGGAATACGGAAGCCGAGGAAGGCGAACTGTCTCTTCCGGGGAGTCTCGCGGTCACGCTGGACCGGTTTTTTGGGTTTTCCCGTTACTGAATAGAATGAATGTTCCTACTGGGAGGGATACAGGATGGATCAGAAAATAGCTCTTGTAGAAAACAAGTTTGTACGCAAGGATGTGCCCGAGTTTCGAGCAGGTGACACCGTGAAGGTGCATGTACGGGTGACGGAAGGAAACAGGGAGCGTATACAGGTGTTTGAAGGTGTCGTTATCGCGAGGAAGCACGGCGGTGCGCGGGAAACCTTCACCGTCAGGAAGGTTTCCGGCGGAATCGGTGTCGAAAGGATTTTCCCGGTTCACTGCCCGTCCGTCGACCGCATCGAAGTAGTCAGACACGGCCGGGTCAGGAGAGCGAAGCTTTATTACTTGAGAAAGCGGAGCGGAAAAGCGGCAAGGATCAGGGAGCGCCGCTTCTAGAAATGTGCCTCAGAGTGGGGAGGGAGAATCTGCCTCTCCACTCTTTCACTTCACTGCCTGAACCCTGTCAAGTTTTTGCCGTAGAAGAGAGCCTTGACGAATATTGTACAAAAGAGCGAGACGGAGGATTGCGATCATGCATGGGTTCAATGTGGTTTTGTCGATATTGGTCGTGATTTCTCTGGGTTATGGGTTGCGGCGAATTGGTATTTTAGATTCAGAAACCATACCCAAAATAACAGGCATGCTTTTTTGGGTTATACTACCAGTATTGCTTTTTAGAACGGTGTTAACCGTAGGAATGCAGGTATTCTCTAATCTGAATCTTTTTTTAGTTGTGCATCTGGCTTTTCTTGTATTGCCACCGTTTTCTTCCCTCGCAAGCTCTCTTTTTCGCAAGGACAAGAAACGACTAGCCGTTTCAGCTCTTGTATCGGTCCGCACCAATGATATCTACATGGGGATACCTGTTGTGACATTGGTGTTTGGCCAGGAAGGTTTTGAAGTCCTTTCGCTATTCTTTGCCGTTGGCCTTGTCGGATACAACCTCATTCCTATTCTGTGGGCACAAATTGTATTAACCGGATCGTTTGCGAAAAACGCGCTAATAAGTACTTGTTCTTCACTGGCGAAAAATTCCTTGATTTGGGGATGTTTACTTGGATTGTTGGCATCCTTGATTGGGATTTCTTCATTACCACTCTGGCTGGACTCTGCTTTTGAAATATTAGGTAACACGGCAAGTGGTCTGGCTCTATTGATTCTTGGTGCGTCTCTTAAGTTTAACAGGTTAAAAAACGCACTTTTGGAATCGTGGTGGGATGTAACGGTGAAATTGCTCTTACATCCGCTTTTGATCTTGTTGTTATTTACCGTAATTCCCGCAGAACCGCTTGTGAGAAAAACCATGGTGCTTATCGCTTGCATGCCTGCGGCAATAAACAATTTCGTTGTTGCCAATGGAATGGGAATGGATGGTGAATATGCTGCTGAAGCTGTAGCAGCGGGTACTTTATTGTCGCTCATTTCTGTACCAGTCTGGATTCATATTTTATCGTCATGATTTGGACATTTT
>JBKHBH010000020.1:0-29496 GCA_046542505.1 Thermovirgaceae bacterium | reverse complement strand
TTTCTCAAGCGGCAAGGTCTATATCAACGGGCTGGAGGGATTCTGGAGTTTCGCCCAGAAGCGGTTGATAAAACACCATGGCGTCTTGAGAAAAATTCTTCCCTCTGTCTTTCAAGGAGCTGGAGTTCAGGTATAACTATAGGCAACACGACCTTTTTCATAGACTCTGCCAGTTCCTGTGTGATTTCGTGCCAGATGTTGAGTAATCACCTTTTCAATCATACTTGCCTTTGGCTTTTCGGCTGCGATCGGCATTTTCTTCGGTTTTTTCCCCGCATGGAAGGCGTCCCGTCTCAATCCTGTCGATGCCCTCAGACATGAATAACCCGCCGGGAGATCACCCGAGCATCACCCTGTGCGTCGAACACAAAAAAGGGCCCCCGGTAACGGTCGCATCTATACATCCGGGAGCCCTTTCCTCTGACGTGACTAAACTCATCTCAACCCGACACACCAAACTCCATTTTCTGGTAGTCCGATGGAACTGAAAATAAAGAATCGTCCACCGGACCTTCCTTGATGTCGCTATAGGTCACTGTTACGGTATCCTTTGGGTTTTTGGAATGGATCTTGATGGGGAAGTTGATCTTTTCAGCTACCCAGATGGTGCTTTCTCCCATTTCCGGGTCGTGGAAAACGACGAAGTATTTGTCGCAGGTATACCCTTCAATGGTCTCGACACCCTCATGGGTCACTTCTGCCTCCCCTTCGAAACGGGACTCGAGCGTCTGGTTTTCATCAAGGGCCACCACGCTCGTTTCCTTGTTCTCCACCTCCATATAGACGGGGGCTCCGGGCATGAGAACATAGAGAATGTTCTTCGCCGGGTCCAGTATCATCGCCTGCTCTCCCTGGGGCGTTTCGATTTCCTGCCGCATTCTCTGTCCCTTGACAAAAACCTTCCCCGGCATTTCTCCGCCCTGTGCGCTCTTGATGACCATGTCAGCCATAAATTCCGCCGCTGGCGCCATACAGGTACAAACGGCCAAAATCAGCACCGCCACGAATAGCACTGCCATCTTCCGAATCATGTGATCACCCTCCCTTGCCGTTATTTGGAAAACCGCAAAAAAAGAAAACGCTTATACCGAAAGTTCCAACCAAACCTGAAATTACGCCGTTTTCACTCCCTCAAATCATTACAACGTTACTGTTAACATTTTATCACTTCTACAAGGCTGTACTGGAAATAAAGGAACCTGCCCGCTTCTTGATCTTTTTGCTTCTTTAGCTCCTCGAAAACAGTTTTCTCAAAGAAGCACTTCCGATCGGTTTGGCCACCCTTTTGGCCTGTTTTCGAGCAGGCGTCGAGACCACGGTCTTCTTGACGCAACAGGTCCGGAGTAATATGATGCTTTTTTTGCTTCATCCCAAATCCCCGGGACATCCGGAAAAAAGATGTGAGAAATCAATGCATCCAGTCGAAAAGATCAGGAATATTGCCGTCATTGCCCATATCGATCATGGAAAGACCACGCTGATCGATGCCGTGTTCAAGGCCGCCAAGGTTTTCAGGGACAACGCCCGGGTCGCCGAACGGGTCATGGACAGCGGAACGATCGAAAAAGAACGGGGCATCACCATCCGGTCCAAACACTGTACCGTCGAATGGAAAGGGCATCTGATCAACCTCGTAGATACCCCCGGTCACGCAGATTTCTCGGGTGAAGTAGAACGGGTTTTATCCACCGTCGATTCCGTGCTCCTACTTGTCGATGCCAACGAAGGCCCCATGCCGCAAACCCGTTACGTCTTGCGGCATGCCCTGAAGATCGGACTGACGCCCCTGGTTTTCATCAACAAGGCTGACAGGCCTGGCTCCGATCCCGCCAACGCTCTCAACAGGACTTTCGACCTGTTCATCGAGCTCGGCGCTTCCGACGAGCAGGCGGATTTCCCAGTTGTCTACGGATCCGGCCTCGAAGGCTGGGCCGTGGAAGATCTCGAGGAGGATGAACGAAACGGCATGGATGCCCTGCTCGATGCCGTCATCGATCACGTCCGCCCGCCGAAGGCCCATATGGAAGGACCTTTTCTCATGCAGGTGTCCACCCTTGGATGGAACGAATATATCGGCAGGATCGGTTGCGGAAAAGTACTCCAGGGAAACCTCAAAAAGGGCGAAGTCTTTGTCCGGACCACTTCGAGATGGATCGATTCCGGAAAACAGGACGGGCCCTGGGAAGCGACCGGGGTTTTCACGGAAAAGGCAGCCCAACTGTGGGTCACAAGGGGGCTCGACCGAGTGGAGGTCGAAGAAGTTACGGCAGGTGATATCGTATGGGTTTCCGGACCAGCTGAGATCAACATCGGCGATACCTTCTCCGCCAGTCTTGAAGAACCGGTGACACTCCCGCCGCTTTCGATTGAGGAACCAACGGTTTCCATGCTTTTCCTGGTCAACAACAGTCCCTTCGCCGGTGAGGAAGGCCAGGCCATCACGCTGAGGCAGCTCAAAAGCCGGCTCGAACGGGAGCTTGAATCCAACGTGGCCCTTCACATGGAAGACTTGGGACGACCAGACGGCGTCAAGGTCTCCGGACGTGGAGAACTGCACCTTGCCATCCTCATAGAGGAGATGCGGAGGGAGGGTCTGGAATTCTGCGTTTCAAAACCGGAAGTAATTACGGAAACTCTTAAAGGGAAAATATACGAACCCATGGAAGTGCTGACAATAGACATTCCTGAGGAATTCCAAGGCGTGGTATTCGAAAAACTTTCCCGCCGAAGAGGACGCATGTCGGGACTCCAAAACTTGCAAACCGGGCTCGTCAGACTTGATTTCCAGATTCCGACCCGGGGTCTTATCGGATACAGGAACGAGTTTCTGACGGACACGAAAGGACTGGGCATCATGTCGTCTTCCTTCAACGGATACGGTCCATGGACTGGTGAAATACGCTTCCGGGAAAGGGGTTCCATGATCAGCATGGGAAAGGGCATCGCCACGGCCTATCAGCTGGAGAACCTCCAGCAGCGAGGTGTCCTTTTTATCAGTCCCATGGACAGGGTTTACGAGGGGATGGTCATCGGCGAACACTCGCGCCCGGGTGACATGATCTGTAACCCCGCGAAGAAAAAACAGATGACCAACCACCGGGCATCGACGAAAGAACAGGGGATCAAGCTGGACGTGCCCCGCGAGATGACGCTGGAAAAGGCCCTCGAGTGGATCGCCATGAATGAACTCGTGGAGGTCACGCCCCGTTCCGTCAGAATCCGTAAGTCCGTCCTGGACGAATCCGAGCGCAAAAAGCTCATGAAAGCACATTCCCTCCAGACACATTGCAGATGAATGCACAACCGCTCAGGGGAATGACGGAGCTGCCGATTCACCGAAACACAAAACCTTATCGCTGCTTCACATAGATGGTATCATAAGACCATGACATCCTGGCAAATATACGGAGGTAAGTATACATGAGAGTTCTGATTCTTTTCTACTCCACATATGGACACATATATGCCATGGCCGAGGCTGCAGCGGCAGGTGCCCGTGAAATCCCCGACACCACTGTCTACATCAAGAGAGTTCCTGAAACTCTCCCTCAGGAAGTTCTCCAGAAAATGGGGGCCCTCGAGGCGCAGAAATCCTTTGCCCACATCCCGAAGGCAACGCCCGAGGACCTTGAAAACACTGATGCCATCCTCTTCGGAACACCGACGCGTTTCGGGAATATGGCCGCCCAAATGCGGTTTTTTCTGGACGCCACAGGCGGACTCTGGCAAAAAAGGGCCCTCGTCGGCAAAGTCGGGGGCGTATTCACCAGCTCCGGTACCCAGCATGGAGGGCAGGAGTCCACCATTCTGAGTTTCCACATCACCCTGCTGCACCATGGCATGGTCATAGCCGGTCTCCCCTACACCTTTGCGGGCCAGACAGACAATAGCGCTATCGTCGGCGGAAGCCCCTACGGCGCCTCTACAATAGCCGGAGGAGCCGGGGAAAGAAAGCCCTCCGAGACTGACTTGGCGGGAGCCCGGTTTCAGGGAAAATACATCGCCCTTCTCGCCTCTACAATGGCCGAAAACCGGGAAGAAATGCTGAAAAAACTGACATCGTGAACGGGACTACATGGAGCGGGCTGTTTCACTGCGGGCCTGCTCCTCTTTCAATACCCACCGGATGCTTCCGCAGACAAGGAAGAAGCCACCTGCATCGGTCCTGTCCGCAGTTTTGATTGTTTCTTCCTTACCACTGGGACTGGACGCGGCACTTGAGGCACTTCACCCTAAAACCGGTATGTTTTGCTTTACTCATTTCATAAAAAACAGGAGACCTTTAAACTCATCTTGTTATAATCATAAAAAAAGGGTATGATCTCATTGCGAGATTAATAATCTATAATCAAGAAGACCCTCACATCGACAAGGTTATTGATAAAGCCAAAGAGGGAAAAATGAATGAGCTCAGGAAATGCGACGCAAAACAAGACGCTATGCGACGACTGTCGGATCTCCTTGCCCTGAAAAACTACTCAGAACTAGAGATTGCACATCTCATCGGCATGAAGGCCAGGGCTGAATATGTGGCAGCCTTTGTCTGCTCGTGTGTCCTGAACATCGGTCTTGAAGAATCAACCTCATGCCCGTTTCTATCCGGCATATTTGCAGACGGCCCCCTTAAGGGTGCTTCTGTGCAGATCGCACGTGTTCCCGCAGATTGCTTTTCCTCTTTTATTCAAAGGTGCCCAAAAACAGATTATTTTCTTTTCATAGGCGGACGGGATTCCCGCAAGGGGGGCTCTTCCGGTTTTTATTCTGCGTGGACGATCCGCAGCATTTATCTGGTCCCGTCCCGAGACTTGATGTCCCATTCCCCAGAAACAGGGACAAGTGAAATCCTTTCAGATTGTTTCCCGGACGACTTTGAGATTTATCCCGCTTCGAAGTGTTCCCTTCTCGAACTCACTCATTACCAGCGTCAGCTCCTAGATCTCTTCCTTTAAATCCCGCAACATTTCTGGTGCTTTTGCACTGCTTCCCGGTATACTCTTCTTTTGGAAGCGTTATATTTGGATACGGGTCTTCAGCCTACTGGACACAAAAAAGTGAAAGGAGATCTCCCCTTGAAATTCCGGATTTTTGCACGATTTGTCCTTATGCTTGTTTTTGCTGTGGTGGTGGGATTCATTTCGACAACCCTTGCTCGCAACGTCATGCTCGAACAATGGCCCCTGGAAGACAGCTGGATAGTGGAGCTCAAAAACTTCACCCCGGTGGAGAAAACGTCGGAGTCCACAGAAGTTCTCGGTACATGGGAAACAACGGAGCTTGACATCCAGATCCTGCATTTGAGCGGTGAAAAGAAAGGGTCATCAGCCACCGTCCGCGTCGAACACCTTGATACTTCCGGCATTGATCTCAAAACAGGACAGCATTACGTCCTGTCCTTCAATGACTATGAGGACGGGAAACGAGTCTATTTCATAACAGACCTCTTCAGGGCACCGATTCTCGTGGGGATCCTGGCCGCTTCAGCCGCATTCTTCTGCCTTGTCGCCGGAGGTGCCGGCGTGCGGGCGCTTTCTGCCCTGCTGTTGTCTTTCGTCATCCTCATAAAGGTTCTGCTCCCCGGACTTTTGAGAGGGCAGTCACCTCAGGTATTGACCGTCATGGTCGTGGCCGGGGTCGTTGTGATTACGGTAATCCTGGTCCTGAGAAGGAGAAGCTGCTGGCCGTCGGCTTTTCTTGGAGCCTTGGGGGGGTGTGCGTCGGCGCTTCTTTTCGGATGGTTTTCGGTCATCCTGCTGGACCTGTCGGGCCTTTCAACGGAAAACGGTTCGCTTCTCGCCTCGACCTTGCCCGAACTCAACCTCAGGGGAATCCTCCTTTCCTCAATCATTATCGGCGCATCCGGAGCCGTCCTCGACGTGGCCATATCGGTCACGTCATCCATGGCGGAGATGAAAGACTACAACCCCGACATCCCCTCTGCGGACCTTTTTCAGTCAGGCCTGAACGTGGGGCGGGAAGTGCTCGGCAGCATGGTCAACACCCTGGTGTTTGCCTATTTCGGGAACTCGCTGGTTCTTGCCCTTCTGATCACCGAGGCGGAACCCGTTCCGATGGCTCTGCTGAACAACCCGGCTGTGGCTGAAGAAATCGTCAGGGGTCTCGCGGGAACGGCGGGGCTGCTTTTAACCATCCCCCTGACAGCTCTTTTCGGCGTCACCTTTCAACCCCGTAAAGAAACCGAAAGCATCACAGATGCCTGAGTCGGGAGATTTTGAAAATATCAGCACGATTCCCGACGATCACTTACGGCAAACCCAAGGGATCGCCCTATCCTGTTGCAAAGGGATGCCGTCTTTCCGTCATCCTCGAACCTGTGGAAAAGGCCTGTGCTTACTCTCCTGAAAGCCGCAAATTTTTCCGGTGACCAGTGCAGCGAAGGCATTCCCGCCTGACATTTTGTCCCGAAGCCGCATGAGAAGCACGGATATATTCCCGATTTGAAAGAAACCCGGCCCGTGATGTCGAAGCACCAGATTTTTTCGAGGTAATCCTCGAGGTCTTGCGACGCCGGCGCTGGGTCTTCTCCACCCACTGCAGCTATGGCCACTGGCTTGCCCCTGAAAACAGGCTCATGGTGATAAAGAGGATACAACCGCTCCAGAAAAAGGTGACCTGTGGCGTTCAGGCGGTCGTTGTAATTGACACCACCAATGACAAATCCTTCGGCCTTTTCGAGTTGATCATAAAGTTTCGACATGTCGTCATCATGAATGCAACGCCTGGTCTTTGTGCACTCGAGACACCCCTTGCAGGGTTTTATATCCAGGTCCGACAGACGTATCATTTCGAAAGAAATCCCTGAAGCTTCAGCGATCCGAAGCACCATGCTTTCCAGATTGCCCTTTTGGACAGGACTTGAATGCAAAGCCAGGATCATTTTGATCCCTCCAATAATTGTTTCTCCCTGAATCGAGTCGTTTCGACACTTTTGCCATCTGGTTCGTTCACCGCCACGTGGCCTAAACAACAAACAAGATACGGCAAACAGAAAAAGAAGGCCTCAGAGGCCTTCTTTTTCTGTTTGCCTATTTTTCGCTTTTAATATGTCCTTTGCTTGTCCCTGCGGTTTTTGACAGTCCTCCGCTGTTCTCTTTTTCCCTGCCCCAAAAAGGCCTTTCTGTTTCCCGACCCTGAAACGTCCTCTTTAGTGAACCCCCATTTTTGCAGTGATCGGGAGTCTGCACGGAACTTGCCCAGCGCTTCCGGCATGAGCTCCACCTTCGCAGAATCTCCCTGGATATCGATTTTTGCCACATCCTTGCTGCTTACATCGAGAGCATTGCAGATGCCGCTCAGGACTCTTCCGACATTCCAGTCCTTCGAAGAAAGGAGGCCAAGCTTAACGGCCGTGCAGGAGCTTCGCGACATTCTTTTCTGTCTTTTAGGCGCCGAGGTTTCGAAATTCCTCTTTTGCGTATTTTTCCGGGACAGGTCTCTCTCAAGCTCCTCTTTGAGCTCGTACCCTCCAGGCATGTTCTTGTCGATTTGCTCAAGGAGCCTCGAAACAAGCATTTCGGGGGATTCTTCTTCAAGAAGCCGCCGGGCCCAGTCACGAATGTCTTCCGCCGGCTCGGCGCCGTCCTCTCCAGTGAAGTTACGTTGTCTTTTGAGGCGATGCTTCCGCTTTATTTCCTCTCCGTCGGGGACCTTGAGCCATTCAGCCTCAACCGCCGTCCGCCGGATCATCCCCCTGAATTTCGCCGCATCTCGAGGACAGAGAACGACGATGTTCTCACCTTCTTCACCGGCCCTCCCTGTCCTGCCGCTCCTGTGGGTAAAGGTCTCCATATCGTCGGGCAAGCCGAACTGGATTACTTTTTCGATCTCGGGAACATCGAGCCCCCTGGCCGCCACGTTGGTCGCCACGAGCAAGGCGATGTGGCCATTACGGAAGGCCGACAGGGTCGTGTTTCGCTCACGTTGGGTCATATCGCCGTGAAGGCAGCGGGCCGCAAAGCCTTCTTCCGCCAGGCGCCTCGATATATCACCTGTTTCCGCCTTCGTATGGCAGAATATCAGTCCCTTTTCCGGATTTTCCCACAGCAGGACGTTTATCAAGCCTTCAATTTTCTTCCTCTGCGGAACCTGGTAAACCTTGTGCCTGATTTCGGAATGCTGCTGTCCCTCTTCCACAAGGGAAAGGAACCGCGGTTCCGTAAGATATTTCTTCAAGAGCCTCCGCATTTCCGGGGGCATCGTCGCCGAAAAAAGCCAGGTCCGCTCCCGTGATTTGGCCGATTCCAGTATGGCCTCGAGCTCTTCCCTGAATCCCATGTCGAGCATCTGGTCACCCTCATCAAGGATGACGGTATGGACGGCCGAAACGTCGAGAGTTCCTCTTTTGAGGTGATCCAGCGTCCGGCCAGGCGTTCCGACGATGACCGAGGCCCCTTTTCTGAGATCCCTGATCTGGGTGGACATATCCATACCACCTACCAGAGTGGCTGTTTCGATATCCTGACCGCTGGCCAGCCACTTTGCTTCCTTTGCCGTCTGCTGGGCGAGCTCCCGTGTTGGCGAAAGGATGACAACCCGGGCGGAACCCTTTTGCAATCTTCCTTCATCATAGAGCGGGAGCAGAAAAGCCAGGGTCTTTCCCGAACCGGTCTTGGCCCGGACGATCATATCTTTCTTGTGATCTTCAAGCTGGAGAACTTCTTCCTGAACGGGAGTAAAACCCGTGAATCCCCTTTTTCCGAGCCTCTGCGCCAGTTCTGTTCCAATACCTTCAAAAAGGGCGGTACCTGTTTCATTCATCAAACTGTTTTTCCTCCTGTATTTTATGGGCAGACACAAAAATAGCGCCCTATGCACGGGGCGCCCTCTTGAATGCATGCCCTTTCATGGCAACCGGTTAATTATCCCCTACAGGTCAGTTTTGTCAAGTTTCATTGATCCATACAGCCCAGAAGCCTGCCGATGCCAAAACCTACCTCGACGGGAAACCAGCCGTGAACGCCGTCGGAACCGGCAGGTTCAGCATTGTCAAAAGGCCCGGCCGGGCCGAAAGGACAAGTGGTATCGAGTTCACGACAAGCCCTGCTGTACCCAAACCACCGGGGATTTCCGGCTTTATGCTCATGGTAATGTCGGGCGTGCCGAAGATCTCGACAAAGTCCCCAGTTTCGACGTTTTCCATCCACGGATGGATCTGCTGGGGATGAATGAGTTCTATAACACATTCATCTTTCCGATATCCCCGGCCTGTCTGCCGGCACCCGGCGACCATGCCCGGCCTCACTGGTATGCCTTTTTCCTCACGGTAAACGGAAGAAATGATCGGTTCACGAGACTGTTCGATCCGATCGACATTCATGGCCAATGCATCGGAAATCATATGGATCGACTGGACAAATCCAACGTGGCCTTCCACAGTTCCAACTTCCACGCCGCGCCGGAATTCTGTTGCGGTCATTCCGACACCTTGCTCCTTCAGGACCGTCAGACCGAAGGGAGAAAGGTCATTCGTCCTGGTGACCCTGATTCTTTTCACTTCCGTACAGGGAGCGGTCAGCATCGCGGCGAGAAGATCCATCACAAACCCCGGATTGATACCTGTACCAAGCACGCGGAGGCCCCGTCCCACTGCAAGATGGTCCATTTTTTTGCAAAGTTCCGGTTCAGACGGTCGGGGATAGGCCATTTCCTCGGCCGTGGTGATAACGTCGAGCCCATTTGAGAGAGCTTCCATGACCTGCGGGAAAACGTCTTTCACATGAGACGCCGTGGCCAACAGCACGACATCGGCATCATCCAGGGGACATTCCGCCAGGTTTTCCACGATACGGATATCATCATGGTCGTGGGAAGCCGTCAAGGCCGAAAGAGCTTTGCCGACTTTTTCCGGCTGTTTGTCAATGGCGCCGCACACCTGAATTCCATTTTTTTGGGAAAGCATTTGCGCCAGACCGATCCCCATGGATCCAAGACCCCAGATCACTGCGTTCACAGGTTTCATCTTATCACCGTCTTTTCCTGAAGATCGTTTCATCTTTCCTGCACCAAAGGCCTTTCTCCTAGAGTGTACCATCTGGATTGAGCCCTTTCGCAGAAAACAAGAAAAAGGGGAGGGGGTATACCCCCTCCCCTTCCATCTTCTGTAACATTTCCTCGCTTCATTCCCCCAGATCTTTGGGCCTGTACACAAAGACGCTGCACGGTGCGTGAACCACAACTTTTGCGGCGACGCTTCCAAGGAAGAAGCGTTTGAGCCTGCTCAACCGTCTGTGTCCTATCATGATCATGTAAACATCGTTTTCTTCGGCGTAATTAATTATCTCTTCATAGTTGACGCCATGCCTGACCTCGACATCGTAGGAAGTAACGTCATAACCGGATGAATCACGGACCTCACGAACGAACTCCTCAAAATATTTTTTAACATCTTCAACGGAAGGGGGTACATGTGCCGTATGTCCGGGGACATTCAATTCTCTTGTTTCAGAAGACTCGATAACGTGGAAGAAGATCATCCGGGCATCCTTTTCCCTTGCAGCGTAATGGAACGCGTATTCGATCACGCTTTTACTGACTTCACTTCCATCAATTGCAACAAGGACTTTTTTCATTCCCTTCACCTCCCAGTTCAGCAGATACTTCCTTCTACCTGTCATGTTACCAGTTTTTTGCGGGAAAACAACAGGAACACCCGTTTGCAGTATAATGGTTACGGACCTTGAAGTCACAAAAGACCTTCCAGTTCTGCTCGGGTCCTTCCGCTGGTCCCATGGAGATGAAAAACATGAGAATTGCCCTTTACAACATCAGGTACGGCACAGGCACCGGCCTCGATTTCCATCTGCCGGTCCCCTTCTCCGGATACTTCCGCTCTTCTGTCGTTTCCGCCGAGCGCATCTGGTCCTTCCTCGACGAGCTCGACGCCGATGTCCTTTGCCTTGTGGAAGTCGACAACGGTTCCTACAGGAATTTCGGGCGCTGCCAGGCAGGAACACTGGCAGCAAAAAACGGCTGGCACCACGCCTTTGCCTGTAAATATCACAAGGGGTCGGTTCTCAGGGACCTCCCGATTCTCTGGTCCCAGGGAAACGCCATAATATCCAGGATGCCGCTGAAATCAGTCAGGGAACATTCCTTTTCCCGAGGGATGAAGCGAACCTTCCTCGAGGCACAGTTCGAGGGGTTTACCGTCACTTTGGCACACCTTTCCCTTGGGAAGGCGGCACGAAAGGAGCAAATGCTGGAACTCGCCAGGCACGCGCGCACCATTGAAGGCCCCATGTTCCTCGGAGGAGACCTCAACACCTTCAAGGGAAAAAAAGAACTGGTCCCGCTCATGGAAGAAGCGGGGCTCAGAGACACAGACGCCGAGGGGCGGCCGACGTATCCTTCACATAACCCCAGACGCAGGCTCGATTACCTGTTGTCGAGCCCCGACGTGTCGATCACCAGCTTTGATGTCCCCAAGACGTCTCTTTCGGATCATCTGCCGCTCGTCTGCGATTTCGAGATTTCGCCGGAACGGACGACGGCCACCGCAGGCTAACGGTTCAGAAAATCCGTCGCCTCAGCATCCCTTCCAACGGGGATCCCGCTTGTCGAAGAAGGCCTGAACGCCTTCTTTCGCGTCTTGCGTCGTGCAAAGCCTTGCGAAAACCTCGTTCATATAGGCAAACTGTTTTTCATAAGGCATGTCTTCCGCCATGTAGAAGGCGCGCTTGGCGAGCTCCAGGGCGACGGGCCCCTTTTTGGCAAGCACAAGCGCCAGTTCCAGTGTCGCTTCCTTCAGCTCTTCTTCAGGAACAACCTTGTTGAGGAGACCCATCTCCTGAGCCTCGCCCGCCGGGACGAGTCGACCCGTCAGGAGGAATTCCAGCGCTCGTTTTCTCCCTACGCTGCGCAACACGGGGAGAACGGGCCCGACGCAATTCATTCCCACATTGATCGCAGTGAGCCCCAGACGCGCCCCTTCGGAAGCGACCGCCAGGTCAGCCGAGGCCACCAGGCCGAGTCCGTTCGCGGCTGCCACGCCGTGAACCTGGGCTATGACCGGTTTTTTCATCCTGGAAATCTGAAAAAGCGGGCGTTCCATGGCCTCCACCCATTCCCGGTATTCCATGGCCGTTTTTTCACCAAGCTCTTTCAAATCAATCCCCGCGGAAAAACATCTTCCTTCTCCCTTTACGATGACAACACTGGTACCCTCATCGGTGTCGACCTCGAGAAACGCCCGGTTAAGCTCATCCGCCAGTGAGGTGTCAAAGGCGTTCATTTTTTCGGGGCGGTTGAGGGTGACATAGGTTACCTGATCCTGGACCTTTTCGATAACGATTTTTTCCATGGACATCCTGATTCCCCCAATCTTGTCCTGTTCCTTCAAAAAGCTTCTTTCCCTTCCCTTGCTGAATTGTCCGGCGTGCTGCAGGACCTCAGCAAACACCAGCCTCGAGAATAGTAAACCGCGGGACATCGCCGCCGATCCGCGCTCTTGCCCCAAGCGGAAGAGTCACCTTGTAGTCTCCATGCCCGAAACATCCGTTGAGAAGCGTCGGCCTTCCCACAGGGGCGACTACAGTCTCGAAGATTTCCCGTAGCGTAAAGGTGCGCTTCGGATTTTTCGGCTTGACATTCGTGAACTGCCCCAGGAAGATTCCTGCCGCCTCATGCAGTTTTCCTGCCAGGCGGAGCTGTGTCAACATCCTGTCAATGCGATAGGGGGGCTCGTCTGTATCCTCGAGTATCAAAATTTTTCCCCTCGTGTCGATCTCCCAGGGAGTTCCCAGAAGGGAGCATACCAGGGCCAGGTTGCCGCCGACGAGCTCCCCTTCGGCTACACCTGGCACCAGGGTTTCCAGGAGAGGTTTCGAATCATGGGGGTGAATATCGCCGAGTGGCTCCACCTTGCAGAGTGCCTTCAGCAGGTTCTCGCTGACGTACCCTGAAAAGGTTTTTCTCGTGAAATCGCTGGCCGGCATGGGCCCGTGAAAGGTGCAGAGTTTTGCCTTTTTGTTCAGGACAGCGTGAAGAACAGTAATATCGCTATATCCGAGAAAGACCTTCGGATTACGTGCAGCGGTTCTTGCGTCAATCCGGTCAAGGATGCGCGTTGCGCCGTCTCCTCCCCGCAGGCAAAAAATCCCCTTGACCTCCGGGTCAGCAAACATCTCGTTGATATCCCGGGCCCTGACCTCGTCCGGTCCAGCAAGATACCCGAGAGCTTCCCGACAGCCGGGCGCGGGCTTGACCCTGAAGCCGAGCCCCTCAACGGCGGCTCTTGCTTTGTCAAACGATTCAGGCGGAGACGGGCTTGAAGGGGATACGAGGGCGATCACATCGCCGGTGACCAAAGCCCTGGGCTTCAACATAATGTCTTCACCTCTTTTTTGAAAGAAAATTCCTTTAAATAAGGATACCACGCAGCCCGCCTGCATCGGGAGCCGCTTTTTGAGGCATTTCCAATGCGTTCTTTTTTATGTGGCAATTTTTTGAAACGATTATTCAAAAGTCATTTTTTCCCACAGAGCGCCCCGTGTGGAGTCCATGCTTTTTCAAAGCAGCTGTAAAACTATACGTTCATGCTTCGTCTTCTGATAGAACCCTGTACCAGAAACCCCCCCGCGAAGAAAGGAAAACCTCTTCCAGACAAAAACCAGGGAGCCTGTGGCAAAACTTGAGCGAACAGAAAATATGTATCACTGATTCTGCCCTGAAACGCCTGAAGAACTTTCAGGAAACTCGAGACCTTCGGGAACACGAAATTGTCCCTGACTGGAGGGAAAAAGGGAAGCAAAAAAAGGCTGTGATGGCCCCGGCGAAGGATATACCCAAAGACCTGATCACCACGAACTCCACTGTCTCACTCGTTGACCTGTACTCGAACACCGAATCCGTTTGCACCCTGTTTTTCCCTGAAGAAACCGACAGTGCCGCAGGGAAAATTGCGATCCTGGCACCGGTGGGGACGGCCCTCCCGGGCTACATCGTCGGCGACGTGATCGAATGGGAAGGTCCGGCCGGGAAAAGACGGTTGGAAGTCAAAGAAATCCTCGACCCGCCCGAGGCTTCTGGAGACTACAACCGCTGGACACTCCTCATAGCGGCATGACGACCGGGTGTCCGCAGACTTGTTCGATGGTGACGGGCAGCCCGTATACCGCTTCGACGACCTCGGGGGTAATCTCCGCTCTCTCCGACGCCGCATAAATTTCCCCGTTTTTCATAAACAGCGCCTTGTCGGCGAACCGCAGCGCCGAATTGAGATCGTGCATGGTCATAACGGCCGCCATGCCGTGTCCTGTCACGATATGGCGGATTGTTTCGAGGATTTCCTGCTGGTTTTTCAGGTCAAGACTGTTCGTAGGTTCGTCCAGAAGCAGGACCTCGGGCTCCTGGACGAGGGCGCGGGCGATACTGACTTTTTGCAGTTCCCCGCCGCTCATTTCATCGAGAAACCGCAAAGAGAGGTCTTCCAACCCGAAGGTTTTGATAATGGCATCAACTTTCTTCAGATCATTCCCGCCTACTTTCCAGCGAATGTGGGGCCTCCGGCCCAAAAGAATTGCATCGAAGGCCGTGAGGCGGCCTGCTTCCGTTTTCTGGGCCACATAAGCAATATACCGCGCGATTTCCATTCTCGACAGGGAAAGCAAATCCCTGTCGGCTACAAGAATGGCTCCACCCTGGGGTCTCAACACGGCGTTAATACATTTGAGAAGGGTCGTCTTGCCTACACCGTTAGGGCCAAGTATAGCCAAAAGCTCGTTTCTCTTGAGGGCAAAGCTTACCCTGTTCAAGACAGGCCTGCTCTTGTAGCTGAACCGGACGTTGTTCACGGAAAGAATCATTTTCTGTACCCCTTGATGATCAGGTAAAGAAACATCGGCGCACCGACAAAGGATGTGAGAACAGCCACAGGAAGCACCTTCGGCGCCATGGCAAGCCTCGCTGCGGTATCGGCGGCCAGAAGAAGGATTCCCCCCATGATGCAGGAACCTGGAATCAGGAAACGGTAGTCGTCGCCAATGATCCGCCTGACCATGTGAGGGCAGACCAGTCCCACGAAGCCGATGATACCGACAAATGAAATAATAACGGCCGTCACCAGTGACGCTATGAACATTCCGGAAAACCTCACGCGGCGGACATGCACCCCCAGGCTGAGAGCCGTCTCGTCACCGGCGTCCACGGCATTGAAGTTCCAGGCGTTGAAGATAAAAAAGAGGATGGTGACACCTGTCGCAGTCGTCATGACTCCCAGTTCTTTCCAGTCGGTCCTGGCCACGTCGCCGAAAGTCCAGAACACCATGGCCGCCAGCTGAACGTCATCGGCGAAATACTGGAGAAACATCGTTCCCGCCGTAAATAGCGACCCCAGCGCCACCCCCGCAAGCACCATAACTTCAGGGGCACCTTTTTTGACATGCGCCACCAGAATGACCGTCCCCGTTGCCGCCACGCTGGCGATAAAGGCCGCAATCGCCGTGATTCCCGGCTGCACCACTTTAACGGCGTCCGCGGCGGAACTGAGCATGACTCCAGACCCCATGATCATGACGGAAAAGGCAGCCCCAAAGGCGGCTGCCTGAGATATGCCGAGAGTATAAGGGGAAGCGAGGGGGTTCCCCAAAACAGCCTGCATGACCGCTCCCGCAACTGACAGCCCTGCACCGGCAATAACGGCGGTCAGTACTTGCGGCAGCCTGATGTTGAACACAACCGCATCAAGTCGATCGGAGAGGTGCCGAAACATCAGCGTCCCGAGGACGTCCATCGCCGGGATGCGCATGGAGCCTGCGGAAACGGAAAACACCACCAGCACGCCAAGCACGCCCAGACCGATAACCAAAAAGGCTATCTTTCCGCTGATGTATTTCGTATATGCTTCAGGAACGGAACCTTCTTCGAGATGCATGTCATACCTCCGTTTTGGGGAACGGGCCTTTACTTCCGGTTTTAAGCGAAGTTCCTCTTCAGCGTTCTCCTGTTCAGGCATCCAGGTCTATTTTCTTGTAGGCCAGGTCCTCAAAGAGGTCATTCATATCTTTGAAAACCGGTTTTCCCACAAGGAACTCATAGATCTTGTCAGCCTTTTCGGCGGGGTCCACATCTTCAAACCGCTCCGGATAAAGAACCTTGCCCACAAAATAGGCATTGGCAAGGACGGAACCGTAATTCGTCGTGTACCAGTTGAAGGGGAGGACACCGTATACCTTCCCCTCCTGCACCGCGGAAAGGACCTGATAGCATGTTTCATTCTGCAATTGGTCCATCGCTCCCGCCTCTTTTCCCGCCTGCAGAGTGGACAGGTCGACGAAAACATACTCCGGATCCCATTCCAGGATCTTTTCCCGCGAGACAGTCACCTGCTGGAGGCTATTTCCCCCCTTTTCCCCCTCCTGCACCACATGTTTTGCATTGGTAAAAACGAAAGGAGGGTATGACGGTTCCGTCGAGGGAAAACCGTGAGGCCCCTTGTGGGCGATCCCGCCGACGTAGCAGGTAGGGCGTTCCTCACCGGGGATATTGGCCGTTCGCTGGTCAAGGTCTTCAATGGCACTGTCAAAAAATCCGATGACTTCCTCTGCCCGCTTTGTCTTTCCGGTAACCTCTCCCATGATCGAAAGGCCCTCGTACATGTCCTTTCTTCCATAGGTAAGGTTCCCGTAGTTCAGAACCACCACGGGTATTCCCGTTTTCGCCTGAAGCTCATCGGGATCGTATCCCATTTTTCCGTAGGTCTTGAAAATGACATCGGGCGGGGGATCAAGGTTTACGATAAGCTCAGGGTTATCATGTCCTCTGAATTCACCAAAAAGTGGTTTGTCACGAAGTTCCGGATGGGCAAGGAAATAGGGTCTGGCATCAAACTTGGAGCGGGATTTTTCCATATCGTCGACACCGACGACAAGGTCAAGACCCTGCAGGTACACCAGGTACCTCAGACAACCAGAGCCGGAGCAGATGACGTGGTTCACTTCCGCAGGTACCGCGACCTGGCGTCCCCATGCATCGGTAATCTCCACCGTCGTCCCTTTGGCAAGTGACTGCCCTCCTGAAAGCAAAAACAATATCACTGTCAAAAAAAGCGCGACAACTGTACGCCTGAGAAAAACGTTACCTTTCACAGGAACCCCTCCAGACAGGAAAATATGTATTACGTTTATGATAAGTCGTAACACTATATTGCACAAGATCCGTTCCCTCAGGGACCCCATTTTTTTTCAAAGGCATCAACAATTTCAAGAAATTCAGCAGGAAGACGTTTCCGTACTTCACTTGCAATCTGCTCCGGCACGGTTTTGAATCGGGCTTCGGCCAGGGCGCCGGCGATACAGGCCTGCGTATCAGCGTCACCCCCGAGGGAAACAGCGTAACATACGGCTTCCTCGAACCCTTCAGCTTCGAAAAAGGCGCGTATGGCTTCCGGAACGCTTCCCGGGGCCGTGGCGTCGAAACGGTGCGAAGGGCGAATCTCTTCCAGGGACCGTTTTAGTTCGTAACCGGTCCACTCGGACATCAGACTCAAGAACTCCTCACCGGAAACTCCTTTGCGCGCCCAGAAAACTCCCAAAGCCACAGCCCGTGCTCCTTTTATTCCTTCATCATGCCTGTGGGTAGGACGGGCACTCTTTTCCGCTTCCTCAACTATCTTGTTTTCATCATCGAAAGCCCACCCTATGGGACTTGAACGCATGGCGGCCCCGTTGCCGTAGCTATCCGGCAGGCCTGTGCCCCCTCCGAGGAGCCTGGACAGGGTGGCCCGGCTGAACCCCGCATCGGGGAAACGTTTCGCGTAAAGGCTCATGTATTCACCATAGTCCCCCCCATGAAGCAGACAATCCGCCAGCGCGACAGTGAGAACCGTATCGTCTGTGAACCGGCTATCCTCTGAAAAAAGGGGAAATTCTAGCCCTTTCACGGGGTTGTTCTCGTAGACTGAACCGATTACATCTCCGGCAATGGCACCGAGCATACCTTTCACCTCTGCAACATGAAGCCTCGTCGGACATCCGGGGGCATTCGCCCAGCCCGGTTTCTGGGGGTATAATACAATCCGGCTTCTTTTCAATATACAGATTCTTCGTCCGCGGGGACAGTTTACACCCCAACAGGGAATTTTGCGGTTTTTCGTCCCGCAACCATATGAAAGGGTGTCACCCATGTTTCTGAAAAAGGAATTCACCTTTGACGCGGCCCACAAGCTTGAGCAGTACCACGGCAAATGCGAAGCCTTGCACGGGCATACCTACAGGCTCGAGATCACCCTTGAGGGAATGCCCGGTGCAGAAGGCATGGTCATGGATTTTCTCGCCCTGAAGGATCTCGTCAAGACACACGCCCTGTCATACCTGGACCATGCCTATCTGAACGATGTGATCTCCCAGCCGACGGCCGAACGCATCGCGCTCTGGATCTGGAACCAGATCGACGGAAGAATCAGCCACGAGAACTGTTCTCTGTACTCCGTCCAGGTATGGGAAACGGCTACGTCTTCCGTTGTCATCCACCGTGAGGACGCCGAAGCTGCGGGCCCGGGCTTTTCTCCTGAAGCGGTCAAACACTGAAGGGCAGGCACCATTGCAAAAGATACAAATGCTTCCGGAGGTTTGACAACGATGCAAATCATTCCTGTTTTGGACATTCTGGACGGAGTGGTCGTTCACGGGTACAAGGGCGAAAGAGACCGGTACCGTCCGATAAAAAGCGCGATAATAGATTCCCCTGATCCTCTGCACGTCGCCGAGATCCTTCTGGGAATTACGGCAAACAAGGATATGTACGTCGCGGACCTGAACGCCCTGCAAAAAGATGGGGACAACCTGTCCATCCTGAAAGACCTGCAGAAGACGACCGGCGTTACGCTCTGGATAGACGCAGGCACCGGAACGGTGGAACAAGTACTCTTTCTCCTCGAAAATGTGCCGAACTGCAAGGCCGTCATCGGGTCCGAAACGCTTGAGACCCCCGGGGATTTCTACAAAATTACCTCAGACTGCCCGACAGACCGAATGGTTTTCAGCCTCGACATAAAAAACGGCGTCCTTTTGACGCCTGAAAACTCCCCCTTTCGCAACAGCCCCGTTGAAGAAGGCGTCGATCTTTTGGCCCAAAAAGGCTGGAGGGATATCATACTTCTCACCCTGGACGGTGTGGGAACCAGGAAGGGGCTGCCCACAGACCTTTTGCGACGCTGCTTTCGGGCCGCACCTGAAATCAGGCTGTTTGCCGGCGGAGGTCTCCGCTCACATGATGAACTCGCCGGACTCAAAGGGGCGGGCGTAGCGGGCATACTTACGGCAAGTGCGCTGCACGAACAATGGCTGACGAGAAAAGACATTTCGGAGATTGAGGTATGAAAACTCTCTTTCCCGAGAAAACCGCCTTCCTTGCAACGGTGCTTTCGGCAGAGGAATCGAAGGAAGCCTTGTATGCCGGGGCTTCCGTAATAGACGTCAAGAACCCCGCCGAGGGAGCCCTCGGAGCAGCATCACCCAAGGTTATCGCATCGGTGCGACAAGTTATCCCAAAAGAAATTCATCTTAGTGCAGCCATAGGCGACATGCCTTACCTTCCCGGAACAGCCGCCCTTGCGGCCCTCGGGGCGGCAAAAGCCGGTGCGACAATCATCAAGGTGGGCCTTTTGGGAACAAAAACGACGGAAGAGGTCTTTCTTTTACTGCAAGCCACGGCTTCGGCCCTGGCGGACCACTGTCCAAAAACGGCCCTGGTCGCCGGGGCCTATGCTGATGCAAAAGACTTCAGCGGCGTTGATCCTCTGGAAATTCCCGCTGCCGCCGCTTCGGCGGGCGCCGCCGGGTGCCTGCTTGACACCTTCGACAAAATGTCGGGGAGGAGGCTTCCCGACGTTCTTTCCTTCAAAAAAATCGAGGTCTTCCTCGCATCATGCTCCGAAGCCGGTCTCTTTTCGGCACTGGCCGGATCGCTAGGGCCCGGTGACATTGCCCGTCTTCTGAGCCTGAAACCTCATTTTCTGGGATTCAGGGGAGCCCTGTGTGAGGGCGGGCGTTCGGGCAGGTTCTCTTTTGAACGGACGAAAGAGATCGCAAGACTCATTGAAGGCGAAGACATCTGTTCCCCCCGCATCTGACTTCGGTCCCCAGGGCCAGGCCTTTCGTTCCGTCACAAAGCCAGGCTTCGCCCCGCCAGGAAGACAGGAAACGTGTGAACATGGGGTCCACCCACCCACCCAACGCAAGGTTCCGCAAGACGTCCTCGGTTTGATCTTCCCCGCTGCGTGCTTCCTCGGGAAGGCTGTCCTTGAGGAGTACCAGTCTCGAAGCTCTCAGCCCTGCGGCAAGAAGGCAGGCGATACTGTCGGAGCTCACATCCCAGCTTTCAGGGACATCCCTCTGTTTTCGAAGCCAGGCAACGGGCAGGAAAACCGGGAGAATTCCTGCGGCATGGGCCCGGGCAATGTCTGTTTCCGTTCGCGAGGTGACGGAATCGGGGATTCTTTCGGCCAATACATAACCAAACTGCTCCATGGCGAGGACGGCCATCCAGTGCGATGTCGCCGCGTTCAACCCCCACTGTTTGTCACAGACACGAACGACGTCGGCGAACCTTCCTCCACCAGGCATGATAACGGCCTTTTCGCTCCGAAGAGAACGACCTGTCCATTTGCAAATCTCCGGGAAGGTCGGGTTACGCTCGAGGCTTCCACCAAATTTTAGGACTACCTCGACCTTCACGTCACATGTCCTCTCCTTTCGACAAAAGCACACCCCGCGCGGCCGCCCAGGCGGGAAACTGCCCCCGGCAGTCTTCAGGTATCACCGACCCGGCATCAATGGTTGAGAAACCGAGTCTTTCGGCCGCCGTTTCGGCCAGAAACTTCCCGATTCCCGTCGCCACGACAACAGGTTTCACGTTTTCGCGGCTGCTCACCTGGCAGAGTGCTTCGACGATCCTTTCAATCTGGCGTTCGCGAAGGTATTTCGCCAGGAGGAAAAGATCATCCAAAAAGACCATGTCCGGATCGGCGCAAACCAGCCTCGCAAGGCGACGTGAGGCGCCTTCGACGCTGACCGGACCTCCGTCAGGCGGTCTGATGGCATATTCTTCGGCTTTTATCTCACCCAATAACAGATAACAATCCGCCATGACGGTGAAATATTCATCGGCCACACGGTGCCAGTTGCCCTTTAAGGGCACCCATCGGGCCATCGTATTGGGGTTCGAACGGATGACTCCTGTATAAAGGAGTTCCCCGAAGCGCAACCGGTCCGTATCGGTTCTTCCCAGGGCGCAGGAAATCCCGTTTCTGAAAGGGATGATATCCGTCGTCGTGCTGCCCACATCCACCCAGACGCCGTCACCCAAAAGCCTCGCCATTTCCTGTGCCGCAGCCACCCAGTTCGTCGCCGCAAATTCGTCAGGGACCCTCACGGCCTCCGCAAGCCGCACCCATTTCCCGCCCGCCGAGAGGCACCACATGGGCGTATCGGGAAACGTCCTCTCGAAGGCTTCAAGGACAAAACGCACTCCTTCCCGTTTTGACGAAAAACAGTCCGAAAGCTCGGCGGTCATGGTTATGCCCATCGAGGCTTCAGACGGGGTAAAACAGGAGGCGAGCCGTTTCAGGACGCAACCCAGCTCTTGCGGTCCTTTCCATATTTCGAAGGGTTCGCTTTTCGCTGCAACGAAACCGGCATCCGGCGTGACGGCCGCGCACTTGCTTCCGACACCTCCAATGTCCCATCCGATTATCATTTTTTCGGGGGCGTCGGCCATGTCATATTCTCCTTTACAAAAGCCGTCACGGGGACCGCCAGCTTTTCGGGGATTTTTCCGGACACGCAGGCATCAACCAGGACGTCGGCCATATTCCACCCGACATGCCGGGCGAGAACCGCCAGAGGCGTCGTCATTCGCGGGTTGACCTCGAGGACAAGAGGGCCGTTTTCGGTCATGATCAGGTCGATTCCGGCATACCCCAAAAGGCCGCCCAGAATTCCGACTGTCTTTTCGGCAAGCCGCTCGAGGCCCCTCATTCCAGTAACCCTTATGCGGGGGTCATTTTTTTCGGACAGGCCTGTCATTCCTCCAGCATAGCGGAAACCGTCAAGAGGCGGGTTTCCCTCAATCGCTTCCTGCACAATATCCTGCCGGTTCACCGAGACGAGACGCAGGGCGCCCCCCCTGCCGGCAAGTATGGAAAGGCTGGCAGGAAATCCTTCCACGAAAGGCTGCAGGACCAACTGTCCTGCATGATTGCCCTCCACTGACCTGAAATATTTTTCAAGTTCCTTTTCGGATTTCAACAGTGCGCTGCCTTCTCCACCGGTCCCTCTCAGCGGCTTTGTTACCACGGGATACCCGGCCTTATCGGCCGCTTCACGCGCGTCTTCGGTGCACGACACGACGGTCGAGGGGACACAGGGAACCCCTCCATCTACAAGACGTCGCAGAAGCCATGCCTTGTTCGATGCAAGAGAAATCGTCTCAGGGTCGGATCCGAGAAGGGATCCACCGGCTTTTTGCACATCCTTCGCCAAACGCGTCGAAAGCCCTCCTGTCTCCGGAGCGATCAAGACGACAGTCATTCCGCCATGGCATTCTTCAAACAGGAGCTCTTCGGCTTTTCCGGGAAAAGCCGGGAGGATGTACTTCCTTTGATCATCGGGAATGGCATGAAGCAGTTCTTTCCTGAGCAAAAGACAAGGGACTGTCATTTCTGACTTCATAAAATGGGAGAACAGGGCACCGGCCATGCACAAGCCCTCGGCGGCCAAAGACTCCGAATCCTTTCCCCGATCCATCCCGCCGGCCGAAAAATGCTCGTAGATCAGGACTTTTTCAGGAAACTGCCTGGTGTCACCCGCCATGACAGTTACCATCCTGCGAGCGTTTCAGGAAGATCTCGCCTGTCGAGAACATCGAGAACGGCAATAAACAAGACGGCGGCAAGAAGGTCCGCCGTCGTTCCCGGGTTCAGTGCATTTCGGTCGTCCCGCAGAAAAAGGTCCATTTCATGGATCATGCTGCGTCCGTTTCTGCTCATGACGCTTCCGGCCTCAAGCACATCCCGTGCCATCAGGGAAACCTTCTGTGCGGCTTCAGGGGTGTTCTTCCTCGAAATCAACGTGTCGGGCACTTCTGAGAGAAGCGTAAGAAAGGTATGGGTCACGGCCTCCCTCATTCGGGGTATTCTGTGCCTTGCCTGTTCCAAAGCGGGAAGTCCAAAGGTGAAGACGATCTTGAAATCACTGCAATACTCGGCTGCAATGGAATCCCACGCCGAGGCTTCGGCCATGGCTTCCATCAAAGCGATTTTCGGTATCGGGCCCATAACCCCGTAGCGGGGCATCTCTTTCAACCCGCCCGGAGATGCCAGCCGGATGGCTTCATAGACATCCTGCGTGTCTCGTTCATCAGTCTCCCTGAGCACCAGGGACAGGCGTTCCCGCAGGGTCCCTTCCTCCTTGCGGAGGGCCGCCTTTGCCAGCGGCGCCAGCAGAAGCACGATGCCAAGATTTGTGTTGAAACCGGCAAGGATTTTCGTATCTCGTACAGCCTCGAGAACAAGTTGTCCCGTCCTTGAGGAACACGCCTTTGAAAAAGCCGGCCCGATCGCAAAGGCGCTCGCCAGAAACTGCTCGACGGAGACATCCTCGAATGGTTTGCCATAGGTGACATTGCCCGGTTTGTCAGCGGACACCTCAAGCTGGCAGGCGATCTGCGCCGCCCAGAGGACGTCCCGCTCAGAAAAAACCCTTCCTTTTTCGCCTGCAGCATGATTCGTTGAGAACACTTTCGACCAGCACCTCTCCGGCGTTGATTCCCGTGGCCTTGAGAAACCCTCGCCAGCCGGGAATCCCGTTGATTTCAAGCAGCATGACGCGGCCGTCTTCAACTCTGATGACGTCAACGCCGAGATAATCCGCATCAAACAGGGCGGCGGCCTCAAGAGCGAGGCTTTCTATCTCCGGCACCGCTTCGGCCCGGGCTACGCGGGCCCCGCGAGCCACATTGGAACGCCATTCCGTTCCATCCCTCTGCATGACGCCCAGGGATTTTCCCGAGACCACGAAAACGCGAAAATCCCTGTTTTCATGCGGCAGGTATTCCTGAAGGTAATAGATGTATCGATTCTGCTCAAGGGCGGAAAAAACCCTGTAGGCAAGATCGGGGTCGGATACGCGAAGCATGCCCCTGCCTTCCGAACCGAAAAGGGGTTTGACCACCACGTCGCCTCCGAGACAAAGAAAAGCTTCCATGGCCTGCTCAGACCGTTCGCAGGCTACGGTGGCGGGAACTGGAAGGCCCGCATCCTCAAGTACGGAAAGAGTGTACAGCTTGTCCACCGTCCGCTCTATCACCGCAGCGGAATTGATCACCCGAACGCCCAGTCCCTGAAGCCTGTGAAGAGAATCCACGCGATAGATGACCTGCTCAAGTGAACCACCAGGAACAGAGCGGACAAAAAGCAGGTCGCAGCCGGACAGATCCTCGCCGGCCGCTTCTAAGGGAGGCTTGGCCGTGGCACATCTTGAAACAAGGCGGGTGGCGGCAACGCAGGAACTTTCTATCCCGCGGCCGGAAAGCGCCCGCCTCAGTGACTGTACATGCCACCCGTCCATTCTGCCGAGGATGGCTGCTCTCAAAGCCCCCATTCCTCCTTCAGGATCTTGGTGGCAAATTCTCCTGCGTGAAAAACCTTGCCCGTCGAAAGGTTGTTGACCATGATTCGCGCCGGGCTGAACAAAAGAGGATCTATCTTGTAAAAATCGCCGTCATATTGTTTGAACAGCTTCGCAAAAGGCGTTCCAAAATCTCTCGCCGCCGACGACGGAAGCTTTTCAAGCACTTCCAGGATGGAATCGTCGTCGGTCCGGACACCGTACCAGACACTTCCTCCGTACAAAACGGCATCGTTCGTCCATCCCATGGCTTCCAGGGTATTTGAACCCACCGGCGGAAGGGGGACGGCTCCCCATCCTGTCATGACGGAAGTCACATCGAAGCCGCATTCGTGCATCTTGTGCATGCCCGTTTCCACGACACGCGCCGCAACCTGTACGGACGCCACGACCGAACGGGTCGGCGCCACGACAAGGAAGAGCGATTCAGATACGACGCCGCACGACTCCGCCACCTTCCGGACGACATTCCCCGGAGGAAGCTCGTCGCTTTCAAGAAGCAGGACGGCTTTGCCCGTCTCTTCGCGATATTCGAGTTCCTCCAAAAGGGGTTCTTTTCCCCGGAGGATGCGCCCGGGGCCTGATACCATGGCAAAGTAGCCGTCATCGGCGATCTGCCAGCCTGCATACTGTGAAGCCAAACAGGCGAGAACAGGTTTTGCGACCGTAACAGACAGGCCCGGCACGGCAAGACCGCCTTCACTGTAGTGGATAAAGGAGATTTTTCCGAGACCGCTCATGCAAGCCTCGGCGTAAAGCCGGCCCGCCTCGAGGGATCCGGATGCTTCGACTCCCGCGTCAATAACCCGTGCCCCTTCCCCGGTCACATGAACCGTTACGTCAAGCTCTTCAGCTCTTTGAATCATTTCATCCACCAAAAGCGATGCCCTTTCGTTAAGCGCCTTCATATACCAGGATCTCCCCTTTCCCGACGGAAGAGGTCACGTCGCCCAACCAGCGGGCGAAAAACCCGCCTGAAAGGGCTTTCCCGACCGGAAGGCCCAGGGATTGAAGTTTTTTAAGATATATTTCTATAAAGGGGCTCCTGAAGGAGCAGCTCCTCCTGAAAGAAGGCAACAATTCATCGACTCCTCCAATAGCCATGATGGTACCGCGCTTCATACCTCCTCCGGCCCTTCGGGCGATTCGCCCGAAGACGGCCAAAGTTCCTGCGACCATCCTTGCCCCGGCAAATTCCCCCGTCGCCCCACCAACGGCTATGAGTCCACGGCGCATGGCCTCTCCCGTCCGGATTCCCGTATCTCCTTCCACTATCACGACGCCGCCACGCATGCCACGCGTCTCGCCAGGCAAAGCCGCAGCCAGCATGTTGCCTGCGCCACCCCTCACCATGACGAGTCCGCCCTGCATGTTGCAGCAGCACCAGTCGGGGAGGTCCCCCTCCACAAGGATTTTTCCGTTTCCCATGCTTTCACCGAGATGCATGCCCGGGCTTCCCTTAAGAACAAGAAGCCCTCCTCGCATCTTTTCCCCGATCCTCTTGACGTGTTTCAGGTCACCTGAAATGACGAGAGCTTCATCACCCCGACGGGTCACTTTGAACACCTCGCCGAGGGGTTGCCATCTGTTTCCTGCCAGTACCGGTATCTTGCCGATTTCCTTTTCGCTTTTTCCCAGAATGTTGTCCGGCGTCAGCGCCGGAGCTTCCACGGGAAGCGGTTCCTTGAGGAGGTACTCCAGAAAGACCGCTTCCGATGGAGTTTCTTCTGCCGGAAGATATTTAGTCTGGCTTTTCTCCGTCATTGCCTATCACCTACAGACATTTTTCATCCTTCTTTCCCCCGCGACGCATCACGGTGTCCGCGGGTCGACCTGAGCCTCCAGGAGGGAATGCAGATGGAAAAGATGCTCTCCGAGACTTCCTCCGTAATTCCCCGCCGTTATCTGCAGAACGCCGTCCATGCAGGCGGCGCGTATCCCCCTTTTCATGGCTTCTTCCACGGAAGGGCCATCAATACCGTCGATGACGATTTCAAGGACCGAGTTCGCCTCTTCCGGCAAATCCGTCCCGACAAGGCCTTTCAGGGTAGGACAATACGCCACGTTCGTAGACGCCGGCAGAAAGGAATATCTGGATCCTACCTGGCTTCCGCTCCTGACCACGCCTCCCGGGAAGGGAAGGATGATTCCTTTCAATGGTTCCATCGCCTCCACGGCAGCCCTTGCGGCGCCGAGCGCGGAAGCAGGGTCCCTTGCGACAATCAGGAAGTTCCCTCCCCCGACCCCTTTCTGTATCCCGAAGGTATCGGATATGACGAATTCACCCTCCATTACGGGCACACGCCAGTACCTGTGCCCGTCAACGACCTTGCTTACCTGAAAGGTGTCACCGAAGTATCTGAGGGATGCCCCTACAGGGACTCTCTCACTGCCTTCCATTGCGGAAAAGCAGGCCGTAGTGGGGCAAGTCATGACCGCCTGCCCGATTCGTCCCACCAGTTGTTTTTCCATATTCTTTCTCGAAGGCACAAAGAGCAAAACATGAACTCCCAAACGGCCGTCCGGAGTGGATTTGGCAGGGACCATCCCTTCTACACCGGCTTCGCACCCGCAGCCGATGACGGAAGTAGCGAATCCGGTAACGCTTTTTGCCGCAGCCTCCAGCCAATGTTCATCGGCGGCGGTAATGCAAAACCGTGTCGCCCACATGCCGAAAGCCTCGGCAAAGGTATCCGCTATCTCGACCCCGTTAATCTCCATGGCTGCTCCCCCTTTGCTGTTCGATTTTCCACCATGCGCCCCTCGTTGCCGCCGCTGACACGAAGACCTCGACATTGCCAAGCCCAGTGGCTTTCCTTTTCACCCAGGCCGCCAATTCGTCGGCTGCGCTTTTCCCCTCCACCAGGCCATATACCGTGGGCCCCCAGGAGCTTTGTCCGACACCGGCTGCATTTCCTTCACGCAACATGGAAATGACTTTCTCCGAAAAGGGGCAGGCAAAACGCCCGGACTGTGCGGGAGAAAAGCAGTCGCCCACGATTCTTTGAATGGCAGTGAGAGACCGGCCGAAGGCCTGGATGTCCCTTTCCCGTATTGCGGGAATCAGGCCCATCAGGACATGCCGGCATACCTGGCCGGCGCTCTCGGGGGATGGCTCCGGAAGATTCCTGAAGGCCCCGTTCTCTTTTTCACCGCTCTTGCCGCAGGGAGCATCAGGGATGGCCACGACAAAAAGCCAGTCCCCAGGAAGTTTTTCCTGCCACAAGACAGGAGGGACATTCCTGGAGCGCCCTGTCGCGTGTCCCCCGTCCAGGACTAACCCTCCCTTGTCGAAAAGGGCGATTCCCGCGCCGGAACGTTTGCCCCTGCCCATCATCAGGGCCAGTTCCCCCGTGGTGTACTCAAATCCATGAAGAATTTTGAGCGCCGTCCCCAGAGTGAGAGCAAGCTGCGTGCCCGAACCGAGTCCAACATGCGCCGGTAGCGCTGATTTCAAAGACAATCGGGCGCGTTTGTCTTCCGGCAGATTGCAGTGAGCGTAGAACCGCTCGGCATACGCCCGGGCCCTTCCGGCGTCATCGCCTTCGACATCCAGGAACGGGGACTCTGACGCGGAAAGAACCATGCACGGCTTTTCCAGAGCCACTCCGATGCTTCCGTACTTCCTCCCGAGACCTCCGTGCAGGTCCAGGAATCCGAGATGTAAACGCGAGTGGGAGTGCACTTCACAAACTTTCACAGAACCCCTCCGCCCAATTCTTCAGGATCAGCAAAGCCTCTTTTTCCTCTTCACCACCGGTCTTTTCCACCAGGGTGCAAGCCCTGGAAAACTCGCTCCAGAATGGGTCCTTGCCGAATACATGGATCCTGGTGGCCGCAATTGCCGTTTCGACAAGGGCACACCTGGCCCTGTTATGACCCTGGAAAAACCGGAGTCCCTCTTCGTGGACGACCCGGAACAGGCAATTTCCCCGATGCTCATCCTGTTTTCGGCCTGCGAGTTCAAGCTCCATCCATCGCGATGCCGCCTGGAGCACCATGCAAGGTATTTTCCTCGCCGGGAAGGTCGGAAGGTCCAGGGACCCCAGCGCGGACAAAACGAAAGGCAATGCCGGCTCGACAACGTTCACGACGGCAAAAGAATCGGAACAAAGATTTCGCCAGGTCCGGCTTGTCCTGAAAGGGCGGACCGTCACACAGCCGGAGGGAGTCTGTTCAATTCCCATGGGAGCAAAATTCGGCATGCCCTTTTCATCCCGCGTACTTAATATCGTCTCGATGATCATGATTTCGATGCGTACCCCCAGTCCAAAGGCTGGTCCTGGACATAGCGCTTGCCGAGTTTCAGGGCTGTTTCGGCCTTTTCCAGCTCCCGGCCCAGATAAAAGGCATGAGAAGGATCCAGATCACTCAACTGTTCCCAAATCTCTTTCGCCGATTCACTCTTTATGAAAACGTCACGGTTAAAGACACACAGAACCGGAGGCGTCACGAAAATCCTGTAATTCTTGTCCCGCAACGCCTTGTGCATCTGGAACAATTCCTCCTCTGCAAACATCTCATGGGGCAAATCACGCAATGTCACGAGTCCGGCACCGGCATACTTCGGGACACTTCCTTCACGTTTTGCCCATGCCATGAGACGTCGGGCCAGGTCAAATTCCTTCACAGCCCCCGCCGCCCAGGATATGACGGAGGTCGTCAGCACCGCTTCAATGGACAGCTCTTCACAGACGGCTGCCAGAAATGCATTGATCCCCGTTGAATCGGCTTCGACCAGTTCCGTCTGGTTCCCGATGCCCATGAGCATTTTTACCGACGGGTGCCGATTCCTGAAGCTGACATACCTTTCCAGCGATTCCGCAAGGCCGAAAGGGAAGGGGTCAAGTATGGGATC